>DASYUA010000181.1:0-1672 GCA_036001665.1 Tepidisphaeraceae bacterium
GGCGAGGCTCGACGGCCCTTCCTCGTCGCGCGAGGCGGCCGGAGATGCGAGGGGTGACCTCGCCATGGCGGCGGCGCCGACGAGCGGTGGCCCGACATGGCAGCTTGAACTAGGCCTCCAAGGCATCTACTTCGGCCGCTAGGGGGCGCATTGGCTTCCTCTCTTCGAGGCGGAGCCGGACGCAGCGACCTCGTCCACTACTCCTAGCAGCAGCGGCCGGAACGCGTCCTCGCCGCGGCGGGGTGTGGCCGCGGCGAGCGTGGCAACTAATCGGCAGGGCGAGGCCGTGGGGCTTACCTTGGGTCCGGGACGGCGGCGTGGAAGACGTCGAGGTCGCGGCGGCTCGACGCAGTGCAGAGCGGGGCGACAACGAAGACGATCAGGCGCCGGCGTCCTCCTCCCTGGCAGCAGCCCTGCGGCGGCGTCGAGCGGCTCCGATCCGGCACCTCCTTCTTCTCCCCGCCTCCTCTCTTCTCCTTTCCCCCCTTTCCTTCTCTTCTCTGCGCCGTTGCGGTTAGGGACTTGGGACGGCCACCAGAGCGGCGGCGGCGGTTGGGAAACCCTACGGGGTCCGAGGCTAGAGCTTTATAGGAGAGGGGCCATGGCGGCGGATCGGTTGGGAGCGGACGGTGATCAAGCACCTCGGCTCGATCAAGCGGCTGCCAAGGCTCCCACTCCAGGCTGCAGGGTCACGACAAAAGGGGAGGGCGATGCTCTCGATTGTGGACGGGCGGCCAGGGCGGGGCAGAGCGGTCGCCGTGGCAGGGCTCTGCCAGGGCGGGGCTCGCGGCAGGCAGGGGCATGCGATTTGCGTGACCCTGTCACCCCCCCTGTCGGCTGATGTGGCAGGGCGAGCGCGCGCGGGCAGGTGCGGTCGGTTCAGCGCGACGCGGGCGCGGCGCGATGCGGTGCGGCTCGGGCGCGGCGCGGCGAGGGGAGGAAGAAGAACAGGGACAAAGGAGGGGGGCACGACTGACAGGTGGGGCGACCTCGTCAGCCTCGGCGGCGGCGTCGCGGCCGTCGTGCTGGGCCGGCAGGCCTGCTGGGCCGACTCGCGCGAGCGGGCGTGCGCGTGCGAGCGAGGTGAAGGCGAGGCGGCCTTGCCATTGGGCTGCTGCTGGGCTGTATTGGCCGGATTCGCGGGGCAGGCCGGCTGGCCAGGCCGAAATGGCCCTTCCCCTTTTTCCTCTTTTTCTTTTCCTTTTTCCATTTTCATTTACTATTTTCTATTTATTTATATATATTAAACTTGTCATATGGCTAATCAAAATGATTAGTGAGATTTCCAAATTAGGATTAAGAAATGGGGTTGGGTTATTGCCCTTGGTATATAGTAATGCTTAAATATAATATTAACAATTCCTTTTGTTATTTGACTTAAATCAATCATCACATAAACCCAAATAAACTCCAAATCACAAATTGAATTTAAAATGCAAATTCATGAATGAGTTTTATAAATGCTAAGCATGCTCTAAGGTGGTTTTCTACATGACACAACATCAATCAAGATATTTAGAAAAAGTTTTTGAAATCTGTGATTTTTGGTGTGTGAAAAACTGGGATGTTACAGTCCTACCCCCTCATCAGAATCTCGTCCTCGAGATTTAGGTGTGACATACCTTTCAAAGAGATATGGGTAGTGCAACCGGAGGTCGGATTCTTTTTCCCA
>DASYUA010000182.1:0-1898 GCA_036001665.1 Tepidisphaeraceae bacterium
CTAATAAAACCCAAATTTCTCTATTGACATCCCCCCAATCCCATCTATATTAATCCTGCCCAGCGCTCCGGGGGGTCCCGTCAGCGTGTTGGGCATCCAAGGGTGGGAAACCTCCTCCTCGTAGGGTGGGGCTCGCCCCACCACGGTAGGTCGGGCACTCCTGCCCGACATTCGGGCTCGCCCCACCACGGTAGGTCGGGCACTCCTGCCCGACATTTCGGCCGCCCCGCGGCCAGAAAAGGGGAAAGCCATGTGCTCTCCAAAACAGCTCGAAGCCAATCGCCTCAACGCCCAACACTCCTCCGGCCCCAAATCCGAGGAAGGCAAAATCCGCTCCTCCCAAAACTCCCTGAAACACGGCCTCTGCACCACCGCCCTCCTCCCCACCGAAAACCCCCTCGCCTACGACACCTTCTCCCAGGAAATGAAAGACTCCCTCCAACCCAAATCCCCCCCCGAACTCATGCTCGTCGAACGCATCACCCAACTCCACTGGCGCTTGCGCCGCGTGAGCGCCGCCGAGTGCGAAATTTTCAACCAACTCGACGACACCCACCTCCAAAAACTCCAATCCCACCACACCCAAGCCCTCGAGAAGCACTACCACGAAAACAAATACCGCCACACCGCCAAAATCCAAATCCCCCCTCCCCAATCCCCCAACCTCTCCCCACGCCAATCCTCCGACATCCTCGCCCACACCTTCATCCACCAGGATGACAAAACCAACCCATTCCTAAAACTCCAGCGCTACGAATCCCACCTCCAGCGCTCCCTGGCAAGCTGCTACAAAGAGCTAAGGAGCCTCCAAAAACACCGCCTCGAAAACCCCCGCCCCCACGAAGACCACCCCCAAGCCCCCGAAGTGCAAAACGAACCCAATTTTCCCCCTATCAACTATCAACTACCCACTGCCAACTCTCCCCTGCAAAACGAACCCATTTCCCCTCCAATTCCAGCCAAACGCGACCTCCTCGCCGGCATGTCCTTCCCCGACATCGAACGCCTTCTCCACAATTCTCTCGTCAATGACCCTCAAACAAAGGAGCCAAAACCGCAAACCAGCCCCCGCTGAGGCGGATCCGATGTGGCAGATGAGGACGGCAAACCCAGAGGCAATCGCCAGTCGATCTCTGGCCAATCTCCCTTCAACCTGCTACTTCTGTCCCCCCATGCCGAAAACCACAGGCACAACCAAAACCCCCGCCGCCCTCGGCTACACCTTCCCCCCCGAATGGCATCCCCACACCGCCACCTGGTTCTCCTGGCCCCGGCCCGAGGGCATTTCCTTCCCCGACAAATACCACACCGTCCCCGCCAACCTCGCGGCCATCATCCGCGAGATCGTCCCCCGCGAGCAGGTCCACATCAACGTCCCCAACGGCAACTGGGAGCACATCGTCCGCCAACAGCTCGAGGAAAACCGCTGCCCCACCACCAACGTCTATTTCCATCATATTAAAACCAACGAATCCTGGTGCCGCGATCACGGGCCCGCCTTTGTCCTGCGAAAAACCGGCCGAAAAACCGAGGCGGCGATCGTTGACTGGGGCTTCAACGCCTGGGGAGGCAAATATCCGCCTTACGACGATGATGACGCGGTCCCCACCGCCATCGCCAAAGAGCTCAAGCTCCCCGTCTTCAACCCCGGCATCGTCATGGAAGGCGGCGCGGTGGATTTCAATGGTGCGGGAACGATTCTGACCACCGAATCCTGCCTGCTGAACAAGAACCGCAACCCCAAACTCTCCAAAAAGCAGATCGAGCAATATCTCAAGGACTATTACGGCCAGAAACACGTGCTTTGGCTCGGCGAAGGCATCGCCGGGGATGACACTGATGGGCATGTCGATGATCTGGCCCGCTTCATCAGCCCCACCACCATCGTCACCGCGGTC
>DASYUA010000183.1:0-25481 GCA_036001665.1 Tepidisphaeraceae bacterium
CCCCCCATCACCACCACCGCATCGCCGCGGCCGGCCTGTTTGCTGATCTTGTTCCGCGGAATCAATCCCACGCACCCGCAGAAAACCAGCGGATTCCCCAGATATTTATTGTCAAAATAAACCGCGCCATTCACCGTCGGAATCCCCATCCGATTCCCATAATCCCGCACCCCCGCTACCACCTGCTGCAAAACGCGCTTGGGATGAATCACGCCCTTGGGCAATTTCCCCGGCTCAAAATCCGGATACGCCACGCAAAACACATCCGTATTGGCAATCGGCCGCGCGGCCAGCCCCGTCCCCAGCACATCGCGAATCACCCCCCCCACTCCCGTGGCGCTTCCGCCATACGGCTCGATCGCGCTGGGATGATTGTGGGTCTCCACTTTGAAACAAACGGCATCGCTCTCATCAAACGCGATCACCCCCGCGTTGTCGACGAAAACACTGAGGCAAAAATCGTTCTTCGACTCCTTCATCAGCTCCATCGTCGATTTGAAGATCGTGTCACGAATCAAATTGTCATATTGCCTTGTCTCAATCGTCTGGCCCTTCTCATTCCTGACCTCCAGATCCACCGCGCTCTTGAGCGTCTTATGAACGCAATGCTCCGACCACGTCTGCGCCAGCGTCTCCAGCTCGATGTCCGTCGGCTCGCGATTCTGCTTCACGAAATAATTCTGAATCGCCTTCATCTCCACCAGCGACAAAAACAAATGCCCCTCGCGGCTCAATTTCATCAACTGCTCATCGGAGAGCCTGCAAATCTCCACCCGCCGCAATTTGAACTCATACGCGTGCCCGCGCGCAAATTCCTTCGGAATAAACGGCTGAAAATGCACCGACTCCACCACTCCGTTGGCCAGCACCCGCGAGGCGATCCGCTCCAGTTCCTCACGCGCCAATTTCCCCTCAATCAGATAAGCCCGCCCCGTCCGCACCTCTTTCACATCCACTCCCATGTCCCGAATCGCCATCTCCGTCGAAGCGGCCACCGGATCCATCACTCCGGGCTTGAGATGCACCTCGATCCTGCTGCACCCATTGTCCGACGCCGACTCGCGCACCATCTGCGCGCTCTCCACCACCGGATCGGCCAGCAGCTCGCGGGCAATCTCCTCCACCTGGCGCTCGCTGGCATCGGTATCCAGTAAAAAAATTCTCCGCGTGCTGATCGGCCCGACTTTGACCCCCCACTCGGCGATCTGCTGGCGTATGGATTCCCCCACGGCATCCCCCGACTGCCCTTCCCTCGGCCGCAATGCCGCGCCCACATCAATGCGGTAAATCATCTCCCGATTATAGCGAGCAGCTACCAATGCGAAAATGCAACCGCAGAGAGCGCAAAGAAACGCAGAGACCGTAGAGAAGAATTCAAAAGAACTCCTCTCTGCGTCTCTGCGTCTCCGCATCTCTGCGGTTCAATTCCGCATTATTCCTGCGGCGTCACGCCTTCCACCTTCTGATCGGCCCGCAGAATGTTAATCATCATCCCGCGCTGCTCCGGAAACTTGATGTGCGGCGCGTTGAGCACGCGATAAATCTCGCTCTTGCATTCGCTCAGGTGCGCCCTGGTCGCAAAATCCAGTTTCGCTGACGCCCCCGGCTTTTCGGCCTTATCCAGCATGTTCCCAATCTCTTCGTTCAGCTCCCGCAGCGAATATTTCACCTGGTCCTGCAAATCCGGCGACACCAATCGCCCCGACTCGCTGTCCACGATCCCCAGCATGTATGCCAGGTGCTGCCTCTGGAGATTCCGCCGAATCGAGCTGAATTTCGGCTTGGCGTTGGTGTACTTGGCGCCGTCGTCCAGCGTCAATCCGCTCCAAACCGTATCGCGAACCGTCACGATCAGCTCGGCGGCCGTGAATTTATCCTCCGCCTTGCTCTTCAGCTCCGCGTCATACACCCGCTGGAGCACCTGCGGCGCGCACAGGTTCATCAGCGAATACGCCTGCATCGAGTTGATCACCTGGTGAATCGGAAAATCCAGCCGCATCGGCGTGCTGCTGGCCCAATCCATCCACCGGCTGGGCCCCAGCTCGTTATAAAGCTCGGCCTCGGCCAGGAAGAAATCATCCCGCAACACCGTCTCCGATATCGCCGCCAGCGCGGCCCGCTGCTTCTTCGGATCGAGCAAAACCAGCGCCGGCCTGGACTCCGGATCGCCCGAGCGGTTGCGATTGTGGATCTGCCCGCCCACCAGCCGGCTCACATACAGCATGTTCCGCGACTTCTCGAACATCAGCGTCGCAAACGTCTCTTTGAGATAATGATTCGGCTCATCGCCCTTGATCGCCCACTTGCGAATGTCCTTCAGCAGCGCATCGGCCAGTTCCACGCGCATCTTCGCCCAGGCGATCGGATCATCGCTCATGTCCCACCGATTGCTCATCGGATCGGCCGAGGTGAGGCCCATCGTGTCCTCATCGGTCGCATAAGCGTTCTCGCGCTTGGTGCACTGCGAGGCGATCTTGGCCAGCATCGCCTTCTCATCCCCATCCTCGCGCCCCGGCTGCTTGTAGCCATATTCAATCGCCCACAGGTCATAAGGCCCAACCGTCGGGCTGGCGATGTGCCGCACCTTGCCCGGCTCATCACCGGCAAAGAACAGCAGCGGGTTGTAATCCATCACCGAGCCAAACAGCGCATCATCGGTGTTGTCCCGCCGTCGCCGCACTTCCTCCATGCTCAGCCACGCCGAGCCCTTGAAGTTGTGCCGCAAACCGAGCGTGTGGCCCACTTCGTGCGACACGATGTGCTTGATCGACTCGCCGATCAGCCGGTCGGGAATTTTCTTGCCGGGCGCAACCGCCGCGGCCGCCGCATCCAGCATCGAAAGCTGGTGCTTCAGTCCAACGGCGTAACTACAGGCCAGATTTCGCGCCAGACCATGTCCGTTGGCGGGAGCATCGACGAGCATCTCGCCCGACATCTCCTTCGCCGCCGCCTTCACTTGCTCGACTGTCTGCCCCGCGGGAATGAACTGCGGATTGGCCGTCAAAAACTCCGTCAAATCGGGCCCCATCATCGCCGCCACAGGCCCGGGCCCGAAAACATCAAACTCGCCAAACCGATGCCGCAGCATCGAGTCATCGAAAATGATGTCCGCATCCAGGATCTGCCCCGTCCGCGGATCGGCCCGGCTCGGCCCCATCGCAAACGCACGCCCGGTGACAATCCAGCGAATGAAGTTGTAGCGCGCATCCTCCGGATCAACATTGGCAAACTCATTGTCATCCGTCTGCTGCTGCACCACGATCGCGCCGACGATCCCCAGCCGCTCATAGGCCTTGTTCCAGTCGGCAATCCCTTCCGCCACATATTTGCGCCATTGGAGCGGCACCGTCCGCTCAATCACAAAAACAATCGGCTTCTCCGGCGGCGAAAGCTCCAGCGAAGCATCCTTCTTCTTCACATCCCACCGATTGACGTAGCGGATGATGTTTTCCTTCTCGCTGTGCTTGATGTTCCAGTCCTGACGCACCGTCGTGAAATAGCCCACCCGCTCATCGGCCAGCCGCGGCTTGTATTCCGCCATCGATGGCAGCCGGCGAAACGCGTAGGTAACCCCCATCGTCGAACCGCTGCCGCCCGGCCCCGCCATTGCCATGTCCACATCGATCAGCGCATTGTCCGGGAAAACTTTGACTTTCGTAAACTCGCACAAATCGCGCCGGGCATTCATCATCCCGCCCCCGGCGATCCCTCCGCTCGTCAGCACCACGCCCAGATCCACAACCGGATCGCCACCCGGCGCAAGAGTTACAATCGGCATCGCCGCCAGGAAACCAGACGTGTAAGTGCGGCTCACCGCATCCGTCACCGGCTGCCCCGGCGTCTGCACGAAGCGCACATCCGGCACGCTGATCATTACCCGCCGCCCGGTCATCTCGAACCGCACCAGGTAATCCGTCCCCTGAAAGCCGGCCATCTCGCCGCGCGAAAAGCTCGTCGCCAGCAGCAAATCCTGCTTCAGCAGCGACCGCGGAATCTGGCAATACAGCTTGGTCTGGTCCTTGGTCGGGTCGTCCGATTTTTGGCGATAGATCGTGAACAGGCCCGAACTGGCCTGCATATCTTTCACCACGGTCGCAAATTCCGGGAAACGAAATTCGCCCGGAGCGGGCGGAGCGGCCGGCTGTGTCACCTGCGCCTGCCCACTGACGGACAGGCTCAGCAACCCGCCAACACCGAGCACCACGACCGCAATTCGTCGCGCGATAAGTCCATGCTTCATATGATTTTCCCGCAAATAACCCTCGGCCCGCAGCGCATCACGCCCCAGCGGTGACTGCACCGGCCGATTTCTTTTCCGATTGGCAGTTGAGCCCCTACGCCGCCACAACGAACCAATTCTAACCCACTGATTCGCCTAAACAAGCGAATAACAGTTCCTGAACGCCGAACCCTACAACTCTTTAATTCTCATACCCCGAAACTCCACTCGCGCCCCATGTCCCAAAAACCCAATGTGCCCGCTCTTGTTCTGCAAGCCCGGATGCTTCTTGAGCGTTGCCTCATCCTTCACATCATCCAGGTTCGCATCCACAATCACCGTCCCATTGAGCTTCACCGTGATCTGCCTTCCCTTGGCCGTGATCTCCTCCTCATTCCACTCCCCCACTGGCTTCTGGAACCCAGGCTTGGCCGCCACCACGTCATAAATCGATCCGTGATACTGCGCCGGCCGCAGCTTCCCCTTGTAACCAGGCCCCGAATCATCCAGCACCTGAATCTCCATCCCCTGATAAGCCGAATCTCCCGTCAACGGCGCGCGAATGGCAATTCCGTTATTCGCATTCTCCGTCAGCTTAAATTCAAACCGAAAAACAAAATCCCCATACTCCTTCTCCGTATACAAATTCCCTCCATCCTTCACCGTCGAAAAAATCACGCCATTTTCAACCTGATAACCCTTCCCATCCTTGTTCTCCCCATTGCCCCGCTTGCCATACACCCAACCCGACATGTCCTTGCCGTTGAAGAGCGACGTAAATCCCTCTTCCACTTCTGCTCGGACAAAACAAACGGACACCAGCACCGCCAACGCGCACACCGCCATCAATCGTTTCATGTTCTTCTCCTAGAGTTCCCAGCCTTTGCGATATTCCCGCTTCAAGAATTGATCCGCCTCTGAATCTCCGGTGGTGCCTTTCATCGGATCCCACGAAATTTTCTTCCCCGCCTTGTACGCCACATTCCCCAGCAACACCGTCTCCGCCAGTGCTCCGGAGTATTCAAAATTGCACGTCGTCGGCGTCCCCTCCTTGCATCCCTTGATCCATTCGTTGTGATGCCCGATCGACTTGGCAATCGTCTGCGGCGGCCGCTTGAAGTCCTTAAAATCTGCCTCCGGCCACAGCTTGTGATTTCCATAATCCGCCAGCAACATCCCCTTGTCGCCGACAAACAGTGAGCCATTGTCCCACTTGGGCAAATTCTTCTCCTTAAACTCCGCCGGCTTCTTATCGCCGTGATACCACGTCAGATGAATCGGCGGCCGATCCCCGTCGGCCGCATACTTAAAATGCACAATCTGCCAGATCGGACAACTCTCCGCATGCACCGGCGGCCCCTCCGACTCAATGGTTTCCGGATATCGCAAATTAAAGGCCCAGTGCGACAGATCCATGTGATGGCACGCCATGTCCGCCAGTTTCCCCCCGCCAAAATCCCACCAGCCGCGCCAGGCGAACGGCATGTATTTCGGATGATACGGCCGATACGGGGCAGGCCCGATCCACAAATCCCAGTTGATATTCGGCGGCACCGGCGGCGTATCCTTCGGCCTCTCCCCGCCCGCAAAGCCGCCTTCCACCCACACGTGAATCCGCTTCACCGTCCCAATCGCCCCCGACTGAAGCAATTCCACCACCCGGCGATAATTGTCCACCGCGTGAATCTGCGTCCCCATCTGCGTGGCCTTCTTCATTCGCCGCGCAGTCTCCATCACCTTGCGGCACTCATAAACCGAATGCGTCAGCGGCTTCTCGCAATAAACATGCTTGCCCATCTGGAGCGAGGCGATCGTGGCATGCGCATGCACGTGATCCGGAATGCTGATCACCACCGCATCAATGTCCTTCTGCTCCAGCATCTTCCGCCAGTCGGCATAACGATTGGCCTTCTCCAGATCGGGAAATTCTTTCACGACGCCGGCGATGTTTTTCTCATCAACGTCACACAACGCCACGATGTTCTGATGTTTGACTCCCTTCAGGTTCGACTTCCCCTGCCCCTGCACGCCGACGACGGCCACATTCAGCTTCTCCGCGGGGGACTTTTCTTCCTGCCCCAAAGCGCGCGACGAAACCCAAACCCCAAATCCCGCCGCCGCCGTTGTCTTCAGAAAATTTCTACGATTCATCCGCGATGACATTACCACCTCCACTTGATGTGAGCCGGCATTCCGGGCGCAGGACGCCAATCCTGCAATGTTGTACTCACCGGGAGGCCGGTGCGTTGGCCGGCAGCGCGACCTGTCCTGGACTTCTCAGATACGCGATCAAATCCAGCAAATCCCCCTTTTCCAGCCCCGAGAGCAGCCCCTCCGGCATCATGCTCACATCCGCCTGCTTCATCCGTTCGATCTCGCTCCTGGGCAAAACGATCGTCTCCGTCTCGCTGAGCACCGTGATCGCATTCTCATCCTCCCGCGAGATGATCCCCGAAATCAGCCGCTTCTTTTTCGTGCGAATCAGCCAGACCTGGTAATCCTTCCCCACCACCGCATTGGGATCGACCACGTTGGTCAGAATGTATTCCACATCACCCCTCCCCGATCCCGTCAAATCCGGCCCAACTTTGCCCCCGTCGCCAAACAGCGTATGACACTGCGCGCACGTCTTGGTAAAAATCAGCCTCCCCCGCCCCGCGCTCACTTGCTCCGGTTTTGCTGCGTTCACGATCTCCCGAATCCGCGCCATCTCCCTGAGCTTGTCCTCCGGCGAGCTCTTCACCGACCCCCAGCTCTTCGCAATCCACTGATCGATCTTCTCATCCTTCAACTCCGACAATTGCCTCACCGTCGCCGGGCTCACGTCCCGGGCTGGAATCGTCTTGTCCTCCAGCCTCGCCAGCAGCTCCCGCGCATACGCATCCTGTGATGCCAGCGTGTTGAGCGCATCCAGCTTCTCGGCCGCCGAGAAATCCTTGTAGTGCTGAAAAATCACCGCCGGCGTCCGCACATCCTCAAATCGCGCCAACCCCCGCATCGCCTGCCCGCGCAAATCCCCATCCGCGATCAATTCCTGAAGCAACGGCGCCAAATCCTTCTGCTTCGCCTCAATCAAATCCCCAAGTGCCTTCCGCCGCAGCTCAACGGCAACGGTTTTATCCCGCACCGTCTTCTTCATCGCCTCCATGACCGCCGGATCGCCGAAAAAACTCGACAGCGACTGCGCCATCGCCCGCACCTCCGGGTTGGCGCTCTTGGCCAGCTTCGCCGACGCCGCCGGCCAGCTCTCCGGCATCTTCATCCCCGCCCTCCCCTTCAGCGCCTCGCTCATCCCCTTCAAAATATCCAACTGAAACTGCGCATCGTCCGATTCCGCCAAAAGCTGCACCAGCGGGCCGAGCGTTTCGCCCGAATCATCGGCCAAACAGTGCGCAGCCGGTCCCAACACCAAAATGAGAATCAACAGAAACCGCATTTACTTCTTTTCCTCGGTCTTCTTCGTCGTCGGCGAAGATGCCAGTCTCCGCGTGATGTACTCCCGCACAATCGACACCTTGCTCTGCCCCGCCAGCGCCACCGCCCGCTTCATATCCACCATCACCAGCGGCTCGGCCGCATACCAGTACATCAGCGGCAAATTCTGGTCCTTGGCATCCTCCCCATGCAAAACCAGCTTGCCGATAATCGGCCAGCGCTGCTCCAACGGCGTCCGCTGCAACGCCATCGCCAGATAAAGCCGCACCAAAGGCGATGAATCATCCTGCGCCATCTGGGCAAATTTTGACAGCGCCGATTCCGACGGCCGCTTTCCTTCCGCCAGCAATTGAATCGCCCACCCCCTCATCTCCTCATCCGCGCTCGCCAACTGCTCAAGCAGAACACTCTCCGGCAATCCTTCGCTCGCTGCCAACGTCCACAGCGCCCGCAGCCGATGCACCAAACTCGCATCCTCCTTCAATATCTTCATCAGCGCCCGATGAACCTCTGGCTTTGGTCCCCGCTCCTGCAAAATCCTCCTCGCATGCCTCACATAAAACTCATTGTTCGACAGTTGCAGCTCCACCAATTTCGCATCATCCAGCTCCCGCAAATCCTTGGCGATCGGCTGATTCGTCTTGTACGCAATCTTATAAATCCTCCCCGTCGTCCGATCCGGCTTGTGCGTATGGCACTCATCCCCGTCATACCAGTCGGTGTAATACACCCCTCCATCCGGCCCATATTGCAGCGACGTCCCCATCGACATCCGGTCGTTCATGAACAAAAAATCCGGCCGGTGCGACGCTACATACCCCGACCCAAGACGCGCCAACTGATCGTTATTAATTCGATTGCCATGGATATTGGCCAGAAACACCGTCCCCCGATAACTCTCCGGAAACCCCTCCCCCTGATAAAGCATCAGCCCGCAGTGCGAATGCCCGCCCCCGGCCGCGGCATTGGCGCCCTCATTGCCGCGTGAAGTCGTCCAGGTTTTCCAGTCTCCCGTCGGCCAGTGCAGATGGTCCGTGATCGTATGAAGCTGCCCATAGACATACGGATTGAAATCGTGCCCAAACATCCGCTCGTAATGCGCCCCCTGCATCGCGTGCCACAGATGCGGCACCACCGAGCTGCTGAAAAAAATGTGCCCCACCGCGTTGTAATCGACCCCCCACGGATTACACGTCCCCTCGCAGTAATACTCAAAAATGTCCCTCTTCGGGTGATATCGCCACAACCCAGGGCCCACCGGCGTCCGCGCCTCTTCCGCCGTCCCCGGCTTGCCCACCGACGATGCAACCGTGATCCCGTGCCCCCCATAGAGCCAACCCTCCGGCCCCCACGTCAGCGTACACACCACATTGTGTACTCCCTTATACGTCCACCCATCCAGCAAAACCTTCGCCGGCCCATCCGGCTTGTCATCGTGATTTTTATCCTCGAAATAAAGCAGATTCGGCGCAGAAGCCACATAGACTCCATCGCTCGAAATCTGAATCCCCGTCAGGTAATTCAGGTTGTCCGCAAACACCGTCCGCTTATCAAACTTCCCGTCCCCATCCGTATCCTCGAAGATCAGAATCGAATCATTCCCCTTCTCCGCCCACTTCGGATACGACAGACATTGCGCCACCCACAACCTCCCCCGATCATCCACGCACGATGCGATCGGCTGCACAACATCCGGCTCGGCCGCGAACACCGTCACCTTGAACCCCTCCGGCGCTTTGATCGCCTTCAGCGCCTCCTCCGGCGGCACGACTGTCCCTCCAGGGCCCTTGCTCTGCGCCAACGTCACCCCCGCGAACAAACTCGCCATTAAACCAAAGAGAATTGCAATCTTTTCCCCTCGCCCCCGTACTCGGGGGAGAGGGCCAGGGTGAGGGCGTCTTTCAGTTTCGTCATTCGTCATTCGAAATTCCTTCGTCATTCGTCATTCGTCATTTCGTTTACTGTGTCCCCCTCAAGTCATAGCAAATAATTCTCGGCTCAACCTTGCTCACCATGTCAGGCGAATTCTGACATACATACAGCAATCCCCGCGATATCGCCGGCGGCGTCCACGTCTCCCCCGCCAGAAACAGCCACGTCCGCGACAGCTCCTTGTACCCAGCCGGATTCAAATCGATCCACAGCAAGTGCCCGTGCTCCGTTAGCACCAGCGTCCGCCCATCCACCTGCGTCAGCGATGCCCGGGCAAACGACAGCTTGATCTTCCTCGGCCCCCCCGCCGTCTGCACAATCTCCCCCCACTCCGGCTCCGTCCGCCACTTCTCCTTCCCATCCTTCATATCAACACACACCAGCGGACAATCCAACGGCCCATGCCCGTGAATCCCATAAACAAATCCATCCTTGAAAATCGGCATCATGAAATGGATCCCAAACGCCGCGTTCGTCCATACCTCCTTCGGCGAAAAATCCTCCTTCACCTCCACCAGCGCACTTCCCATCCCGTAGCACTCGGATATGAAGACCTTATTCCCGATCGCCAGCGGCGAGGCCCCATTCACCGACTCCCGCGTCCGGCTTCGCCACGGAAACTCAAAATCCACCTTCCCCTCCGCCGGATCGATGCTCATCAATCCCCCCGTCGGCGGCCGGCTCTCTCCTCCCGCAAAAACCAGCACCCTCTTCTTCCCCTGAATCACCGCCGGAATCGGCGACGCATAACTCGGCCCCCAGTCATTCCCCGCCCCCCAAACCATCTTCCCGCTCTTCTTATCAAACCCCGCCACGCACGGCCCCCCCGGCGCTCCCACATTCACGCTCAGCAAATTCCCATCCACCAGCGGCGTCGATCCCACCCCAAAAAAATTCTGCGGAACCTTGAACTCCTCCAGCAACTTCCTCTTCCAATAAACATGCCCACCCTTCAGATCCAGACAATGCAAAACCCCCTCCGCTCCAATCGTATAAACCCGCCCCTCATCAATCACCGGCGACGACCGCGGCCCATCGCAATACCCATATCGATCCTGATACCCGCTCGCATACGCCACCTTCCAAAACCGCAACCCCGTCTCCGCCTGTAAACACTCCACCACCTCTTCATCCCCCACCCGGTGAAACAAAACCAGCCGCTCCCCCACAATCGCCGGCGCACAATACCCCGATCCCTTCTTCGCCTCCCAAACCACCGGCAACTTCCCCGGCAATGTTTTCAGCAACTTCGTCTCACTCGATGTCGCGTTATGCGATGGCCCCAAAAACCTCGGCCAATCATTCGTCTCCGCCCCCTTCGCCGGCGCCTTTGCCGCCCCATGAAACTTCAACCCCTCATAAGCCCCCGCCTGCTTCGCCTCCACCCCCACCAGCGCATCATTCACCTTCGGCGGCGCAGGATCTTTGAACTCCCCCGCCCCCATCAGTCCCAACATCAAAACCAGAAAGCATCTCTTCATCCCCCCAATATACCCACCCCTCCCCAAACCGTTCTCACCCCTCTCCCCTCTCCCCAATCGAAAATCGCAAATCGCAAATCGCAAATTCCTCACATCCCCGGAATCGCCCCCGGCGGCAACCCCATCTCGCTGGCCATCCTCTGCATCTCCGCCTGGCTCATCTCCAGCGCCTTGCCCTGTGCCGCGTGCACCGCAGCCACGATCAGATCCTCCAGCATTTCCGTATCCGCCGGGTCAACCCTGCTCTTATCAATCCGAATCTTCATCAATTCCAGCCGCCCATTCACCGTCGCCTCCACCATCCCGCCCCCCGCATCCGCGCTGACCGTTTTCTTGGCCAGTTCCTCCTGCATCTGCGCCATGCGCGATTTCATCTCCCCCGCCTTGCGCATCAATTCGCCCAGGTTCCCGAGATTTTTCAGTGCATCAAACATGGCAATAGGTGTAGCACGAATCGCCCCCAATCGCACCACTTATTCTTCGCTGATCCTCACGATCGACGCATCAAACTTCTCCATCAGCGCCTTCACCAGCGGCCGCTTCTGCGCCTCCGTCATCTGCTCCGCCGTCGGCCGCGCTGCCGTCTGCTGCACCGGCATTTCCACCTGCTGCTGCACCGCTCGCGCAGCCACCGCCCGTTGCGGCAATCTCTCCGTCGCAGCTTCCGCTTTAGCGGACGTCTTCGCATCCAACTCCAACTTCACCCCCACCGCCCTCCCAATCAACCGCGATATCGCCTCCCCCACCAACTCTTTTTTTCCATTCCTCCCCATCAAATTAAAAAACGTCTGCCGATCCGCCGAATATCGAATCGTCGCCTGATACTCATCCACCCCCACCAATTCCCCCTGCTCCACAATCGACGCCAGCGACGGCCGATTCTCATTCTTCAACAATTCCATCAACTTCCCCCACAGGGCAGACAAATCATTCGCGTCCACCAGCTCAACATTGGAATTCTCTCGCGCTACAACCTCCGCCGGAGCTGCCACCATCACCGGCCCACCCTTCATCGCCTCCGCCAGCGTCGGCCCCGTCCACGCCCTCCCCGGCTGCGGCAAATCATCCCCTTCATCTTCCTCAACCGCGACCGCCGTCTCCACGTCCCTGCCCGGGTGCTCCTCCTCTTTCCCCTCGCCCCTGTACTCAGGGGAGAGGGCCAGGGTGAGGGGCTTTTCTTCTGAATTCTGACTCCTGAATTCTGAATTCTCCCCCCCTACCTGCTCAAACTTTTTTTTTTGCCCCGCCCCCCCACTGCTCGCCGCCGCCCCACTCTCCACTTGCCCCAACAACTCCCCAATCGATATAAACTGCTCCGCCAGCGCCAACCTCACCAGCGTCGCATCCAAAAGCGCCCTCCCCGCCTGCGTCTGCCTCAACTGCCGCCTCACATCCTCCAGAATCGTAATATCCTGCGTCAAAACAACCGCATCAAACTTCGCGGCCTGTTTCTCCAACTCCCCCGCCGACAATCCGGCCACTTCAATCAATTCCGAATCATTCCCGCACGTCCGCACCACCAGCAGATTCCGCAAATGATCCGACAGCGAATTAATCAGCGTGTCCGGCGACAACCCCTCGCAAATCAGCTTGTCCGCCAGCTTCAAAACCTCCCCCACCTTCCCCTCGCCAATCCGCTGCGCCAGATCAAAAATCGCCTGACTCCGCGGCAGCCCCAAAAACTGCTCGATGATCTCCACCGTCAACTGCTTCTCCCCCACCGACAGCAATCGATCCAGCAGCGACAGCGCATCCCGCATCGATCCCGCCCCCGCCTTGGCGATCAGCATCAGCGCCTCATCATCCGCCTTGATCTTCTCCTTTTTAAGAATCTCCTTCAGGTGCCCGGCGATTTCCCGCGTGGGAATATTTCGAAAATCATACCTCTGGCACCGCGAAATGATCGTCGGCAGGATCTTCTCCGCCTCCGTCGTGGCCAGAATGAACTTCACGTGCTCCGGCGGCTCCTCCAGCGTCTTGAGCAGCGCATTGAACGAGGCCTTCGAGAGCATGTGGACTTCGTCGATGATGTAAACCTTGAACCGGCTCCGCGCTGGCCGGTACTGCGCGTGATCCAGGATCACCTCGCGCGTCTTATCCACCTGCGTATTGGATGCCGCATCGATCTCGATCACATCCATGTCCTCCCCCCGCGCAATCGCCACGCACGAGTTGCATTCCAGGCACGGCGTCGCCGTCGGCTTGTCGTATTTCTCACAGTTCAGCGCCTTGGCCAATATCCTGGCCATCGACGTCTTCCCCGTCCCGCGCGTCCCGGTAAACAGATACGCATGCGCAATCCGATCCGTCTCGATCGCCTTCTTGAGCGTCTGCGCAATGTGATTCTGCCCCACCACCTCATCAAACGTCCGCGAGCGATATTTTCGCGCCAAAACTGTGTACGACATTGCCCGCGCAGTCTATCAGAGCCCCGCCAGCGCGTGAAGAAACCCAATCGCAACCGTCAGGCCAGCTCCGCCCGACCCCCAATCGTCAGCTCACCCAACTGCACGCTCAAATACCTGAGCTTCACAATCCCCGTCATTTCCGGCGGGCAGGCGAACACAATCCGCAGCCGCGCCGGCGTGCTCAACGTCTCCGGAACCTCCAGCTCCCGCTCCTCCACATCCAGAATCCGCATCCTCACCTTTTGCCCCGACAGCAACTCCGGCTCATCCGCATCCTCATCGATCGACCCACCGTCATCTCCTTCACTCGGCGCGGCCACTGAGCCGCCCCCGCCCTCCGAAGCAACTTCCCGCTCCAACATCACCAGCGCCGGCTCCCAAACCTGCCCATCCCGCAGCGGCGGCGAGATCGTCGCATCCAGCAGTAAATACCGCCCAGGCTTCCGCTCTCCATCCTCCGGTTTTTCAATATCCGCCGGCTCTGCCACTTCCTCAAACCGATGAATCGTCGTCGTTGCCCTCCCCATCAGCACCGATTGCTCCTCCCAGATCTGCTGCGTCCGCAGCGCCAGCTTCCGCGTCGCCCGAACCAGGAACCAACTCAGCCCCTTCAGCGCCAGATACAACACCACCACATAACCCAGTGTCACCAGCATCGCCTTCGATGCCGGCAACGTCGCAAACGCCGTCACCGGCACCGCCACCAGCAACACCACCACCAGCAGACAACCCAGCGCATATTTGCCCATGCAAACCTGAGCTTACCGCGACCTGCACGACAAATCTCCGCCTGCCGTATTACGCCAACCGCGCTTAATTGCTGGGTGTCGTTCTACGTTGAGTGCCCACCCTCGCGCTCATCGCCCATCGCTGTAGGGTGGGCACTGCCCACCTCCCACGTTAATCTCTCCAACCATGCCCACCCTCGCCCTCATCGCTCACGACGAGAAGAAAGACGAAATCGTCGCCTTCTGCCTTCGCCACCAATCTCATCTCTCCCACCTGAAACTCATCGCCACCGGCACCACCGGCCAGCGCATCGCCGCCGCCACAGGGCTCGACGTCGAATGCCTCCTCTCCGGCCCCATGGGCGGCGACGCCCAAATCGCCGCCCGCGTCGCCACCGGCCAGGTCAACGCCGTCTTCTTCCTCGTCGATCCCCTCAGCGCCCACCCCCACGAGCCCGACATCCAGGGCCTGCTTAGAGTCTGCAACGTCCACAACATCCCCCTCGCCACCAATCAGGCGACGGCCGAAGCGCTCATGGGCCTGATCAAATGAACCTGCCCAACTACCGGCGTGGATTTTTGTCCGGGCTCTGCGGAGCGATCACCGGAAATCCCCCTGTGGACATCATGTTCGCGCGCTCCGTCGCCGCTTGATTCTTCAGCAGCACGCTCGCCTTGGCCTTCTCGCATTCCTCGGCCGAAATCTTTCCCTCCCTGCAAAGCTGATCCAGTTCTCCCAGCGTAAAATCATTGCTCATCGGTGGTTCTTCATAACGCCTTCGCGCCAGGCGACGAGCGAACTTGACGCGAGCCACGTAAAACCCCACGCCCACCAGAATGAGTCCAACCATCGGCATCAGAAAGCCCCCCGTTGCCCACCAGCTATTTCGCATCGCGCTTAGTGGCCACCCATCCATTCAAAAACTCCCTCGAACCGTGAACCTGTTCATCCCCTGATGTCGAGGCACCGCCATCCGCCCTCCTTGGGTATTCGCAAGATTGTATGTTCAGCCTCCTTGCGAATCACAATAAATCCAGCGCTTCGGCCGTTGCCTGATCAAATAGAGTTCTTTTCCCCATCCCCACCGTTCGCGATGATCACCTCAAACCCACCCTAGGAAGCTGCTCGCTTCTTGGGCGGCTGCAAAGTCTTGGGCGGAAGAACATCATCTTCGGCATCGACAGGATGAGTGATGCGTCCCGATTGCCGCATGTCATCGACCGGTAAATCGTGCGGAATGATTAATCGCAGTTCCGCATCCTTCACGCCTTTCATCAGCTCCAGGACATCTCGAATCATCAGCACCGCTTCATCCAAAGTACGCGCCTGGCTGAAAATATTTTCATCCTCCACTGCCTGGATGAAATACCAATCGTCCTCAAACGTGAATCGGATGTGATAAACGCTCATGATATCCCCTGCTCAAACTCCGACCACTCGATTCCGGCCTGACGCGCTATATTGCGGGCCATGCCGCGCTTGATCTCTCGATGACACGGTATCTCCAATACGCGCACCAACTGCGTTCACGTAAATTGTATGCCGGCCGCCTTCCCGCAGAAAGTGGCAACCTTTTTCCGCCAGCGCCCGCAGCACCTTCACCCTTTTATAACTCATCCCATCACCCCATATGCCCAATCATCTCCCCCGCGAACTCGCTGCACTTTACTTCCCTCGCCCCCTCCATCAGCCGCGCAAAGTCATACGTCACCGTCTTGGCCCCAATCGCCGCCTCCAGCCCCTTCAAGATCAAATTCGCCGCCTCGCCCCAGCCCATGTACTCCAGCATCATCACCCCAGACAAAATCACCGATCCCGGATTCACCTTGTCCTGGTTGGCATACTTGGGCGCGGTCCCGTGCGTCGCCTCGAACACCGCATGACCCGACACATAGTTGATGTTCCCGCCCGGCGCGATCCCAATCCCTCCCACCTGCGCGGCCAGCGCATCGCTGAGATAATCCCCATTGAGATTCGGCGTCGCGATCACGTCAAAATCCTCAGGCCGGGTCAGCACCTGCTGTAAGGTGATGTCCGCGATCGCATCCTTGATGACGATCCCCTGCGGCAGCTTCACCCACGGGCCGCCGTCGATCTCCACGCCGCCAAACTCGCGCTTCGCCAGCCCATAACCCCAGTCGCGGAAGGCGCCCTCCGTGAACTTCATGATGTTCCCCTTGTGAACCAGCGTCACGCTCTTGCGCTTGTGGGTGATCGCATACTCGATGGCCGAGCGGATCAGTCGTTCCGAGCCCACCCGGCTGATCGGCTTGAAGCCAATCCCCACTTCCACCTTCCCGCCGTTTTTCCCCCCGGCCGCATGCTGCCAGCTCGCCACAGCGCCTTCGGTGCCGAAGCGCACCTTCTTGAATTCCCTGGGAAACTCCTTGCTCAGGAAATCCAGGATCTTCTGCGCCTCCGGCGATCCAGCGGCGTACTCGATCCCCGCGTAGATGTCCTCCGTGTTCTCCCGGAAGATCACCATCTCCACCTTCTCCGGCCGCTTTACCGGCGAGGGCACACCCGTGAAGTATCGCACCGGCCGCAGGCACACATAGAGATCGAGCATCTGCCGCAGAGCCACGTTCAGCGACCGAATCCCACCTCCGACCGGCGTTGTCAGCGGTCCCTTGATCCCAACCAGATAGGTCCGGAACGCCTCGACGGTGTCATCCGGCAGCCAGTTGTCGAACTTGTTCTTCGATTTCTCCCCCGCATAGACCTCCATCCACGCGATCTTCCGCCGCCCGCCGTAGGCCTTCTGCACGGCCGCGTCGAACACCCGCTGGCTCGCCCGCCAGATGTCCGGGCCCGTCCCATCCCCTTCGATGAAGGGGATGATCGGATGGTCGGGCACGCTGAGCTTGCCTTGCGAAATGGAGATAGACTGTCCACCGGCCGGTGGGGTGACATCTTTGAAAGTTGGCATAGTTGGAATTCCTCTAGGAAGGGCGCAGGCTAAAGCCAGAGCGGGGGGATGTCAATTGCGGCCCCTCGGCCGCAAGTTTTCCGGGGATGGGGCTGGATTTGGCCCAATTCGGTTGCTATTCTCCGGCTTCGTTTCTCAGGGCTCTCGTCAATCCAATTGTCGGTTGCTCCCTGACTTACTGGGCCGGTTCCCAGGCCGGACCACCGGGCTTTGTTGTTGATCGTATTGGGGCTAAATCATGAGACGATTCGTTCTGCCGAACCTGATCGAGCTGTCGATTCTCGCCACCCTGGCCGTGCTGGCCGCAACTATCGTCGCCGCCTTTACCCAGCCGCAGGTGGCCATCGTGGTCGCCGGTTTTCCGATCGTCCTGCTGGCGATGTTGATGGGCGCGCGCCGCACCGGCCAACTCGATTCGGCATCCACCGCCATCGTCACCCCCGCCCCCGAGGCCGAACAATCGGCATAATGGGCAGCCATCACTTCGGATGACATGTCAGGCGTCGGGCAGGAGTGCCCGACCTACCCGGCTAGTAGCAGAACTCCCAGTGGGAGTAGAGCACACAGTCGCCGCCATCCTTGAACTTGGGCTCGGGATGTCCCTGGTCGTCGAAGTGCACGCCCACCGCATCCTTGGTGATGTGGCCATCTTTTTCATAGAAGGCATCCCAGTCGCCTTTGATCTGTTTGACGTACACATGGTACTTGCCGGCCGGCAGTCCAGTCTCCGCGCCTTTGCGATCGATGTCGAGCAGGCCCACGACCGCGCCTCGGGCATAGTCTTCCATTGTCTTGCCGCCAATGTGGGCGGGAACGAAGCGGACGACATCGTTTGACTTGCCGTAACGCTTCTCGACCGCCCGCTCCTTTTCAAACTTTGCCTTGGCGGCTTCGTCAGCGATCTCATTTCCACTGGGCCGGCGGTTGTCGGCCGCCTTGTCATCCTTCTTGTCCTTCTTGTCCTTGTCCTTTACCGCGGCCGACAGCGGCGGCAGGGCCAGGCTCAAAACCACCAAAAATGCGAGAAATCGTGTCATACATCATCTCCTGCAAAAGACCTTCGGAAACCTGGCCAGGGATGCAAAACACGAGCCACCAGACGCACGAAGAGCCCGGAAACGGGGTGCGCTTCCGGGCTCGGGATCGATAACCGATTCGTCCGTGTGTGCCCCCCGCACAGCGAACTTAGTAGGAGAACTTGAACCATCCGTAGCGGATGGCTGTGCCGGCATCGACGAACTTGGGCTTGTGCTCGTTGTCCAGACCGGCCTGGACGTCTTCCGCGCAAGCGACCGGCTTGTCATCCTGGCAGAAAAACGCCTGCCAGTGGTTTCCGGGCTTGCGGAGAAAGACGCGATAGACGCCCGGCTCAAGGCCATCCTTGCTGCCCTTTTGAAGCTCCAGCTTGCCGATGACAGCGCCCCGGGCGAACTCTTCCTCATTGAGGTGCCCGATGTCGCAGGGAACAAACGTCACCGACTTGCCACTGGCGAACGTGTGAGTGGCAGCGTTATCCTTCTGGAACGTCGCCTTGGCGCCGGCCTTGGCTACGGCGGCCTTGCCCGGCGCTTCCTTCATGTCCTTCTTGGCCGCCATGGCCGCGGGAACGCCCGCAATCACCAACAACACAATCGTTGCAATAGCCCATCGCATAGTACAACTCCTTCAAAACGGTTGTCCGTGTTTCCGATCCACCACCATGATGGATCGGATTGATTTCCTACTCCGTTATCTACAGTGCCCCATATTGAGCGGCGTATCCTACAGCCCGCTCGTTGGAATTCCAGACCCGCCAGACAGGCTCGACGTTAGTTGGCTGCGAGTCCCGATAATTCCATGGCCGCTGGCTTGTTCGCTTAAACCATGTATCAGAAGGTGTTTATATCAACACGCCAGTCAGACGTGCGGCGACACATCGCCGGCATTTCATTTTTATCGGCAAGGGGGTTGGGTTTTCTTCCCTACTGGTCTTTGGGCGGCAGTTTCCCCACAAGTCGGCCCAGGAGCTTCTTGGCGTAGATGACATGGCGCTCGCGGACATCGGCCTCGGGGGCATCCTCCTCGAAGCCCAGGTCAGGGGCTTTGAGCACGAGCTTTCCTTCGTCGGGTTTGAGGATGATATAGGCCAGGACCCTGGTGAGTTTTTCCTTGGGGATGTCGCGCTTGAGGCGGTCGAAGACGACATAGGGCACCTCGGCCTCAAAGAGCCCGCGGCCGAGGTCGGCGAAGGTGCAGAGGCACATCCAGTTGCGGAGTTGCTGGACGAGGTCTTTCTCCTGGCCGGAAACCCAGTTGTCCAGCTTCTCGGCGAACTGGTCGAGCTCCTTTTTGGAGTCATCGTCGAGATTGGAGAGATCCTGGGCGAGCGGGGTGACGAAGCCGGAATCGACCTCGGCATCCTCGTAAGTAATGGAGGCGATTTCCTTGTCGGTGATGGCTTGCCAGGGTTCTTTTTCCCTGGCTGGGGCGGAGGTGGGTTTGTCTTTGGGAGGATCGGCGGCGATGAGACAAAGCAGGGAGAGGATGAGGATGAGGCGGGGCATGATGCGAGGGATTCTAACATGGCGGGGGGGGGGGGAGGGACATGGGTTGGTTTTGCAGTGGCGGGTTTGGGCTGGGGACGAGGATGGAGTAAAAAATGTATAGAGGAAACGCGGATTGGTAAGTGGCGGGTGGAGCGGGGGTTGTGAATTTTGACGGTTAGAAAAGCGAGTCCTTTCCGAGTCCTTTTCAAGTCCTTTTCGAGTCCGGAGCGAGTCCTTTCTGCGTCCGGATCGGGTCCGGGGGGAGAAAAAGCGAGTCCCGGGAAAGGAGTGGAACGCAGATGACGCCGATTTGCGCAGATCGAAGATGAGGAGGGGAAATGGGTTCGTTTGGTAGTGCTTGAACATCGAACATCCAACATTGAACATCGAACGTCGAAGGAGGGAGAGAGGGGAATTGAAAATGGGTTCGTTTGGTAGAGCGGGAATGACCAGGAGTGAGCGCAGACCTTGGGCGGGACGCCCAAGCCACGAAGAGGCGGGGAGCATTGGGTGCGGCGAAGATGGGGTCCGGCGGGGCCGGACGTTCGATGCATAAAACACCTCCCTCTATATATCCCTGGTTTGTTGCGCGAACGGACACGTTTTGAACGGGGTGGCGCAACGGGAATTGAGATTTGCCAAGGGAAAGAGAGAAAGATTTTTTTGGAAAAGTCATATGGACAACAATCAGGCGCAACAAGAGAGGGAGGAGGTTCTAACGCCCCAGCCGGGGCTGTTTGGGGATTTTGATGTGAACCCAGGGCTTGCGCCGCTGGGCCATCATCTTGCGCCGCTGCCGCGGCTGGGGAGGTGCGGCGAGCCGCACCCTACTACGCTGAAGCCGCCCCTACGAGAGAGATTTTTTGTGGCGGATACAAAGATGGGGGTGAGGAAGAGTGAGCGTAGGAGCATGGGGAAGTCGGGGGGACGGCGGTTGAAGCCGCCCCTACGAGAGAGAGGAAGTGAGTGTGAGTGAATTAATTGGCCGGGGTTATGGGCTGGGTGAAGGCGCCGTTGCGGGCGATGTCCCAGACTTCGAGGCGGGCCCAGTTGGCGGTTCGGAGGTCGACCGGAAATGCGGATCGGAAAACTTCACCGGGAGCGTCCCAGCGATCGAGGCGTTGTCGATGAATTCCTTTGTCATCGCCCCAGATCAGCTCCAGAAAATCGGGAGGGAAGGTGGACTCGAAATCGATGGTAACACCCGAGCGCGAGATCTTCCAGGATTTGATGAGGATCTCGCCGGTGGTGGAGAAGAAATTGCCGGTTCGGAGCACATCGAGGACTTGTGACCAGTCGCCGTATTTGGGCAGTTGGTCCATCTTCAAGTAATTGACGTTCATGTGGCCAAAGAGCTCGTGGGTGCGGTCGATCTCGAAGACATCGACCTCGGCCGGGAGGTATTTGCGCTGGCCCCACTGGTTCATGTCATCGAGTAAATCGAGGCAGCGTTTGCCCAGGCGATCGTCGGACATGTCGGCCGGCATGGCTTTCCAGGCAGCGCCCAGCCAGATGGCGCTCTGGTACCAATCCTGATCTTTGAAGGCATCGGGGGTGCGATAGGATGCTTTGATCCGCGGATGGGTGGTCCAGGCCAGGCCTTTTTCGTCCTCCAGCAGCTTGACCATGTCATCACGGCTGCCGACGTGATAGACCTTGCCGTAGGGGGCGATCTCCTCGACGAACGGTGTCTGGCCGGGCCGGACCCAGGTGAGATAGAGGGGTTTGGGAAACAGATACATCCAATGGCCGGGATGCTCGCGGGGGGCGGGATTGGCGAGGTATTTATTTCCTTCCTCGCCGGGGATCAGGAGCAATTTTTCATCGGAATATTTCTGGCAGAGATCAAACATGGCCTTCATCTGAGGAAGGCGTTTGGGCCCGGGATCATCGGGGTTGCCATCGCCATGAAACTCGGCGAGGTGAACCAGGTTGACGTTCATCTGCTTCATGACGCGCACGAATTCGGGAGTCACCGACTTTCCGGCCAACTCGGCGACGGTCAAGCGCGAATGCCAGTGGCTGGTGAAGGTGAGATGGCCGGGGAGGGGCTTGAATGAATCGTTGTGGGTGTATTCGGCGACGCGGGCGAGGGTTTTTTCGGCGTTGTCGGGTGTGGGGAGGAGGAAGAAGTCCATTCGCTGGGTTTTTGCGGCCGGGGCGTCGATCCAGGGGACGAATGCGCCGCCGCCGGATGGATCCTGCCTGAGGCCAAAGCCTTTTTGGCCGAGCTGGGCGAATTTGAGGTTGTCGGTGCGGTCGCGGGGGAAAAACCAGGAGTGCGGGGGAGGAAAGAGGGCGAGGGTCCCCGCGGGGGTCTGGGCCATGATGGTTCGGAAGCGCACCGCGAGGGGGGTGAGATCGCCGGCGGGTTTTTGGGACTGCATTTTGTCGGCCAGGTCCTTGAAAGCGATGGTTTCGAACTGGCCGAGGAGCAGGGCATCGTAGATATAGGCCAGTTCGTCCTTTTCATTTTTCATGGCGGCTTCGATGCGCAGCAGGGGGCAGGCGGCATAGAAGTGGATCAGCAGATCGCCGGAAAATGGGCCAGCGGAGATGGAGGAGAAGGTGAGGGTGGTGTGGAGGCGTTCGGTGCGGACTTTGATATTTTTTAACTGGAGAATCGCTTCGTTGCGCTGTTTTGGACGGGAGGCGGGATTGTCGAAAAAGGTAAAGAGGTTTCCGGGTTGTTTCTTGCGCGAACCGGTGGTGATCAGGTACTGAACATGCAGATTTTTTGCCAACGAGCGTGGCGGCTTGTCTTTCTCGGCCACTTCGATGTTGGCTATCAGTGGGGCATTTGAGTCGAGGTTGAATGAGAGAGAGGTGGTCCAGCCCTGTTGCGTCGGCCAAGTCAATTGAAGGGTCGATTCCTGTTGGCGTATCTGAATCGCCCCATCCAGCTTCGAATCTCCCAGATCAACCGCGACCTTCTCGGCCCGGAGGGGTACGGCCAGCAATGCCACTAGTACGCTGGCTACTCTAAAGATGTGGGTGGTCGTGGCAAACGGAACGACACGGGCATCCGAGTACGGCTGCCCATGCCACCCATCGAAAAGGCGTGGACGGCGTACCAGGAACAGGGAGCGAGCGACCATATCCATTGACTTTACCACTCCATGCGGAGGGCCGGGTATGGAAATCTTTTGGTGACGCGGCCGACTAAACATCGTAAAATGCAATCCCGCCCGAAGAGAGAACCTTGACGATCCCAAGAAAACATCCTCGCGGAACCGCTTTTGTTGAGCTGCTGGTGATCATTGCCATCATCGGGGTGCTGATTGCGATTCTGATCCCGATGTTTCTCAGCGCGCGGCAGCGGTCCACGCGATTCAAATGCCAGAACAATCTGCGCGAGCTGGGCCGGGCGATGTTTTCGTATGCTTCGTCGAATCACGGGCGGTTTCCATCGACACGGCCGTCGGCGGACCCGGATCGGCGGCCGGATGTTTCGAACAGCGGATTTGCCGCGACGCAGCCGTTTGCGCCCGAGGGGCCGGCGCCGAACAATGTTCCGGCGGCGATGTTTCTGCTGATTCGGACGGAGGAAGTTTCGGCGTATCGATTCACGTGTCCGGCGGGGGCGGCCGAAACGGATCGATTTGGGGGGACATCGCCGGCGGTGCGATCGAATTTCAGCGATGTGAAGATCAATCTGGCGTATGGGATGCACAATCCGTACGCCAATGACGCGACGCTGGCGGCGGGGTTCAAATGGGGGCCGCAATGGCTGCCGGCGAGCTTTGCGCTGATGGCCGACATTGGTCCGGCGCCGGGGCCGAAGTTTCTGCCGCAATCGGGGAACAGCCCGAATCATGATGGGGAGGGGCAGAATGTGCTGTATGCGGATGGGAGCGTGGAATTTCGGACGACGCCGCTGGCGGGGGTCAAGCAGGATCATATTTACCGGACGCGGGTGAACTCGATCCTGGATTCGCAGCAGGATCCGGCGGATTCGATCTTGTTGCCAATTCAGCAGTAACAGAGCACAGGGCACGGCGGCTGAAGCCGCCCCTACGATAGTTACGATAGTTACAATAGGACGACGAGAGGGGGCGGATGAGGTATCGGGCCGGCGAATGGCGGGGTAAACGGGTACAGGCTTGCGGGATTTAATTGTCTGTGGGACCTGGCCGGGGTAGTTTATTGAAACGCCGGGGTGATGGGTGTCGTCTATCTGGCGTGGGCGCGGTGGCTGCACGGTTCTGGGGCAAGCGCGGAGAGATGCTATGGGTGCCAATCTGTGGGTGTTGAAAAACGCGCTGAACGAGGCCGCGCGCCCGGTGTGTGAGCAACTGGAATTTCGCTTCCTTCTGGCCGCCACTGTGTGGGAAATCAACGGGGACGCGGGGGGCGAATTCACTGACGATACGATCGTCATCGAGGTCAATCCCGGCAATGCCAAGGAGCTTCGCGCGGTCGTCAATGATGAAGTTGTCTCGACGCGACTGATCAGAAACGTCAAGGGGATTCAGATCAATGGGGGACGGGGGGATGATGATATCACGCTCGACCTGGGCGCGGACCTGGACAACATTGAGGCCACGATTCTTGGCGGGCGGGGGGATGACACGATCGAGGGTGGATCGGGAGATGATTTCCTGCGCGGCGGGGGCGGGGATGATGAGATCTCGGGCGGGTTGGGTGATGATGAACTTTGGGGCGGATGGGGGGATGATGAAATTCTGGGAGAGGAGGGCGAGGATGATATTTGGGGACAGGGGGACAGCGATACCATCGTCGGGGGATTGGGTGAGGATGAAATGTGGGGTGGGGATGGGTCGGATGCGCTCTCGGGCGGATATGACGAGGATTTTGTTCGCGGCGGGGATGGAAAAGATACGCTGCGCGGCGGGGATGGCGCGGATTCGCTCAAAGGGGGCGGCGGGGTTGATACGATTTTCCGGCAGTCGATCGATTACTGGAAATATGACCGGTGGGATCGGACCAGGGCGGACGTTCGCATCAATGATCTTCAGACGGTCACGGATCGCGATGCGTTGAAGCAGAAATTGATCGACATGGCGATGGCCCGCTGGCAATATTCCTTTGACCAGCCGGTGTGGAATTGGTGGTATGGGCGTGGCGGAGGGGGCGTCTATGTATATGCGGCGGATGTGGCGGGTGGGCCGCCGGCGGGGATGGAAACGGGAGGCGCTGTTGTTGCACCGACCGATCATTCAGATACCAACACGCAGGAAACGGGGGTGGATGAGGCGGACATCATCAAGACGGATGGTGATTACCTCTACCTGGTGCAGAACAACGAGCTGGTGATTCTGGATGCGTGGCCAGCGGATGAGACGCACATTATTTCGCGCACGCCCATCACGGAGAACGGGTGGATTCAGGGGATTTATCTGAATGAGGACAAGGTTACGGTCATTTCATCGACTTGGACCAGCGGGAGGTACGACGTGCCGGTCCTCAACGCCGGCGGGGTTGGTCTCGCTGCTGATTCGCTGATCGCGCGGCCGATCTGGGGCGGGTGGTGGTCGAAGCCACAGGTGAAGGTCACGGTGATGGATGTTTCGGATCGGGCGAATCCGAAGAAGGTCAATGAGACGGTTTATGACGGATCGCTTTCCAGCTCGCGTAAGGTTGGCTCGCGGGTGTATCTGGTGCTCGATAACAACATCGAGGCGCCAGCGCCGGAGATTATTGAGAAGGATGGGAATTCTTATTACGAGTCGGCCGAGGCTTATCGCGCGCGGCTTGAATCGATGACGCTGGAAGACTTTTTACCGGGATATACCGTGACTAATACGGCCAGCGGGCAGCAGACGCATGGTTATTTGGGCGAGAGCAATCTATACCTGCCGA
>DASYUA010000184.1:0-28331 GCA_036001665.1 Tepidisphaeraceae bacterium
TCCCTGTTGCGCCATATGTGCTACAAAACGAACAATCGCGAAAATGCACTTCGCCCTCCCTCGCGCCCTCCTTCACCCCCAACCCCCTCCCCCAATCCGTGGTATAACAATCACATACAGGAGCCTCCCATGCTCAACCGATTCTGCCTCATCCTCCTCACCCTCCTCCTCTCCACCACCCTCACCCTCGCCGAAGAATTCCAAAACCCCAAAGCCAACATCCCCCCCAAGGCCGCCCCCCAGCGCCGCAACGCCGGCGAAGGCTTCCCGCCCCTTCCTCTCCCCGCCACTCCCCTCCGCCGCTCCGAGAAAAAACGCGAGCCCTCTCCCCCCGCCCTCGTCGGCAACATCACTTTCTCCGACCTCTCGGCCAAAAAAGCCAAGCTCAACTGGCAAACCACCATCATCGACCTGGAGAAATGGGTCCACTTCACCAACGACCAACTCCAGCAGCGCTATCGCTTCGTCAACACCGACTTCAGCAAATTCAGCTACGACCCCACCGAGCTCCCCATCATCTACTTCACCGGCTGGAAACCGCTCCCGCAATTCGACGACACCACCATCACTCATCTCCGCCAATACCTGATGGACGGCGGCACCTGGGTCATCCACAGCAATTGCGGCCGCCCGGAATTCAACGAATCCTTCCGCCGCGAGATCGCCCGCATCTTCCCCGACCGCGAACTGGCCGGCATCCCCACCGACCATCCCCTCTTTTCCTCCTTCTACAAAGTCCAGCAGATGAAAGTCCGCAAAGGCACCGAGCCCTGGAAAACCATTCCCCCATATCTGGAAGTCATCAACATCGGCACCCGCGCCGCCGTGATCTTCTCCCCCATCGATCTGAGTTGCGGCTGGAACGCCGACGCCAACCCCATCGAAGGCGGCATCCTCTACGCCCAGGATGATGCCCTGCGCCTCGGCTCCAACATCATGACCTACTGCCTGGCCGAGTATCAATACGGCCGATTTTTCAACCACCAAAAGGTCTACCACCAGGCCGCCGACGCCACCCGTGACCAACTGGTCCTCGGCCAGATCGTCCACAACGGCGACTGGGATCCCACCCCCCACGGCGTCCCCAACCTTCTCAAAACCATCGACCAAAGCACCACCCTTCACGTCCAGTTCAAGCGCGTCCCGGTCGATCCCGAAAAAGGCGACATCTTCTCCTTCCCGGTCCTCTACATGACCGGCCAACGATCCTTCAAATTCTCCGACGCCACCCACAAGCGCCTCCGCGAATACCTTGACAACGGCGGCGTCATGGTCGTCGACTGCGCTGTCGGCTCCAGCGAGTTCGACAAATCCTTCCGCGAGGAAATCAAGTCCATCTACAAAGACCACCCCCTCAAGACTCTCCCCCCCGATCACCCCATGTTCAGCTTCATCTTCAACACCAAACAAGTCGATCTCTCCCCCCTCGCCCGCCAGATGTTCGGCCCAACCACCGCCCCGCAACTCGAAGTCATCGAAGTCGACGGCACCCTGCCCGTCATCTACTCCAAACTCTCCCTCAGCGCCGGCTGGGAACAACTCCCAAGAGCCTACAACGTCGGCTACGCCGATGAAGATGCGTTGAAGCTCGGTGTGAATGTGTTGATGTATGTGGTGTCTCATTGAGCGCGAACCCCACCTCCCAACCCGCATCGATCGACCGTGAATCCCAATTCATCGAGCGATTCACCCAGGTCAAAACCAAGCTCCTTCACGAGCTCCATAAGGTGATCATTGGCCAGGATGAGGTGATCGAGCTGCTGCTGTCCGCCATGTTCGCGCGCGGCCATTGCCTGCTCGTCGGCGTGCCTGGTCTGGCCAAGACGCTGATGATCTCGAGCCTGGCGCGGGTGCTGAAGCTCAACTTCAACCGCATCCAATTCACCCCCGACCTGATGCCGGCCGACATCACCGGAACCGACATCCTTGAAGAAGACCAAACCACCGGCAAGCGCGCCTTCCGCTTCGTCAAAGGGCCGATCTTCGCCAACATCGTCCTCGCCGATGAGATCAACCGCACTCCCCCCAAGACCCAGGCCGCCCTTCTCCAAGCCATGCAGGAATACCAGGTGACGGCGGGAGGGCGAACCTACCCACTCGAGCCGCCGTTCTTCGTTTTGGCGACCCAGAACCCCGTCGAGCAGGAAGGAACTTATCCGCTGCCCGAGGCGCAGCTCGATCGGTTCATGTTCATGGTCAACATCGGCTACCCCTCCAAGAAGGAAGAACGCCAGATCGTCCGTCGAACCACGATGGACCTGGAGGCCGAGCCGGAGGCGATCCTCTCGGCCGCCGACATCCTGCACGTGCAGAAGGTGATCCGAAAACTCCCAGTCAGCGATCACGTCGTCGATTACGCCGTCAGCATCGCCCGCGCCACCCGCCCCAAGGAGCCCAACACCTACGACTTCATCAACGAATGGCTCACCTGGGGCGCAGGCCCGCGTGCCGCTCAGTACCTGGTCCTCGGGGCCAAGGCTCGCGCGCTCCTCAACGGGCGGCTCAATGTCAGTTGTGATGATGTCCGAAGCGTCGCCAAGCCGGTGCTGCGGCATCGGCTGTTTACCAACTTCAACGCCGACGCCGAGGGAGTTGGCCCGGACCAGGTGGTGGAGAAACTGATCGGGATCGTGCCCGAAGGCGCTGGTGAAGCGCCCGGTGGATGAGGGCATCCTATAGTAACGCCAGACATGTTGTCTGCGCTGAAAAACTGTCGCAGGCGCGGCAGCGTAAGGCCTATGATGAGTCCGTCGTGCCGCCCGCACGCGGGCCATAGCTCGCCCAACTGTGGACACGGCATATGTTTTGCCGATAGCAGATGTAAAGAGCGCGTTTGACACGCCCTTTGTGGACGGGATAATCGCGCGGCAGGGTTTGGAGGCTTTGTAGCGCACTCTAGAAAGGCAGCACCTATGGCGGCTCCACAGTTCTCCACGTCGGGGGCCAAACCCTCCAAAGCCCGCAGGCGGTTCACCCTGGAACAGGCCAATAAGGCTTTGCCGCTGGTGACCCGCATCGTCCGCGACATCGTCAACACCCACGAGCGGGCCACCCAGCTTCAGGCCAAGCTCGAAGAATCCACCGGCCGCGAAAGCGCACTTCAACAGCAACTCGACGGCGCGCTCGAACAGCTCCAGGACTATGTTGATGAGCTGGGCAGCATCGGGGTGGAGTTGAAGGATTACGAGAGCGGCCTGATCGACTTCCCCGGCCGGCACCAGGGAAGAGACGTGTACCTGTGCTGGAAGCTGGGCGAAGACAAGGTGGACCACTGGCACGAGCTCCACAGCGGCTACGCCGGCCGCCAAAGCACGAGCACGCTTGAAGAAGATGATTAACCCCACCCTTTCCCCCTTTCACGAATCATTTGACCGTTCGCTTCGGCGGACGGTTTTTTTTGGGCGCAGCTGTAGGTCCGGCTGTGCCGGACATGCACTAATCGTCCGGCAGAGCCGCACCTACGCCGCCATTCCTTCTTGTTCATCCTTCTTCTGGGCGGCTTGCATGGCATCCCATTCTTCCAGGGTGTAGTTAGCTTCGCGGGCCTGGGAGCCTTTGTAGTCGCCGACGATGCCGGACATGGCCATCATCTCGATGAGACGACTGGCGCGGCTGTAGCCGATGGTCAGGCGGCGCTGGAGGAGGGAGACGGAGCCGCGCTTGGTTTCCAGGACGATTCGCACGGCATCATCGAAGAGCTCATCCTTTTCCATGTCTTCGAGGTTCATGCGGGCCTTGATCTGGACCAACTCGGGCTCGTATTGAGCTTCGGCCTGCGAACGCGTCAGTTTCACCGACTCGCGGATTTCGCGGTCGTCGATGAAGGTGCCTTGGGAGCGGATCGGTTTTGAACTGCCCGGCGGGAGGAAGAGCATGTCGCCCTGGCCGAGGAGCAGGTCTGCGCCGTTCTGGTCGAGGACGATGCGCGAGTCCATGCGGCTGTTGACGCGGAAGGCGATGCGGCTGGGCATGTTGGATTTGATCAGGCCGGTGACGACGTTGGCCTGAGGTCTTTGCGTGGCGAGGACGAGATGGATGCCGACAGCGCGGGATTTCTGGGCCAACCTCACGATGAAGGCTTCAACTTCCTTGCCGCTGGTGATCATCAGGTCGGCCAGCTCATCGACGATGATGATCATGTAGGGGAGGAACTTGGGGATCTTGGCTTCTTCATCCGGGCTGGTGGGTTTGAAGCGCTCCATGAGCTCGTCCTTGGAGAGCTTGTTGTAGCCGGCCAGATTTCGCACGCCGGCTTCGGCCAGGACCTCGTAGCGCTCGTCCATCTTCTCGCAGGCCCATTCCAGCACGCTGGTAGCGCGGCCGGTGTCGTTGATGACGGGGCACATAAGGTGTGGGATGTCCTTGAATGGCGCCATCTCGACGACCTTGGGATCAATAAGGATCATCTTCACCATGTCGGGGCGCTGGGTGTACATGATGGACATGATGATGGAGTTGATGCAGACGGATTTGCCAGAGCCGGTGGTGCCGGCGATGAGGCAGTGAGGCATGGCGGCCAGATCGGTGACGAGGGGCTCGCCGCTGGCATCCTTGCCGAGGAAGAGAGGAATCTGCATCTTGCGGGTGGCTTCGGGGGCGAGTGCCATCAGCTCCTTGAGGCGGACCTTCTCCTTGTGGGGATTGGGCACCTCAATTCCGACGGTGGATTTGCCGGGCACCGGGGCGACGATGCGCACGCTGGTGGCCATGAGGGCGCGGGCGATGTCGTTGGTGAGCTGGGTGATGGATGCGACCTTGATGCCGGCGGCCAGGGAGATTTCGTACATGGTGATGACCGGGCCGGTGTCGATTTCGACGACGTGGGCGTCGATGTTGAATTCTCGCAGGGCCTGCTCGAGGACGGCGGCTTTTTCGCGGACGTAGCGCTCCTGAGACTCGGCGAAACCGTGCTCGGCATCGGCGAGGAGTTCCCAGGTGGGGAGGTTGTAGTCGCCCAGTTCCTTGGGAGGAGGCGGAGGGGCGTTGCGGGGTTTTATCTGATTGGGCATGCGGACGATGAGGTCCGGTTTGGCCGTGCCATCATCAACGGCGGCTGAAGCAGCCCCTACTTGATCAGCCGTCTGTGGCGCAGAGGCCTCGGGCGAATCAGATTGGCCCTCAGGTGGCATGCCGATGCCGGCGGCCTTGGGGGCAATTCCGCCGCCAGTGGCATTGGTCGGGGCCTGTCGGTTGTTGATGATGGCCAGGGGTTTGACGACAGCTTGTTCCTGTGGAGGAGGAATGGTGGCCGCTTCGGACGGTGGCGCGGCGGAATCGTCGTGATAGGCGATGTCGGTGGCGGCGGGGGCATCGTGTTCGTAGGTCAGCTCGATCTGCTGGCCGTTGACGGTCTTGTCGGCCGGGAGTTTCTCGCCGATGCCGATGCGGTTTTGGCGGAGGACGGCGGCGGGTTTCAACGGGCCAGTGTCATCGTCGGCGAAACTTCGCGGCTTGGCGTCGCGGGTGACAAAGCCGGGAAGTGAGGGGAGTTTTGGCAGGGTTGGGAAGCGGAATTTGAATTGGGGCGCGCTCGCGCGGACGGCCTGGGTGATTTGGCCAATGAAGCCGGGAGCGCGGATGACCAGGTCATCGGCGGCCAGCAGGAGGCCGACGAGGAAGGTGGTGATGAGGATCAGGCCGGAGCCGGCGGTGTTGAAATGGGATTTGAGAAAGGTAGAAGCGCTGATGCCGATGATGCCACCGTGGCCTTCGGGGAAGCTTTCGGAGGAGCCGGGGCGTATGAGATGAACGAGGGCGGCGAAGGCGATGGAGAGCAGCGCCAGGCCGATGCCGCGGAGCCAGAGATCGGAGATGCGGTTGTGGAAGGTGAGGAGCGCGAGGCAGAGGCCGGAGAAGAGGAGGATGGGGAAGATTCCCTGGCCGATGGCGAAGAAGAGGTGATAGGCGACGAACGCGCCGGCGGAACCGCAGAGGTTTTGGATGGGTTGATACGGATAAACCTGGTGGCTGGGCCAGTCTTCGGGATGGAAGCTGGCCATGGAGACTAGCAGGAAGCCCCAGGCGCCCAGCGCGAGAAAGAGGATAATACGGCGACTCATGTTGGGTCGGGTCATAGTTTGTTTTGGGAAAGTCTCCTGTGGGTAAATCGGTGGGGATGGACGAAGGGCACGAATTTTTTGTCCACGTAGGACACTAAGGGCACGAAGAGAAGATTGAGAACGGATGGTAAGTGACTTCGGATAAGCGACTTGCGATGGAAAGCGCCAGGGAAGGGGAACAAAAAAGAGGCCCGCCAATTGTCCTGGCGGGCCATCCTACCGTCCCTGCGCGGGCAACCCTCCGGCCCGCATTATGTTTGAACCGTGTTGTGCGATAGACCTCGGCAGGATTGCCGGCGACACGTAGGAACTATTCGATAGGTCCAGTTGAGTCGGGCAAGTCTTCAACGGAATTTTTGCCGCGCTGCATCTGGTCGAGCCGGCGGGCGGCCTCATCCGGGGGGAGTTCTTCGTGGCTGAGGTTGTTGTCTTCGGGGGCATCTTCCTGTTCTTCGGGGTTTAGTTCGCCGTCGATTGCTTCGCCGGGGAGGTGGGAGCCGCGCTGGGCCTCGGGGCCGAGATAGCGGTCGAGGCCGCCGCGGCCGAGGCGTTCGGAGTCGGGGTTGGCGGGGTCGAAGTTGCTGGGGGACATGGGACCTCCGGATTTGAGAATTCAGAACTCAGAATTCAGAACTCAGAATAGGATGGATTCAGCGCGTCGGGAGGGGCAAATCCGAGCAATAACAATGGCCTCTATCGGAGTCGAACCGATACGTCCTTTCGGACACAGGATTTTGAGTCCAGCGCGTCTGCCAATTCCGCCAAGAGGCCTGAGTGGAATTCTAGGCCAGAATCGGGGATTTGGGGGGAGAATGCAAGTTCGCTTCGTGGGGGTTGGTGGGTTAGCTGAAAAGTTTCGGTCCGTTGTTTGCCGAAATTCACACCGGAGGAGGGGTTGGGATAGTGCCGCACTCCGGGCAGCGGTCAGGCGTGGCTCGCAAGTCGTAAGCGCATTTGACGCATAGCCCCTTTAGCCTGCGGTTCTGCTGCTCATAAATTGGAATCACGCGCCATTTCCAGAGGAGATATCTGAAGCCCTTCCAGTAGCGATACGCATAGAACAAAAACACCAGGACGGCCACGGTAGTAAAAACGGCCGGTTTCACAGCATCATCTTACCATTTCCCCATGAAAAGACCGCCAAGTGGGCGGCTCGGGCTCATTATTCTTCCGTGAGATTCTCGAGCACGAGGCGGGCGACATCCGGATGCATTTCCTTGGGGATATGGCCGACAATCAACTGCTGCACCCCGTTGGGCTGGCGGGCGAACCACTCTACCACCCGCGAAAGCATGGCCACCTGGGTCATGCCGCTCTTGTCACAGACATCGCTGAGCCGGGCTTTGGCGTCGGGCGTCAGGTCGACGCGCAGAATGATTCGTGGATCCACGGGATACCTCCAACTTTCGAAGCTCACGCAGCAAACGCGCTCCCGTCGAAGATCAATCGATCGCCCGCCGTGCGCCGCTCCCTCTGGCGGAGAGCGGCGCGGACACCAGGAGCGATGTTCTTCATGAATGCCATCGGTGTGCCCTGTGGCCGGGCTGATAGGGATTAATACCTACGGATGGGCCGGAAATGTTGATTCGGACGCGCGGGGCGGGGAATGGAATTGCCCAGAGCTCCGATTCGGCGCGGATGGTACCTGCCAGGTGTAGAATTTCGGTTTGAGTCGGGCGGAAGAAGCCATCTCCAATGGAGAGCTCGGAGAGGGTGATATCGAGTGGAGAGGATATGATGGGAAGAATTCAGAACTCAGAATTCAGAATTCGGAAGGGAGGACTGAGATGTGCACTGGTTGTGCTGGTAATTGTCTGCGCGGGATGCGCGGGGAGGCACGGGGAGGAAGCGCCGGGGGTGAAGAATTTTGGGGAAGTGACGCCGGAGATTTGGCGCGGGGGGAAGCCGACGCACCAGGGGATGCGCTGGCTGGCGGAGCGGGGAGCGAAGACGATCATTGATTTGCAGATGGAGGATGAGTCGAGGGATGTGCCGGAGGGGGTTGGGTACGTGCCGATCCGGTGTTCCTTGTGGCAGTGTGATGAGGTGGATGTGGAGGCGGTGTTGAAGGTGATCGAGGAGAGTCCCAAGCCGGTGTTCATTCACTGCCTTCAGGGGCGGGATCGGACTGGACTAGCGGTGGCGGCGTGGCGGATGAGACAGGGGATAAGCGCCCAGGATGCGATGGCGGAGATGGAGCGGTTTGGGACCAATCCGTGGTGGGATAGGGCGATCAGGGCGCGGATCAGACGACTCTCCGAGGAGATGGCGGCGGCGCGGGCGGCGAAGCGGCCGATAGCGGAATCTGGCGGAAATGGGCGGTAATTCCTGAGCGTGCTTGACCGTCAGTTGTGGTAGGTTAGTTTGGAGGGCTCCAATGGCACGTATTCTGATTGTGGATGATGAGTCGGATTTTCGGATGATGCTGGGGAAGGTTCTGGCCATGGAGGGGCACCAGGTTTTGTTTGCGGCGAACGGTTGGGAGGCGCTGCTGGTGCTGGATGGGGATGGAGTGGATTTGTGCATTGTGGATGTGATGATGCCGGGGATGGATGGGCCGACATTGTTGAGGATTTTGAGGAACGCGTCGAAGCACAAATTCCTGCCGGTGATCGTGGTGAGTGTGCTGGACATGGGAGAGACGACATCACGGCTGGGATCGGTGCCGGTGGATGGGATATTGAAGAAAGGGCAGAGGCTGATTGAGGAATTGCTGGAGAGGATCGAGATGGTGCTGGGGAAGGATACGACTCCGGGGGATCAGAGCTGGTCGAACTGAACGGGGTGGGGAGCACGGGACGGGGGGATTAAACACGAAGGGCACGAAGCCACGAAGAGCAGCTTGCGATGGGTGTGTGCGCGGGCAGGGCGCGCGTTTTGTTTTTTGTTTTAAGAAGAGAGGCTTGGACTGCTGGGATGCGCGCGAGCGCCAGGCGAGTCTTCGTGCACTTCGTGACCTTCGTGGTGAGAACTCTGCGTCTTGAAAATTGTTATGCGAACACGCCGGCGGAGTTGCTCAGGAGGTCGGGGAGTGATTTGCGGGCGAGTTCGATGAGCATGGCGTCGATGCCGACGCCTTCGAGGGCCTCTTCGTCGAGTTTCTGGTTGACGGCGGTGAGGTTGAAGCCGTAGTTGCCGGTGGCGACGAGGGTGTCGGCGACGTGGACGATGCTCACCAGGTGGCGATTGTTGTCGGAGAGGGTGAAGGGGCGGTGGTGATAGCCGGCGACGCGCTGGCAGGAGCGGGGGAATTTCCACTGCTCGCAGAGGGCGGCGCCGAGCTGCTGATGGTCCATTCCCATTTGCTCGCGCTCGAGATCACAGAAGACGGAGGCCGGGGCCTTGGCGGATTCGCAAACATTGCGAAGTTTTTCGGGCATGACCTGGAGGGAGACGAGCAGGCCGACGTCGTGGATCATTCCGGCCAGGAAGGCCTCGTCGGCGAGGGGGACTTTCATCTGCTTGGCGATGTAGCGGGCGGTGATGCCGACGGCGATGCAGTGGGTCCAGAGATCTTTGGCGGTGAATCCTTCGCAGAGCTTGACGCCGCGGAACAGTTGACCGAGGGATGCGGCAACGGCGATGTTTTTGATGGCGTTGAGGCCCAGGAGGACGATGGCGCGTTCGATGGAGGCGATCTGTCCGGGGAGGCCGTAGAAGGCGGAGTTGACGACTTTGAGGATACGGGTGACGAGGGCGGGGTCGTGGGAGACGATTTTGTGGAGGGTCGCGGGGGTGGACTTGGGGTCTTCGACGGTGGCGATGATTTTGGCGGTGATTTCGGGAAGGGTGGCGATGGAGCTGACCTTCTTGATCATCTCAAGAACGGCCGTGGATGGTGGTTCGGAGACGGGCGTGGTTGCGGGTGCGGTTGCGGTGGCCATAGTTTGATCCAGTTAAACAGCGCAGGCGCTTTTGGGGCTAGATAGGCCCCATAGGGGGTATATCGAGTGGGAGGGAGGAGAACTTAATGTAGGTCCAGCTCTGCCGGACAATGTCAAAAACGTCCGGCACAGCCGGACCTACCTAATAGGAGATGAGCTTGCGGCGGAGGCGGTTGTCGAGGGGGATGGAGGCCAGGAGGCTGGCGATGCGGCGGGAAGTGTCGCCGCGGCCGTAAACGTTGGCGGCGGGGCTGCGGCGGGGCTGGCCGTTGTTCCAGATCAGCTTCAAAGAGCGGAGGATTTGGGCGGCGTCGTAGTCGCAATGGCGGACATTTTGGCTGCGCTGGCGGCCGAGTTGGCGAGGTCCGATATCCAATACCGGTGTTGAAAAACTGGCCGCTTCGATGATGCCGGAGGAGGAGTTGCCGACGAGGCTGGCGGCGTGTTTGAGAAAGGCGAGGTAGAGGGAGCGGGGGAGATCGCGGAAGAGGGTGATACGATCGCGCATCGCGCCCACGCGGCCGCGAAACTTCTCAATCAATTCCCAGGCGCTGAGGATGCCCGAAGAGCCGGGATCGTTGTTGGGATAGATGATCACGGTGTGGTCGAAGCCGGTTTTGACGACCTGAGAAAGGATGCCAAGCGCGAGTTGCGCTTCTGTCGCGGCATCGGGGGAGACGGGGTGAAGCAAGAGCAGGGCGTAGCGGCGTTGGCGGAGCTGGGGGATGCGTTTGGCAATGTCGGACCAGGGCGCGGGGGATTTGTGGATATTGTCGTTGGCGGGAGAGCCAACCAGCTGGATGCGGAATCGATCTTCGCCGAGTTTGGCGATGCGATTGGCGCTCTCTTTGGTTGCGGGAAGGTGGATGTGGGAGAGTTTGGTGATGGCGTGACGAAGGGAATCGTCCACTTGTCCCAGCGCGCGGTCGCCGCCGTGGATGTGGGCGATGGGGATTTGCGAGATATGGGCTGTGCTCGCGGCGGCGAAGGCTTCGACGCGGTCGCCGACAATGAGGATGATGTGGGGTTTTAGTTTTTGGAAGGCGCTGGAGAGGGAGGCGATGGCGCGGCCGGTGGATTGAGCGGTGGACGACGGAGATTTGGAGGAGGGCCAGGGGATGGTGATGTTGGGTTTGAAGCCGGCTTCGCGGATCGCAGAAAGAGGTTGGCCGTGGGCGCGGTCGAGGTGCATTCCGGTGGCGATGAGCTGGAGTTGGAGTTTGGGGTGGGATTGGATGGCGCGCAGGGTGGATTCCATCAGGCCGAATTCAGCGCGGGTGCCGGTGACGAAACAGATGCGGCGTTTTTGGGAAGTGCTGCCCATTGTTTAGAAACTTCGGCCCTTACCGTCTGTCAAAGGGAGACGGAATACAAGCCCCCCGCGGAAGCGGGTATGATCTGGGGACTCGGAGAAAACACATGAAAACAATTCTGATGGCGGTGGTGTTGGGTTGCTGCGCGATGAGTCTGGCGGCCGGGCCGGAGGAATATTTCAGGGCGCAGACGCAGCAGATCGCGGGCGCTTGCCTGGCGGATGTGAAAACACTGGAAGACTGGAATGCGAAGAAGGAGCAGTATCGCCAGCAATTGGCCGAAATGCTGGGGCTTTGGCCGATGCCGGCGAAGACGGAATTGAATCCGATGATCACCGGCAAGGTCGATATGGGGGACATTGTGGTTGAGAATCTGCACTTTCAGTCGATGCCGCATTTGTACGTGACGGCGAATGTGTATCTGCCGAAAAAGATCGAGGGGCGGCTGCCGGCGATTGTTTATGTGTGCGGGCATTCGCTGGTGAAGAAGGGGAGCGTATCGTTTGGGAACAAGACGGCGTATCAGCATCACGGAGCCTGGTTTGCGAAGAATGGTTATGTGTGCATCGTGCTGGACACGCTCCAGCTTGGCGAGATCGAGGGGATTCATCATGGGCTGTATCGGGAGAAGATGTGGTGGTGGATGTCGCGCGGATACACGCCGGCCGGAGTGGAGGCGTGGAATTCGATTCGGGCGATCGATTACCTGGTGAGCCGGCCGGAGGTGGATGCGACCAAGATCGGAATCACCGGCCGGTCCGGAGGCGGGGCGTATTCGTGGTGGACGGCGGCGCTGGATGATCGAATTGCCTGTGCCGTACCGGTGGCGGGGATTACCGACATGCACAATCACATCGTGGATGGGACGATCGAGGGGCATTGTGATTGCATGTTCATGACCAACACTTATCGGTGGGATTTTGCGCAGGTGGCCGCTTTGGTTGCGCCGCGGCCGCTGCTGATTTCAAATAGCGATAAGGACACGATTTTTCCGCTCGATGGAGTCGAGCGGCTGCATCAGCACGTGGCGCGGATTTATAAGTTGAACAAGGCGGAGAAGAACCTGGGGATGCTGATCACCGAGGGGCCGCACAAGGATACGCAGGAGCTTCAGTTGCCGGCGTTCAAATGGTTCAACCGGTTTTTGAAGAATGACCTGGGGCCGATTCAGATGTTGATGGAGAGCAAATTCCTGGAGCCGGAGCAACTGAGGGTTTTCAAAGTTGGCGAGGAGCCGAAGGATTCGATCAATTTGATGATTGCCGAGACGTTCATTCCGGTGGTGATGGCGGAAGTGCCCGCGAGTGCGGAGGCGTGGCGGAAAACGCGGGAGCAGATGATGGCGGGGTTACGAGAGGAAGTTTTTGCGGGCTGGCCGAAGGAGGAGGCGGGGCTGGAGGTGAGGGAAATTGCCAGGAGTGAGAAGGATGGCTGGCGGATGCGGGTTTATGACTTCAATTCGGAGGCGAATGTTCGGCCGAGGATTTATCTGGTGGAGTCATTGAATGGCGCGAAACGGCAGTGGATGAATCTGCACGTGCTATCGGAGAATGAGTGGAAGGGTTTTGTGGGGAACATGCGGGGGATGTTTGCCGAGGCGTTCAAGGATGATGAAACGGGGAAGGGAGAGGTCTTTACCGGCGATGGGCCGGCAAGCGGCGCATACCTGGCGGTGAGGGGAGTCGGGCCCAGCGCGTGGGGAGTGGATGAGAAGAAGCGGACGCAGATTTTGCGTCGGTATTGGCTGGTTGGGCAGACGCTGGAGGGGATGAGGGTCTGGGATGTGAGGCGGGCGATGCAGGTGATGAGGTCGATTGAGGCGGGGACGGACCTGAGGTTGATGGGGGCGGGAGAAATGGGCGTGGTTGCGCTTTATGCATCATTATTTGAATCGCCAGTGAAGGAGATCGAGTTGCAGGGAGCATCGGCGAGTCATGCGGCGGGGCCGCAGTTGTTGAATGTTTTGAAGGTGATGGATGTGCCCGTGGCGGCGGCGATGGCGGCGGAAAAATGCAAGGTGAGGGTGGTGAGCGGCGATGTGGAGGGGTGGAAATATCCCAAAGAGGTGGCGGAGAGGCTGGGGTGGAAGACGTTTGAAGTGGTGGGGACGGAGAAATAGAGGATAGAAGATAGCGGGTTCACGAAATGCGGAGTCAAGTTCCGATAACTCAAGGAGAAGGTGTGCGCATTGTCGCGCATGGGCTGCGCCTATGGCTGGAATTACCTCTGGAGTTGGGCTGGCGTCGGGTTTCCCGACCAAAGACATCATCGATCAGTTGATGTCGCTGGAGGCCCGGCCGAAGGTGCTGCTGAAAAACCGGATGGATTTGGCCAACGCCCAGCGGCTGGCCTATACCGATCTGGCCGCGCGGCTGACGAGCATTCGGCTGTCGGCGACGGCGTTCAAAAAGACGGCCACGTTTCAGCAGGCGACGGCCAGCTCATCCGATGAGAATGTGCTGACGGCCAACGCGGCCGCGGGCGCGAGCAAAGGCACATTTCAATTTCAGGTGGCCCGGCTGGTGAGCGCGCAGCAGGCGGTGAGCGCGGGGTTCACTGATACAGAGAGTCAGAAGGTGGGGGCGGGGACGATCACGATTGAGATGGGAGGCGGGGAGATTTCATCGCAGACGGTGTTGTCGAAATTGAATGGGGGAGAGGGAGTTTCGCGCGGGGCGTTTCGGATCACCGACCGGTCGGGGAAGACGGGGGTGATCGATATTTCGTCGGCCTATTCGCTCGATGATGTGGTGCGGAAGATCAACACCTCGCTGGATATTTCGGTGAAGGCAGCGGTGGACGGGGACCAACTGGTCATTACCGATTTGACCGGACAGTCAGCATCAAACTTGATCGTCACCGATCTCGGCGGCGGGACGGCGGCGGCGGATTTGGGAATCGCCTCGTCGGTGAATGGCCCGACGTTGACGGGCAATGATATTAATTATGTCGGACGGCTGTCGGCGACGGCGGATTTGAATGATGGAAGAGGCATTCGCAATGCGAACGGGGCCGCGGACTTTCGGATCACCGATGCGAACGGGGGAACCTACGACGTGACGGTGAAGGGGTTGACGACGGTTGGCGCGGTGATTGATGCGATCAATACCGCCACCGCCGGCACGGTGGTGGCATCGGTGGTGACCGGGGAAAATGGGATCAGGTTGACGGATACGACCGGTGGGGTGGGAACGGTGGCGGTGAGCGCGCTCAACAGCTCGCTGGCCGCGCACGATCTGGGGATCGATGAGGCGGCGGTCGGAACGGTGATCAGCGGGCGGGATGTGATGGCTTCAATTAACAGCGTGCTGCTGTCGAGCCTGCGCGGAGGGAATGGATTGTCGCTGGGGACCGTGGATTTCACCCATCGCTCCGGCGGCCTGCCGGTGACCCTTGATTTTTCCAGCGCCAAGACGGTGGCGGATGTGCTGGAAGTGATCAACGGCAGTGGGCTGGGGATCACGGCGTCGTTAAAAGAGTCGGGGAACGGGATTGAGATCAAGGACACGACGGGGGGAACGGGGGATCTGATCATCGCCGATAATTCTTCAACGACGGCCGCGGAACTGGGGATTGCCGGAACCTTTTCCACCGCTGTCGCCAGCGTGAAAGGGGCGAATTTGCAGAGGCAGTGGGTGGGGTCCAATACGCTCCTGTCCACATTCAACGGCGGAGCGGGAGTTGCGCCGGGGACGTTCAAGATGACCAATTCGCTGGGGATAATCTCGGAGGTGGATCTGTCGCAGGGGAATGAAGTGACGGTCCAGGATGTGATCGACGAGATCAACTCGAAGGGCATTTCGATAACGGCGTCGATCAATGCGAATGGCGATGGACTTTTGCTCACCGATTCGGCCGGCGGTCCCGTGGCGATGAAGGTGGAGGAGGTTGGCGGAAAGACGGCCGCCGATCTGAACATCCTGGGAACGGCCAGCGGCACGACGATCGAGGGATCGTGGGAGAAGACAATCGCGGTGACCGCGCTGGATACGCTCAGCAGCGTGCAGACGAAGATCAATGATCTGGGTTTTGGGGTTTCGGCGGGCATCATCAACGATGGGTCGGGGGCTTCGCCGTTTCGGCTGTCGCTGGCAGCGCGGAACACGGGCCGGGCGGGACGGGTGGTGTTTGACGCGGGGGCGAGCGGGGTGCAGACGCGGAATCTGGTGGAGGCGCAGGATGCGGTGGTGTTTTATGGGGCGGCCGGCGGAAGCGACCCGCTGATCATCACCTCCAGCACGAATCAGCTTACCAATGTGATCAAGGGAGTGACCATCGATCTGCACGGCGCGAGCACTCAGGCGGTGAGCGTGAGCGTGAGCGATAATCCCGATGCGGTGCTGAGTGAGCTGAAGAAATTTGCCGAGACTTTCAATGGAATGGTGGACAGGCTTCAGGACCTGACCAGCTTTGACGCCGAGAGCAAGAAACGGGGGACGCTGCTGGGGGAATCGACGGTGCAGCAGGTGGAGAGCGAGCTGTATGCGGCGGTGCAGACGGTGGTGGGCGGGGTGGGGCGATACAGAATTCTCTCGGAGGTGGGGCTGAAGACGATCTCGGGCGCCAGGCTGGAAGTGGATGAGGACAAGTTCAGGGCCGCCTATGCGAAGGATGCTGATTCGGTGCGGAATCTGTTTGTGACGGCGGACAAGGGGGTGGGCGCGGTTTTGGAAAAGAGGATCAACAAGCTGATCGATCCGGTGGGCGGGGTGATCACGCGGCAGAATGACACGCTGGATAAGAAGACGACGCAGTTTCAGGATCGGATAGATCAGTTGGACAAGCTCCTGGAGGCCAAGCGGGCGAGGCTGGAGAAGCAGTTTGCGAATCTGGAGGCGGTGATTTCGGGATTGCAATCGCAGCAGGCGGCGTTGAGCTCGTTTACGGGGGTCAAGCCGATAACATCGAGCAGCAGCAGCTAGGACTGGCAGTTGGGGGTTGTGGATCGGAATTGCCGATATTGGATGATATGACGGGCCAGGCGGCTAATCAGTATTTACGCACCAAGGTGATGACGGCGACGCCGGAGCAGCTTCAGATGATGCTGTTCGATGGGGCGCTGCGATTCTGTGAGCAGGCGCGGAGCGCGCTGACGGAAAAGAATTACGAGCAGACTTATAACCTGATCTCGAAGGTGCAGAAGATCCTGCTGGAGATTTCCTGCTCGCTGAAGCATGACCTGCTGCCGGATTTGTGCGGGAAATTGTCGGCGTTATACACCTACGCCTATCGGAAACTGATCGAGGCGAATGTGCGGCATGACGCGGCCTCGCTGGATGAGGCGATTGGGATTTTGAAATACCAGCGCGAGACCTGGGCGATGCTGCTGGATCAGTTGGGCAAGCAAAAGGCGGCGGCGGTGGCCAAGGGGCTGGATGTGCCAGCGCCGAGTGAAAAGATGGAAGCCAGTATCTCACTTCAGGGATAAGAATCAGGGTTTGGGGCTTGGGGTTCAGGCCAGCCGAAATGTCGGGAGACGTTTTGGGTGGTGATTTTGTCCAATTCTTCGATTGAAATATTGCGCAATTGGGCGACGAGGCGGGCCGTGTGCATCACGAACAAGGGTTCGTTCACTTTCTGCTTGCGGACGGGGTCGGGGGAGAGATAGGGGGAGTCGGTTTCGACGACGAATCGGCCGGCCGGCGTGAATTTCACCACTTCGCGCAGCTCGTCGGATTTTTTGTAGGTGACGATGCCGGTGAAGCCCAGGAGATGGCCCTGGTCGAGGATTTTTCGCGCTTCATCCGCCGTGCCGGTGAAGCAGTGGAAGAGGGCGCGGATGGTGGGGAAGTTTTTGAGGATGGAAAGACAGTCATCGGTGGCCTCGCGATTGTGGATGACGATGGGACGATTGAGTTCCTGGGCCAGCTGTAGTTGCGCGGTGAAAATTTCGGCCTGGCGGGGGCGGGGGGAGAAGTCGTAGTGATAGTCGAGGCCCATTTCGCCCAGGGCGAGGACGGCCGGCGATTGCTGGAGGGAGCGGAGCCATTGGACGTCATCATCCTGGGCTTTGTCGGAATTGTGGGGGTGAATGCCGATGGAGCAGCGGATGTTGTCGTGACCGCGGCACAGCTCGATGGCCCGCTGGGCGTCGGCGAGGTCGGTGCCGATGGTGATCATGTGGCTGACGCCGGCGGAGGCCGCGCGAGCGAGAACCTCCGGCAATTGTTTTGCCAATGGCTCGTATGTCAGATGGCAGTGTGAGTCGATCATTGTTCAGGGTTCGGGGTTCAGGGTTCAGGAAATCAAAACGTCGCTTCGAAGGCATTTTGAATGTGGCGGATCTGCGGGTCGCGGCCGGTGGGCCAAACCACGGCGACGACATCAAATCGCGCGGGAGGCTGAGGGGAGCCGTAGCGGGTGAGATAGCCCTTGGCGGCCTTGGTGATCTGGTGCTGCTTGACGGAGTTCACCTGTTCTTCGGGCGTGGGGTCGTCGTAGGCGCGGGTTTTGACCTCGACAAACACAAGCGTGTCGCCGTCGCGGGCGATGATGTCGATTTCGCCCAGCGCTGAGCGGTAGTTGCGGATGATGATTTTGTATCCCAGGTCGCGCAGGAAGCGCGAGGCGGCGTTTTCGCCGCGGTCGGCGAGGGCGTCCTGGCTGGGGGTGCGGGTGGTGATTTTTTCCCACCAGTCGAGGATGGGCTGGAGGAGGTTGCGCACTTTGCGAATGTTGTAGCGGATGCGAAGAGGGAGGGGTAGAGGTGGATGCGCTCGGCCGGGGCCGTTGCTACTTCAGGTCGTCGAGCAGGATCGACGATTCGCCTGTGAGGCGGAGAATCAGCCGACCGTCATCCTTGGTGAATTTGACGGCGTCGGCCGCCGGAGGAGCGGCATTGATCGTGACTCGGGGCGGCTGTTTGAAACCACAGATCAAAACCGAATACGCGCCATTCGTACACGGCCGCACCCGCAGCCACAACGATCCTCTTTCCTCCTCCGACTTGATCACTTCTCCCGGCACATGTACGAAAAGATCCTTGAAAGTATGAAAGGAATAAATCGGCGGCTGGCGGTAAAAGCGCGCGGCCGGCGCCTGGAGCGTGGCCGGGTTGATGCACACATCCACCCGAATCTGTCGGCGCGGCATGAACGAATCGGGCAACAATCCCTGCCGATCCGGATCGCTCCCCACCGGCCAGGTCTGCTGAATTCCGCTGGCGGTGATTCCATCCGCCAACTGCTGCCACGGGCTGTTCGGATCGAGCGGCGCGAGTCGATAAAGCGCATCCGCATAAACCAGCCCGCACCACTGCACCGGCTGGCCCATCCAATTCGGCGCTTTCCATTGCGTCGCTCCGAAAACGGCGATGGTCGAATAGAGACCGATGGGTTTGCCGGACGGGTTGTGCAGATACACAAATGGGACGCCCGTCCAGGCCCAATAACTGGCCTGTTCGAGAAAATGTTTCTCGCCGGTGATCTGGTAACCCAGCGTGTAGCCGCGAACCAGATGGGCGCAAGCGAGAATGTCCGGCGTGTGCAGGGGAATTTCCCAGGTCTGCGCGCCGCGCGGCACGGTGTTTTTGTATTTGTCAAGGGCCCGCAATCGCAACAAACCTTCATCGATCAGCTTGCGATCGCCCGAGAACACGCCAGCACCGAGCACGGCGGCCACGATGTTGGCCGTCAACCCGTTGGCATCCTTCGCAAAATGCGTCCGCCCATAATCCAGCAATCCCGCGGGCTCATATTTCACCGACCCATCGCCCGAAAAACGCTTCAGGAGTTCCCAGCCTTGTCGCGCAGCGCGTGTCGCCGCCTCATTCGCGTCGCCCAAGAGCAGTGCCGGCGCCTGGGTGCGGATATGGCCGACGGCGGACGACCAATCTCCATAGGCCACTCGCGCCCGCGCGGATTTACTTCTTTCCGCCAATTTCGCCGCCAGCGCCTTGTCCTCGCATCGCGCGGCCAGCCAATCCATCATCACCACCGCGTCGGCGGCCGGATGGGCATTGAATTGGCCGGGATAAGCATGTCGAAACAAACCCTGTTCGCCGATTTTTGAATCGAGCCAGCCGGCAGCTCCCAGCCGCACGTAATCGGCAAGAAGCCCGGCCGTCGGGACCTTGGGCAGTCCATTCAAAAAGTGATAATCCCACACCGCGGGAATGGCGCTCTGGGCGTTGCCGCCCACGATGGTCGCACGCAGCGCCAGCGGCGCTTTTGCCCGCAGCATCGTGCCGTCGCTGGGCATCAGATTGCCTTCGCTGCGCTGCGTTGGGTCTGATCCGGGGAAGAGCAGCCCCATCACGTGCCCGCCGGAGATGTAGAGCCGATCGGGGGAGTCGAATACAGCGCAGATGCCGTCGGAGGCCTGCCAGATCAAGCCGAGGTAGCGCCCGTTGGCCGCGATGCTCATCAAAGGAATGGTGATCTTGGCCGAATCCGGCACCTGGCGCTTCGAGCCCGGCCCCTCGATGTCGGCCTCGGAGCTGCTCGGCTCATCCTTGTCGAGATATTCCAGGCCGGGAAAAATTGCCTGGGTCTTCTTCTCGCCGAACGAACCCGCCCCCAGAAATAAAAAGAGCAGCGGCAGATGCACGATCAGTCGATCCTGGCTCGTGGTCACAACCGTCCGCACCTCAATCGCCAAGTTGCCATTGGAAGGCAAAAATGCCTGGGCGATCCGCCACTCCGCCCCATCGTCATCCGTGAACGTGGCCCGCGCCTCGATCCACTCATTGCCGATCCTCGCCTCCGTCTGCGCTGCACGATGCAGATCAATCCATTTCAGCTTCCCCTGATGCAGATAACCAATCAGCCCGCGATTGCCCCCGATGGCCATCGGCTCGCCGGCCACCTTCACCACAAAGCCGCCCAACTCACGGGATGAATGGATCAACTCAAGCTGGCCGACTTTCAGGGAAAGCGAATCGGCTTTGATGTTCGGCGGCACCGGCGCCAGCCAATTCGGAGCCTTGAGAATATCCCGCGGCTCAAACGCCACGCGAGCAATGATCGTCTTCCCCCCATCTCCCGGCGGATCAATCCTCAGGTGATAGCCCTTCCCCAGCGCTGGCAGCGGCAGCCGCAAATCCTCCCATTCGCCGGCCGTCACCGCGGCCTTGACCGAATGCTCCTCGCGCGGGCCATCCTTATAATAAAAAACCTGCGCTGCACCCCCCTGCTCGCTTTTGATCCGCATCCGCAGCCACAGCAGCACTCCCGGCGGATAATCACGCGCTGGGCCGGTGATGAAGGGATCAAGCCCATCGATCTTGAGCAACAAACCTTCCCCCGTCGCCTTCAAATCGCTGACATTCCGATTGGGCTTCCACTCGTCGGCCGTTTTCGGATTCTTGAAATCAAAAACCGGAAGCTGCTGCGCCGCCGCGCTTCGCAAAAGAAATAGAATCAGCCAGAATGCCCCAGCCCGCATCACCATACTGGCTTTAGTCCACAGCCGCGCGTGCGTTGACCGATGGCAGCGCTCTCATCTGCGTCCGATGCCCGCCCCGCTCGATTTGCCGTGTTTAATGGCCTCCCAATACACCGGGGCGCTGTATTCCGGACTGTTCTCCTTATTGTGACAGCTCGCGCACTGATCGAACGCCGGACGATAGCTCGTCTGCCTCTTCGAATCCTTCACATGATGGGCCGACGGCCCATGGCAGCTCTCGCAACCCACTCCCGCCAATTCGCTCGTACCGCTTTGCCGCGCCGAAACAAAACCGCCACCGATTCCAAAGCCGGTGGTGTGGCAGCGCTGGCACTGCGAATCGACGTGAAATCCCTTCTCCTGCAATGTCGCAAAGGCGCGGGCGTGTTTTGATCCGATCCAACTATTGTATTCAGTCGCGTGACACTTCAAACACGCCGCGCTCCCGGCGATGCGCCAATTGGAGGAAAACAGCTCGGGCAAAACTGCCACGTCGCTCTGCTGCTCCGAAAAATCCCTCTCCTCCAGCATGCTCAAATACCGCCGCACATTGGTCAACTGCGCGGAGTCGTCGGCGATCGCCGGAGTCAGCTCCACCAACTTCCCCTCCCACGCCCCCTGGCTCCGCCCCGCCGGCACGCGCAGCTCAACCAGGGATTTCCCCTTCCTTGACGCCGATGCCAGCATTGTCGCCCCCACCGCTTTGGGCGCAATCGCCTGCGCGCCACTCTCACCGATCACCGCATCAATCTCGGGCAGATTCAAAGCGAGGTCCGCAAGTTCCTGCTGCGGCATCGATGCCAGCACGACAATCACATTGCACTGCCCCTTCATCGCGTTGGCCGCATCCAGCACCGCCTGGCGGGGATCGTCGATGGTAAACCCGCTCGCCCCATACAGAGCCGACACCACTCCAATCACACCCACGCGCATCCCGCCCGCCTCGACGATCCGCCGATCTTCGATGATCCGTTTCCCGCCCGCATCGCGGACATTTTCCGACACGAACGGAAAATGCAGCCGCCCTTGAACCTCGCGCAAATACTCCGCCCCCAGCGCCAGCTCGGCCTTTCCCAGATTGTGCGCATTGATCCCCATCGCCCGCTCCCCCTCGAGGATCGCTTCGAACTTCGCCTTCTGATAGAGCGATGTCCCACCCGCCGCGCCGCCGGCATCAAGATAAATCACCTCGCCATGCTTGCGAAGTTCCGCCAGATAAGTCCCGCGCCGCGCCAAGCCACCGGATTGATTTGCCGTGCAACCGGCGGCCACCATCATCCCCGCCGTATCGCCGCTGACCACCACTGTCGGCGCGTTGCCGGCCGCGGCCTCGCGCGTATGCCACCAGCAAATAAACGCCGTCGCACAAGCGACCATTGCCAGCACGGCCACCGCCAGGGCGCCGGCCCCTCCATGTCGTCTCGCGCAGATCATCAGATAATTGATCGGCCCGATCGCGGCATGCCATAAGCCTCACGTCCGCTAATCATCACTTTTGCGGCCCCACCTGCACAACCACCCGCTGATACCGCGTCAGCGGCGGCTGACCCTCATCCGTGGCCATCAGAATCACGTGCAACGTCTGCGGCTCCTCCACATTTGGCGCGACGAATGATGCCGTCGCTTCATCCGTCCCCTTCAGCTCCGGCAATTGGCCCCGATACGTCCCCACCTCCGGGTAAAACATCCATTTGAACCTCAATCGTCCCCCATCCGGATCGCGCGACTCGCTGGCATTCAGTTCCACAGTTTCGCCGCCGCGAATGATTCGGTGATCTCCCCCCACCACTCTCACCACCGGGGGATGATTCGCGTGCGCATAATCCTTCACGCACCAATCCAGCCGCGCCCGAAAATCATTCTGTAAATGCTCCGCCCAGCGCCTGAGAGTGTTCTCGCGATGCTTCGACCCCTCCCACTGGTCCTCCGCATTCGCCCACCAATATTTCTTCTCCCCCGCATCCGGCATCAACCCATATCGCCCCGCCCAGCTCCCCCAATCCGGCCACTGCTCATCGTTGAGCCCATTGGGCGCCAGAAATAAAAACGTCATCGTGTCCCCCTCCTTCTGCGGATGCGTCGTATTCAGCGGATACATCTCCCCCAGCGGCCCATGCCCCGCCAGCACATCGCGCTTCACATCAAATCCCCCCGCCGTCGCCGTGATGGCCGAAAATCGGTGATACCACCGCTTCCTCTCAACCTCCGGCCGAAACGTATCCACCCAAACCACAAACGGCGGCCCAATCTCATTGGTATGTTCCCCAAATTTGTCCGCCGAGCTCAATCGAATCTTGTTCTTGAATTTCACATACCCCACCTCCCCCCGCTCCTTCCTCACCCGATCCAGCGCCCGCTTCAGGCAGCTCGCCCCCGACTCGTTATCCGTCCCCCAATTGCAAAACCAAACCGGCCGCGGATCATCCGCCCGATCCACCGCCTCCATCAACAATTTCACCCCATCTTCCACATCGTCATACCCCGCCACCGTCCGCTTCTGAAGGAATTCCTCCGTCGGATACCGCCGATCGTTCAAGCTCAGATTCCCCCAGCACTTTCCATACGCCCCCACCATCCGCCTCACAATCCCCAACCCCGTCCGCGCGACATTCTTATTCTCCCCCTCCCGCGCCCGCGGCCGATTGGCAATGATCCCCTCCACATCAAAATCATTGGCATACAACAAAAATCTCACCATCGACTGCTCATCATCCGGATCTCCCCCCGCATCCGTCTCCACAATAATCCGCACGCGCTCCGCCCCCATCGCCGCGCTCACCACCATCAACACCACCGCCGCCATCATCATCAAAACTCTCTGGCTCATATTCCTCAGTATCCCTCCTTCCGCCAAAAATAAAACCCAACCCGCCTCCCTCCCGCACCGCTCCATACGCCAAGTTGGCCTTCGTGTCTTCGTGTCTTCGTGTTTAATCCCCCCATCCTCATGTTTAATCCCCCCGTCTGGTTCCTCCTATAATGTAGCCGCCATGAGCCTCGTCACCGACCGCTGCCTCTGCCTCCGCAAAATCCCCTACAGCGAGACCTCGCAAATCCTCACCCTCTTCGCCCGCACCCACGGCCTGCTCCGCGTCATCGCCAAAGGCGCCCACCGCACCACCAAGGCCGGCGCATCCAAATTCGGCGGCGGCATCGACCTCCTCGACCTCGCCGACGCCGTCTTCACCGACCACCCCGACCGCGACCTGGCCACCCTAACCGAATGGTCGCTAAAGGATGGCCACCTCGACCTCCGCCGCAACCTCCGCGGCCTCTACCTCGCCCAGTACGCGGCAGAGTTGGTCAGTTTATTAATCGAAGAACACGACCCCCACCCCGACCTCTTCGATCACCTGCAAACCTGCATCACCAACCTCTCCACCCCGGCCCTCGAGCAATCCTTCCTCGCATTCGAGATCGAATTGCTGAGAGAAACCGGCTACCTCCCCGATCTCCGCGAATGCACTTCCTGTGGCACCCGCTCCCTCACCAACACCTCGCGCATCTCTTTCTCCCCCGACCGCGGCGGCGTCCTCTGTAGTAACTGTGAATCCCGTTTCCCCCAGCGCCTGACCCTCGACGCCCGCCTCCTTGGCATCATGCAGCAATTCATCATCACCAACGGCTCCCCCCGCCGCCTCCCCATCCTCACCCGCCACCAGACCGACCCAATCAATACGCTTCTGGCCGAATACATCGAACACACCCTGGGCCGCCGTCTTCGCCTCCCCAAATACGTCCTCGGAAAATCGTAGAGTGGGCACGGCCCACCTCCCGTGTACCGCGGCCGTCTCGGCCGTGCTGAGTTGACGCCATGCTTCGCCTAATCCGCACAATCCTCTCAATCGTCTCCCTCCTCCTTGCTCTGACTACGGCCGTTCTCTGGACGCGGAGCTGGGGCAAGCCATTACACGTTTCGATGGAAAAGCAGACATCGATCGATAAAGACCGCGAATTCCACAGAGTTTTTGAATTCCACTCGCTGGATGCAGGCTACATCTCAGTCCGATACGTCCGGGCAATCGTTGATTATTCATATGATCGCGCCGAGTTGGAGCGAATGAGGAAAGCCAACCCCGGCATCATGATCCACGTCACGTTCGACACCTGGTACCTTTGGCCCCACTTCAGTTCCCATGCGAATCCACCTGGCAAAACCACTGCTGGATTCTCTTTCGATTACGGGTCGCATGAGTCGAGCAGGAAGCCATCGTCCGCGCTCACCGGCAAATGGATTCGACTGTCCCTGCCACACTGGTTCCTCATCCTCCTCTTCTCCCTCCCCGGCATCCTCCACGCCGCGCACCGCTTCAAGCAGCGTTTCCGCCTCCGCCGCGGCCTCTGCCCCACCTGCGGCTACGACCTCCGCGAATCCAAATCCACCTGCCCCGAATGCGGTGCCCTCAGGTCCCCGGCACCGCCCACTCCTTAGGGCTTCGTCATTCGACATTCTTTCGTCATTGGGCATTCGTCATTCGTCATTTCCGATAAACTTCCCCAACCAATGACGACTCTCCTCAACATTTCCGAACTCGCCATCCTCGAAGAATCCCGCCAGGCCCGCGCCGTCGCGGCCGTCGCCGACGTCGTCGAACCCCTCGCCGGCGGCCTCCTCTCTTTCTCCGGCCCCGGTTCCTACTCCAATCAGGCCGTCGGCCTGGGAATGACCGCCCCCGTCACCGGCCCCGAACTCGACCAACTCTGCGCCTTCTACGAATCCCGCGGCTTCCAACCCCAGATCGAACTCTGCCCCTACGCCCACGAATCCCTCATCCGCGGACTGGCCGTCCGCAATTTCGTCATCAAAGATTTCGAAACCGTCCTCGCCCGCGACATGACCATTCCCCTCGACGCCCAAATCTCCGCCGAAATCCAGATCAATCAAGTCAACCCCTCAGACGATTCTCAGGTCGAAACCCTCCTGCAAATCGTCGCCGACGGCTTCACCATCACCAATCGCGACATTTTCCGTCAGCATGCCCGCAAAGCCCTCGCCTATCCCAACACCTTCGCCTACATCGCCTCCCTCGACGGCGTGCCAGCCGCCGGCGGCTCCTGCGAGCTCACTGCCCCCTGCGGCGCTCTCTTCGGCATGACCACCCTCGACTCCCACCGCAACCGCGGCCTTCAGCGCGCCCTCATGATCGCCCGCCTCACCGCCGCCCAGCAATCCGGCTGCAAATACGTGACGATTGGCTCCAAACCCGACAGCCCCACCGGCCGCAACGCCCTGCGCATCGGCTTCCAGGTCGCCTACACCAAAGCCATCTTGATCCGCCCCGCCCCCGGCCTGCTCTCATCCCCCTGACATGTCGCACGATTCAATGAGTCAATGATTCAATTCCTCACACCACCTCATAATCCGCATTCTCATACAGCATCGATTTCCACGGCCGCCCCATCTGGAAGATCACCGACACCGGCTGCCCCTCATCCAGCCGGCCATACCGATCGCGCGGCACCACCGCCCTGCCGACCCATCTCTCGCCGTTCTCCGCGTCATACCGATACCAAATGATGTGCCGCTGAAGGATGAAAGTCCTGCGAAACGCCTTCTGCACCACGGTCCCGGCCGCCGCCCGGCCGTCGCGCAGCAATTGAAATTGCAGCGCCGGCGGTATCCACACCAGAACCGACAGCACCGCCGCAATTGCACAAAACATTAGGAACAAGGCGCCCACAATGATTGTGCTCCATCCGCCGCCATCATCCTTCAAAATCGCGTGCCGAAGCGGCCAGAAACTCAGCACTTTCACCGCCATCCCCGACCCAACCAGCGGCGGATGATCGCCCGCCATATCAATCGTGCCCCGCCCAACCCGCCGCGCTCCGCCCATGTCATAGCTGAACTTCACGTTAAACCAGCGCGCCAGCCGATCCCCGCTCACCGGTGAAACCTCATCCACCCGCGCTGTCTTGTCCACCCCCATCGCGTGGGTCAGAGGCCCTTTGAGTGTCGTCCACGCCATCCACGCACCAACAATCAGAGACACCAGCGCCACAATCCTCATCAATCGCAGGCGCTGTCCCGCCCGCACCCGCAGGCGCACGTTCCGCGGCGGATCAGGAATCGGCAGCGTAACCTTACCTACGATGACCCCAAGCATGACCAACCTCTTTCCACGCACGGTGAGCCCGCCCCACCGTATCTTCTGGTTATCGGGTTAATCCCCCCCGCAGTTGATCAATAGCCCCGCGCTGCCACGCCCTTGCTGATTTCAATGATGAAATGATCAGATGATTCAATGATTCAATTCCTCAACCCACCACCACGCTGACATACCCCACCGCATTCGTCGGCGGCTGCGGCGCAACCTCGGCCAACGTCTCATAGCTCGTCGCATGCCGCAAAATCTTCGCCGTCCTCGCCCCGCTCTCCAGGCACGCCTCCATCATCGCCACAATCGCCCCCGCCCCACACGCATTCTGATGCTCCCGCACTTCCCCAATCACCCGCTCGCTCTGCATTCCCGCGATCAAATTTAATAATCTCTGATCATTCTGCTTCGCCCAGTTCATCGCCGAAACACCCACCCCCGCCGGCGTGAACCGATAGTTCGTCCCATAGTGAGTAAAATCGCTGGATGCCAGATAAACCGCCTTCAACCCCGCCGCCGAAATCTTCCGCGCTGTCTCCCGCCCCATCTCCGCCGCCCGCTCGTGCACCGGCACCTCAATCGGCAAAACCGCCGCCCCTGGAAACGCCAGTTGAATCATCGGCACATTCACCTCCACCGCATGCTCATTGCGATGCAACCGCTCCTCCACGATAAACAAATCCGACCCCTCCTGAATCTTCCTCTCCACCTCCCCCGCAATCTCGGCCGTCCCCGTCGGCATCGCCCACTTGCCATGCGAATCAAACGCCGCCTGCTCCACTCTCACCGGCGTATGAATCGCCCCAAACACCACCACCACATCCACCGCCCCGTGCGATGCCAGTGTCGCAATCGTCTCCCCCGCGATCGCCCCGCTGCAAATCCAACCCGCGTGCGGCACGATCCCCCCCATCCACTTCCGCTCGGCCGCGTGAATCGTGTTGTAGCGCAGAAACGACGCCGCCTGCGCCCGGCACTGCTCGGCCGCCGCCGGATAAAACCGCCCCGCCACCGCCGGCTGACGGATGGAAGCCGAAGTTTCATTTTGCCCGCTCATCGCATCTACTATAATCTCTTTTGGTGGGCCGGACATTCCTGTCCGCCATCCTTGTATCGCGGCCGTTTTGGTGGGGCGGACATTCTTGTCCGCCGACTTTGTGTACCGACCGTGCCTCCGATCCGTAGGAGCGGCTTCAGCCGCCGTTTCTCGTAGGGTCCGCTTCAGCGGACGTTCGAACCGAAAACGCCTCATGCCCGACGACAAAGACGAACTCGCCAAACTCCTCGGCCAAATGGCCGACGGCGAACACGCCGACACCGACGCCGCGCATGCGGATGATGACGACCACGTCGGCCACCTCACCGAGCCACCCCCCACTCCGGCCCCGCCCACTCCTCCTCCAAAACCTTCCACCCCAACTCCAGTCGCCAAAACCCAACCACCCACCCCTCCGCGCCCGCCCACCAAACCCGCAATCAACAAATCCCCGGCCGCCAAACCTACTCCAACACCCCCCACCACTCCTCGCCCCACCCCCACCCCTCGTCCCTCCACCACCGCATCCCCACCGCGCCCCACTCCCCCGCGTCCCG
>DASYUA010000185.1:0-32140 GCA_036001665.1 Tepidisphaeraceae bacterium
AAAAACTCCCGCGCCTCCTTCCGCTCGGCCGTATTCAGTTTCTGATCCCCATCCTTATCAAACTTCTTCAACAGCTTGATCTCCTGCCCCATCCCCGGAGGCCCGCCTCCAAAACCAGTTCCACCCGGCCCACCAAACCCGCCCGGCCCACCCGGTCCACCCGGTCCACCCGGCCCAGGCGGCGGCTGATCCGCCCCCTGTCCCCGCGCCACCACTGTGCAAACCATCAGCACCATCAAACTCGATAGCAATATCCGCATCGCCAGCACTCCTTCAGCCCCAAAACACGCAGACCCTCCCCTTAGTTGCTCCAGGGCCCGCAATTCTGCCATGAATTGTTGAGAATCAGTTAAATCGGCTTAACCCCACCCTCGCGCGCCCGCTCAACCCCGCCCCCACCCCTCTGCTCATCCTGCCCACCATTTCCCCTCGGCTGCACTTCCTGCGTCCCATCCCCACCCCGCTGCCTCCTCCCTCCACTCCCCTTCGCTGGCCGCGTCGTCGGCTGTTCCACCACCTTGATCCCCGCCTTCTCCAGCAGCATCCTCCCCTGTCCCGGCTGAAGCAGCAGCACCTGCTCACCCTCACTCAGCCCGCTCACCACCTGCACGTGCGTCTCGTTGGCCGTCCCCAGCATCACCTTCCGCTCTTTCACGCCCTGCCCCTCCCGCGCGAACACAAAGCTGTCCCGTCCCACCGTATAAATCGCCGCCAGCGGCACCGCGATCACCTGATCCAACCGGCTGATGAATATCTCCGCATTCTCCACCCTCACTCCCGGCTTCAATCCCGGCGGCGTCTCATCAAGCGTCAATTCCACCGGATACTCCCGCAAATCCGGATTCCACCACCGCTGACTGTTATCCGGCAGCACGCTCACCTTCGACAGCGTCGCCCCCACCGGCCGCGGCACTCCCAGAATCTTCACCGATGCCCGCATCCGTTTGTTCTCATCCAGTCTCGGCTTCCACGCCTCCTGCACCTTCAACAGCACCTTCATGTGCGTCACATCCGGCAATCTCAGCAGCCACTGGCTCTGCCGCACCTGCGAACCCTCCTGCACCGGCTCACGCTCGCGCCGTTCGATGCTGGAAGAGTAGATCACCAGCCCATCCTCCGGCGCACGGAGGGTGCATGCCGCCAACTGCTCATCCAATTTCCGCGCCTGCCTCTGCAGCAGCGCCAACGACTCCTGCTTCTCCTCCAGGTCCGCATACTTCTGATTCAAAATGCTGGCGTTCTCCTTCAGCGTCCGATACAGCTTCTGCTCGGCCTGCGCCAACGCACTGTTCAGCTTGGCCATCTCCATCTGGTGCGTGTACTTCTCCAGCACCATCAGCGCCGTCGTCGCCTTCTGCACCTCATTGCGGGCCGTCGTCACCTGCAATTCCCCCTTCTTCACATCCGACGCCGTCACGAATCCCTTGACGAACAACACCTTGGTCTGATCCAGGTCCTCTTCCACATTCTTCAAATTTAGCTTCGCCATCGACAGCCCGGTCTTGGCATTCTCCACCGACTGTGGATACGTCCCCTCGATGTACTGTTTCAAATCCAATTCTGCCAACTGCACCGCCACCTCGGCCGCCTCCTTGTTGGCCTGGTTCTGGCTGTCCTGAATCTCCTTCATCTCCTGCGCGATCTTCCGGCTGCTCTCGGCCTTCCTCAGATCCAGCTCCATCTGCTCCTTTTTCTGCCGAAGCGTGGCCGAGTCCAGCGTGATCAGCACATCCCCCTTCTTCACCGTCGTCCCCTCCGGCACGATGGTGATGATCTGCGTCACGCTCTCCACTTCGCTCTTGATGTCCGTATAGCTGACCGCCTGAAGCTCCCCATCCTTGTTGATCTTCACCTCCAGATCCGTCGGACTGACCGTGAAGAACTGCCCGCTGATCGCCTCCCCGCCGCCATTCCCCCACGGCCTGATCCACAGCGCAATCGCCCCCACGATCACCAACCCAATCGCCGGCAGCATCCACCACGCGAAGCTCTTTCGGCCGGCCGTGGCCACTGGCACAATCGCAGTCGGATTCATCGACATAACTAAAGCACCAATCGCTTCTTGTAGGTCCGGCGGTGCCGGACGATTCCTCTGATGTGCCCGGCCATGCCGGACGTTTCCTCTGCCCGACCCCACGCTCCGCTACCGTATCTATCGCCCTCGAATCGAATTGTTGGCAGCCATCCCGCCCCGGTCCATCACCCTCCCAATCGTCCCCGAATCCGGATCCACCCGAAGCGTCCCCGTCACCCTCATGTACTCCATTACCGAAATCTGAAGCTGACTCCGCGCCTGCTCATACGCATCCTGCGCTGACAGCAAAGACTGCTGCGCCTCCACCACATCGCGGTTGCTGTTGGCCGCCCCCTGCGTCAGCCGGATATTGGCAAATTCCACCCGCCGCTCGGCCAGGTCGATGCTCACCTGCTGAATCTCCAGCGAAATCTCCGCCGCCCGCAAGCTCCGCAGCGCATCCCGCACATCCGCCGTCACCGCATCCTTCGTCCCCGTCAGATCCCGCTGCGCCTTCTGAAACGCGATCAATGCCAGCCGATACTGGTTCCGCTCCTTCAACCGATCGATCGGCAGATCCAGCGTGATCCCCGCCTTGTAGTTCGTTGTCCGTCCCTGCAATTCCACCGCCGGCGTGTTCGCCTCATTCCCAACCGTCCCCGATGCCGTCAGATTCAATTCCGGCAGCAGCTCATTGCGTGAATTCTTCACCTCCCGCAGCGCATCGTCCACCCGGTCCGCGGCCGTCGTCAGCGTCAGGCGATACTTCAGCGCCAGCGCGATCGCATCCTCCGACATCAGCTTGGGCATCGACACATCCATCTGCACCGGCACCACATCCAACACCTCATCCACCGGCATCCCCAGCACCAGCTTGAAATCATCCAGCCGGCTCTGATAGCTCTCCTCGGCATTGATCAACTGACTCTGCGCCTGCAATTCCTGCTGCCGCGCCCGCTGCACTTCCAGCCCGCTGAGCCGATTGTTGTCATACAACGCCTGCGAGCGCTCCCGCAGATCCGTCGATGTCGCCAGGTTGATCCGCCGATTGCGAATCCCCTGCTGGGCGGCCAGCAAATTGAAATACGCCCGCGATGTCTCCACCACAAACGCCCTGCGAAATTCCTCAAACTCCCGCACCTTGTAAACCAACTGCCTCTCGCTGCTGATCAACGGCTCCAGGTTCACCATCCCAAACCCTCGCAGCAGCGGCAGCGACCCCGACAACGCCAGCGCCGCCGTTTCCCCATCCTCCACGTTCCCATTGATCGTGTTGACAAAATTCACCAACCCACTGGCGAGAACCTCTCCGCCATACGGCAGCTTCTGTTTAACTCCAAACTCATTGGCCACCGTCAGCGCCGACTTATAATCCGTGCTCTTCTGCCCCCCGCTATATTGCAGCCCCGTCGTCGCAAACGGTATCGGCGTAAACAGGTGCCGCTCCAGCGTCACTGTCAGCGCTGTCCCATACACCTCCTCCATCTTGTCCTGATACGCCCGGCTGTGCTGCACCGCATATCGCAGGCTGGCAAACAGATCAAACTGTTGAAGCACATCCTGCGGCGCTGTCGGCCCCAGCGGAATCCGCGGCCGATACCGCTCCGCCAGTTCCTTCCCCCACCCCTTCTCCTCCACCACCGGCTCCCGCGCCAGGCTCTCCTCCGGCCCCAGCGGCGCACGCGGCGCCACCACCCGCTCAATCTCAATCGGCGGCGCATTCTTCGGCGCAATCGGCGTCAACGGAATCTTGTCATACGCCCGCTTCGGAACTGTCGTAACCACCGGCGCAGGCACATCCACCTGCGGCGTATAATCCAACGTCTGCTTCTCCCGATCTTTGATCAGCGCCTGCACATCCCGATCCGCCTCGCGGCGATAGCTCTCCGCCGAGCAGCCGCACACCACCAACGCCACCAGAACAATCAGTCTTCGCTTATTCACCCAATTCGCCACTCTGGAACCTCCTCGCCCTCTTTGTAGCCTCGTATTCCACCCAGCGTTGCAACCCTAACATTTTTTACATTTTTTGCGAACATTTCCCTCCAGCCAGCGTATTAGCACCTGAGGAACCAAATTGAACAAGGGGACCGCAAATGAGCTTCGCCTCTGCTCTCGCAACTCCAATCCGTACCCCCGCCCCCTCCGCGCGCCCGCTATCTACCGTTTGCTATTCCCTGATCCGGGAACCGCTTTTTGATCATCAGCGATCGATTTCCCTCCCAAAGAACCGTTCAGGAACCGAAAAGTACCGCTTTGGTACCGGAAAGTACCGGTTTTCCCCCGCTTTTTTCTCATTTTCTTGCCCACGTCATTCCGTAACCTTCACCCCAAGCCAGCTTTGCGAAAACCACACACCGTCAGCCCCCTCAAGATACATTTTTTCCTCCCTCGCCCACCTCCGCGACAAAACAAAGCCAATCAAACCCGCCGAACGAACCCAAAACCCCCTCCGGCCGCCCCAAGAACGCCACTTTTGGCTTCGCACCCCTCAAGAATTTTGACGAAACAAAGCCACCACTTTACCTCCACCTTCAATTTCCCCCCCCTTTCGCGTATCACTCCTTCATGCAAGTCAAGCTCCTCGATCTCACTCACCAGTACCTCAACATCCGCCGCGAGGTCCGCAAGGCCATCGACGATGTCTGCGATGCCCAGGCCTTCATCCTCGGGCCGACTGTCGAGCGTTTCGAGAAGAACCTGGCCGCCTACTGCAACACCAGGCACGCCATCGGCGTCTCCAGCGGCACCGATGCCCTCCTCTGCGCCCTCATGGCCATCGACATCAAGCCCGGCGACGAGGTCATCTGCCCCTCCTTCACCTTCTTCGCCACCGGCGGCTCCATCGCCAGGCTCGGGGCCAAGCCCATCTTCGTTGATATCGACCCCGACACCTTCAACATCGACCCCAGACAGATCCCCGCGAAGCTCACTCCCAAAACCAAAGCCATCATGCCCGTCCATCTCTTCGGCCAGATGGCCAACATGGAGGCCATCAACGACATCGCCAAATCCAAGGGCATCCCCATCATCGAGGATGCCGCTCAGTCCATCGGCGCCAAGCGCAACGGCGAGATCTGCTGCCACAGCCTCGCCGGCTGCCTCAGCTTCTTCCCCTCAAAAAACCTCGGCGGCTTCGGCGACAGCGGCGCCATCTGCACCAATGACGATGCCTTCGCTGCCAAAGTCAAAATCCTCCGCGTCCACGGCACCGAGCGCCAATATCATCACCTGGTCATCGGCGGCAATTTCCGCATCGACGCGATTCAGGCCGCCGTGCTGGATGTCAAGCTGCGCCATCTCAACACCTGGCACGAAGCGCGCCGCCACAATGCCGCGCTGTACGACAAGCTCTTCGCCAAGAGCAAGGTCAAGACCCCCAGGATCGATCCGGCCAACTACAGCATCTACAACCAGTACGTCATCCGCGTCCCCAGCCGCGACGCCGTCCGCGAGCACCTGCTCAAATCCGGCGTCGGCTGCTCAGTCTATTACCCGCTGCCCCTCCACCAGCAGGAATGCTTCGTCAATCTTGGCCTCGGCGGCGGCCCCCTCCCCGAAAGCGAAAAAGCCAGCCGCGAAGTTCTGGCGCTGCCGATCTATCCCGAGCTCACGGAAGAGGAGATTCGCTACGTCGCCAGGACCGTTCTCGAAGCTGTGTAGGTCCCGCTGTGCCGGACAGAGAATGTCCGGCACAGCCGGACCTACAGCGGTAAAGTAGCATTTGCAATTTGCACGGGACTTCGGGAAACTAAAGGCAACAGTTCTTTATTTGGCGTCTCGCCGGAGGAAATCACATGCCTGTTAAGTATGGGGTCATCGGTTGCGGTGCGATTGGACAGCGGCGGCATATTCCTGAATGCATCGCCAATCCGGATTCGAAACTGGTGGCCCTGGCCGATCCGGTTGCGGAAAGAGTGGCCGAATTGGGCAAGAAATTCGGGGCCAAGCACTACACCGACTACAAGGAAATGCTCAAGGACAAGGATGTCGAGGCGGTGGTGATCGCGGGGCCCAATTCGCTGCACGCGGCGCAGAGCATCGATGCGCTGAATGCGGGGAAGCATGTGTTGTGCGAGAAGCCGATGGCCACTTCGCGAGAGGATGCGAAGGCGATGATGAAGACGGCGGAGAAGAACGGGAAGTATTTGATGATCGGGTTGAATCAGAGGCTGATGCCGCCGCACGTGCGGGCGAAGGAAATCCTCGACTCCGGCAAGCTCGGCAAGGCCCTGGCCTTCCGCACCGCCTTCAAACATCCCGGCCCCGAAGGCTGGTCCGTCGATGGCGGCAAGAGCTGGTTCTTCAAGAAGGCCGAAGCCTTCATGGGAGTGACGGGGGATTTGGGAGTTCACAAGGCCGACCTGATGCGCTGGCTGCTCGGCCAGGAATTCACCGAAGTCGGCGGCCTGCTGGGCACGCTCGACAAGCGCGACGCCGAAGGCAAGCTGATCGACATCGATGACAATGCGTATCTCACCATGAAGACCAGCGGTGGCGTCATCGGGAGCATGATCCTGTCGTGGACGAACTACGGCGCGGAGGAAAACTACACGGTTGTGTATTGCCAGAACGGCGTCCTCTCCATCGGGACCGACCCGGTCTTCGGCGTGCAGGTCAGCTACAAGAACGGCGATAAGGAGCTGCACAAGGTTGGGGAGATGGCGACGAATGTGAAGCAGGTGGCCAGCGGCATCATCGATGCGTTCACGAAGTCGATTTTGGAGAAGAGGCCGCCGGCGATTGACGGGCGCGAGGGATATCAGTCGCTGGATGTGATTTTGACGGCGATGGATGCGGCCAAGGCGGGGAAGACGATGAGAGTGGGAGGATAGGACCACGGGCGAGGCGCCCGTGCCACGGTAATCAGAGAGGCAGGTCGGCCTGGACGAGAGGGGGAAGATGGTCGCGCTCGAGAAGTCGAGTCGGATAAGTCGTCACGGTGACCGCGGGGCAGTCGCGGAGTTGGCCGTTGTCGAGTTGGAAGGCCCAGGCGTGCCAGGGGCAGATGGCGCAGCCGTCTTCGATGATGCCGCCGGCCAGATTTCCGCCGGCGTGGGGGCAATAGTTGTCCATTACGTGGGGTTTGCCTTCGTGCAGGAAGAGGGCCAACTGGAACCGGCCCACCTCGACGTATTTGCCACATCCTTCCTTCAGTTCATCGAGCTGGCAGAGCGAGGTCCAGGCCATGGGTCATTTTATGTCGGCAATCTTCACCGCGGCCCGCTCATTAGCGCTCAGCTCGGCAGCGGCCAGGATCTGCTGGGTCTTGTAGGCATCTTCAAAATCGGGAAGCGGCACCACGGGCGTCTTCCCGGCGAGCTGGGTGAAGATGTCGGCGGCCTGATTGATGAAGGTGTGCTCGTAGCCAAGGATGTGGGCGTCGGGCCACCAGTTGGCCGCGTAGGGATGATCGCCGCCGTGCGTGGCCATGATCTTGGTCCAGCCCTGCACCTTCCGTTCGGCCGTGGCGTCGTAATAAGAAAGGTGATTCATGTCTTCGAAGTCGAACATGATCGCGCCTTTTTCGCCGTTGATCTCCAGGCCGTTCTTGTTTTGATTGCCGGTGGCAAAGCGCGTGGCTTCAAATGTCGCAACAGCGCCGCCTTTGAAGCGGGCGAGGAAGAGGGTGGCATCGTCAACATCGACCTTGCCCTTTTTGGCGGTTCCGCCGGCCGCGCCTGCGGCGATGCCGCCCTTCGAGCCTTGGGCGGGGATGTCGCGCTCCTTGACGAAGGTTTCCTGGATGGCGCCGGTGACTTCGACAATTTCATCGCCGGTGATGAAGCGGGCCATGTCGATGATGTGCGCGCCCAGGTCGCCGTTGGAGCCGGAGCCGGAGACTTTCTTGGAAAAGCGCCAGATGAGGGGCACGTCGGGGCCGGCCCAGTCCTGGAGGTAATAGGCGCGGACGTGGCGGATCTTGCCGAGCTTGCCAGCGCGAGCGAGTTGATAGGCGAGAGCGACGGCGGGGACGCGGCGGTAGCAGTACCAGACGGAGGTGAGGGACTTTTTGTTTTTGCGGGCGGCGTCGCGCATCTGGCGGGCATCGTCGAGAGAGCCGGCCAGGGGTTTTTCGCAGGCGACATTCTTGCCGGCCTCGAGTGCGGCGATGGCCATCTCGGCGTGGGCGTTGTTGGGACTGGTCACGTCAACGAGGTTGATGTCGGGATTCTTGACGGCCTTTTCCCAGTTGGTTTCGGAGTTTTTCCAGCCCCAGCGGTTCTTGAACACGTCCAGTTCCTCAGTATTTCGGCCAACCACAGTGTGCATGACCGGCTTGATCGGCAGGTTGAAAAACTTGTCAACCTTCAGGAACGCGTTGCTGTGGGCGCGGCCCATGAATTTGTCGCCGATCAGACAAATGTTCGCTGCGTCTTTGGGCATGAGTTTTCTCCTCTGTTTTTCAGGGTGTGGAGTTTATCGAGTGGCAAACTTGATGCAACGTCGAAGCAGAACCCTCACCCTGCCCTCTCCCGGAGTACCGGGAGAGGGAAAAGGTTAGACCAGATCGCAGGCTTCGGGGGGCATCCAGTGGCGCTCCTGGCCGTTCCATTTCACGTTGCAGCCGACGGGGTTGGTTACGGCGACGCGGGGCTGGCGGCCGGCGAGGAGATCGTCGAGGGCGTCGCGGAGTTCGTGAGTGGTTTCCCTGCCGGGATTGCGGGGGTTGTCATCCATTCGGCCGGTGTAGCGGAGATTGCGGCTCTGGTCGAAGAGGTAGAAATGGGGGGTGCGAAGAGCGCCGTAGGCCAGGGCGACTTGCTGCGAGTCGTCGCGGAGATAGGGGAAACGGAAATTCTTGTCCTTGGCACGCTGGATCATGTGCTCCATCGAGTCGGTGGGGTGGCCGACGGTTTCATTCGAGTTGATGGCGGCCATGGCGACGCCTTTGGGGGAATAGTCGGCGAAGAGCTTGTTCATGCGGTCTTCGCTGCCAATCACGAAGGGGCAGTGGTTGCAGGAGAAGACGATGATGAGCAGTTTGCTGCCCTTGAAGTTGGCGAGGCTGTAGTGTTTGCCATCGACGCCGGGGAGGTCGAAGTCGGGGGCTTTTTGATTGAGTTGAAGGGTGAATGCCATGGGTTACTCCTAAAAAGCAGGCTGAAAGCCTGCACTACAATAGGAGCACTGGCAGCAAGCTGCCAGTGGCACGGAGACACGATAGCTGGCGTGCTTAAGCAGGCCCTATGGTGCTTCAGTTTGGCTGAGTCCCTGGATGGCGCGGAGCGGTTTGGTGGTGGCTTTGTCGCGGCCGGTGGTGGAGAGGATTTCGATCTGGCCGGTGGAGCTGCGGATGAAGTGGTGGACGGTTTTGCCATCAGCGCCGCTGACGAAGCGGACATCGACGCGTTTGGGAAAAAACTGGAGGTGGGCGAAGCCGTAGAGTTTGCGGGAGAAGGGGCCGCGGATGTCGCGGCGCATGTCGGTCGTGCCCTGGCCGCCGCCGCCGGCGATGACGAAGCTCATGGGCCAGTCCTTGACCTGGAGATGCTGGAGGTCGTGATCGTGGCCGCAGAAGTAGAAGTCGAGGTTGTGTTGCTTGAAGATCCTGCCCCATTCGAGCATGAGCACGCCGTTGTCGCCATGGGAACCGTTGCTGAAGATGGGGTGATGGGCGCAGGCGGCGGTCCACTCGCCCAGGTCGGGCTTGGAAAGCTCCGCATCCATCCAGCGGATTTGCTCGGCCCATTCTTCCTTGCTGAGCTTGGGCTTGTTGCTGTTGAGCATAAGGACGGTGACCAGGGGCTTGGCGGGTTTGGCGGGGAAATCGACGCGATACCAGTTGGCCGGGAATTTCCAGCGGGAGTCGGGATTTTTGCGGGCGTAGTCGCGCTCGATTTTCGCCTTGTCCTGTTCATAGTCGTGATTGCCGAGGGTGACGTAGTAGGGCATGGCCAGCTTCTGCGGGTCGTACATGTCTTCGAAGAGGGACTGCCATTGATAGTCGAGGACGCCGGAGAGCTTGACGTAAAAGTTGTCGCCAGCGAGGAGGGTGGCGTTGAAGGGGCGGCCGGTTTTCTGGACGTAGGTGGCCATCGTGGTGGCGGTGGTTTTCTGGGCGACCTTGTTGTTGCCCCAGTCGCCGATGACGATGAGGTTGACTTCGGTGCTGGTGACCGACATGGGTTTCCATTTGCGGACGACAGGAAGCGAGGTGGGATGGGTGGAGGGGCGGGTGGTGAGTTGGGATTTGGGAGTAGTGGATTTGGCGGTGGAGGTCTGGGAGGAATCAGCGCCGCAGCCGGTTATGAAAAAGAGCAGGAGAAACAGGGTTGGTCGATGCATTCGTGGTGCCCTCGTTTACCTCTTCCGCCCTCGCATGATAGAGGAGAGCGGGGTTGTAGGGGAAGAGCCGGAGAGGGTATGAAGGAAGAACAATGAATGAATGGGCCAGATTGGTTGTGAAGCCGTCGGTTATCCGCCGGGCGCTGAAGTTTGCGGTGGTGGTGGGAGCGATTTTGATCACCATCAACCACGGGTATGCGATTGTGCATGGGCAGGTGACGGGAGGGAGAGTTTTGCAGATGTGTTTGACGGTTTTGGTGCCGTATGCGGTATCGACATTGTCGAGCGTGGGGGCGATGAGGGAGATGACAAGAGGTAAACACGACACGGGCGAGGCGCCCGTGCCACGATGAGGAAGTCGGGCAGGAGTGCCCGACCCACCAGATGCCTCGGCAGGGAGTGCGCGTGCGGATTATTGTGGCGCCGGACAAATTCAAGGATTGCCTCAGTGCGCCCAAGGTGGCGGAGGCGATTGCGGCGGGGTTGAAGCTGGCCGATCCGTATGTGCAGATTGACATTTGCCCGATGGCCGATGGGGGAGAGGGGATTGTGGATGCGCTGGTGAAGGCAACCAATGGGCGGTTGGTGATGCAGGGGGTGACGGGGCCGATTCCGGGGACGATCGTGGGGGCGACGATGGGATTTTTGGGAGATGGGACGACGGCGGTGATCGAGATGGCCGCCGCGTCGGGGCTGCATCTGCTGCGGCCGGATGAGCGGAATCCGATGAAGACGACGACGTATGGGACGGGGGAGTTGATCAAGCGGGCGATCGAGGAGGGGGCGAAGGAAATTATTTTGGGGATTGGCGGGAGCGCGACGGTGGATGGAGGATTGGGCGCGCTTCAGGCGTGCGGGGCGAAGGTTTTTGTGCAGCGCGAGGGAGCGGCTGCGCCGCAGGAATTGAAGGAACCGGCGACGGGGCAGGATCTGGTGGATCTGGAGTCGGTGGCGCCGCCGCCGGAGATGAGTGTGAAGGTGATCGTGGCGTGTGATGTGGATAATCCGCTGACGGGGCCGAATGGGGCGGCGGCGGTTTTTGGGCCGCAGAAAGGTGCGAGTGCGGAGCAGGTGAAGATGCTCGATGAGGCGCTGGGGAGATTGGCCGAGGCGCTGGAGGCGGAGGAGGCTGCAAAATTGCCGGGGGCGGGAGCGGCGGGAGGATTGGGGTTTGCGATGTTGGCATTTTTTGGGGCGGAGATGCGGCCGGGGATTGGGCTGGTGATGGAGGCGACGGGGTTGAAGGAGCGGTTGGGTCGTGCGGATTTGTGCATAACCGGGGAGGGAAGGCTGGATGCATCATCCCTTTCGGGGAAAGCACCGGTGGGGGTGGCGAAATTGTGCAAGGAAGTGGGGATTCCTTGTATAGCGATCGCGGGGTCGATTGATCTGGAGGCGGAGCGGAAGCTGAGGGAGGTTTTTAGCGCGTGTTTTTCGATTTGCAGTGGGCCGATGGAGTTGGAAGAAGCGATGAAGAGAGCGGCGGAGTTGTTGACGTTTGCGGGGATGAATGTGTTGAAGGGGAGGATGGCGGGGAAGGGGATGAGGATGAATTCGAGTGGAATGGATTTTTTATAGAAGGTAATATTCCTCTACAGGCGGCTAATTCTGGAAGGTGCATTGACGCGGTTGAGAAAGTATTCCGAGAAGTGCAGCGATACACAGCGGTGTGCTGAAGCACACTCTACAAATGCGGCGTCCGCTGAAGCGGACCCTACGATTTCACGAGCTCAGCTTCCACGGGAGTTCGACGCTTTGTAAACGTGAACTCGCGGCGGGATTTGTCGACATCAACAAAGATCGAGTCGCCTTCGGCGAAGTCCCCGGCGAGGATTTTGGTGGCGATGGGGTTTTCGAGGCGCTGCTGGATCAGCCGCTTGAGGGGGCGTGCGCCGAACTGGGGGTCGTAGCCTTCCTCGGCCAGAAGCTTGCGGGCTTCATCGGAGACGACGAGCTTGAGATTGCGCTGGGCGAGGCGGCGGTTGACCTGGTCGATCTGGATTTGCACGATGCGCTGGATGTGCTCCTTGCCCAGGGCGTGGAAGAGGATCACCTCGTCGATGCGATTGAGAAATTCGGGGCGGAAATATTGCTTGAGCAGGTCCTTCACGCGGGCCTCGACTTCCCATTCGGGGGCTTCCTGGGAGGCGAGCTTTTGAATCTCGGCGGAGCCGATGTTGCTGGTCATGACGATGACGGTGTTTTTGAAATCGACGGTGCGGCCCTGGCCGTCGGTGAGGCGGCCGTCATCGAGGACCTGGAGGAGGACGTTGAAGACGTCGCGGTGGGCCTTTTCGATTTCGTCGAAGAGGATCACGCTGTAGGGCTTGCGGCGGACGGCTTCGGTGAGACGGCCGCCTTCTTCGTAGCCGACGTAGCCGGGAGGCGCGCCAATGAGGCGGGCGACGGAGTGCTGCTCCATAAACTCGCTCATGTCGATGCGGACCATGGCGTTTTCGTTGTCGAAGAGGAATTCGGCCAGGGCCTTGGTGAGCTCGGTTTTGCCGACGCCGGTGGGGCCGAGGAACAGGAATGAGCCGATGGGGCGATTGGGGTCGCCCAGGCCGGCGCGGTTGCGGCGGACGGCGTTGGCGACGGCGACGACGGCTTCCTGCTGGCCGACGACGCGCTGCTGGAGGCGCTCTTCCATGTGCATGAGTTTTTCGCGCTCGCCTTCGAGCATGCGCGAGACAGGAATGCCGGTCCAGCGGGAGACGACGCCGGCGATCTCATCCGGAGTGACCTCATCCTTCACCATGGCGTGGCCGTCTTTGGTGAGATCGCGGAGTTTTTTCTGGGCATCTTCGAGCTGGCGGTTGAGGTCGCGCAGTTCACCGTATTGGATGCGGGCGGCGACTTCGAGCTGGCCCTGGCGCTGGGCCTGTTCGAGCTCGACCTGCTTCTGGTTGATCTGTTCCTGGAGCTGCTTGATTCGCCGCATAGCGCCCACTTCGTTTTCCCAGCGGGCGGTGAGACGGGAATTCTTCTCCTGCAATTCGGCCAATTCCTTTTCGGCCTTCGCAAGCTGCTTCTTGGATGCGGGATCTTTCTCGTGGCGCAGGGCCTCGATCTCGATCTGGAGCTGCATGGTGCGGCGGCGGACTTCATCGAGGTCGGCGGGCATGGAATCGTTTTCGATGCGCAGGCGCGAGGCGGCCTCGTCGATCAGATCGATGGCCTTGTCGGGGAGGAAACGGTCGGTGATGTAGCGCTCGGAGAGTACCGCGGCGGCGACAATGGCGGCGTCGGTGATACGGACCCCATGGTGTGTTTCATAGCGGGGTTTGAGGCCGCGGAGGATGGCGATGGTGTCCTCGACACTCGGTTCGCCGACGATGATGGGCTGAAATCGGCGCTCCAGGGCGGCATCTTTTTCGATGTGCTTGCGGTATTCGTCGAGGGTGGTTGCGCCGATGGTGCGGAGCTCGCCGCGGGCGAGGGCGGGCTTTAGAAGATTGCCGGCATCCATAGCGCCCTCGGCCTTGCCTGCGCCGACGACGGTGTGGAGCTCGTCGATGAAGAGGATGATCCGGCCTTCGGATTGGGTGACTTCCTTGATGACGGCTTTGAGGCGGTCTTCAAATTCGCCGCGGAATTTCGCGCCGGCGATGAGTGCGCCCATATCGAGGGCGATGATGCGCTTGTTTTCCAGGACGGTGGGGACGTCGTGGTTGATGATGCGGATGGCCAGGCCTTCGACGATGGCGGTTTTGCCGACGCCGGGTTCGCCGATGAGGACGGGATTGTTTTTGGTGCGCCGGGAGAGGACCTGCATGGTGCGGCGGATTTCCTCATCGCGGCCGATGACGGGATCGAGCTTGCCCTGGCGGGCCAGTTCGACGAGATCGCGGCCGTATTTCTGGAGGGCCTGGTACTTCGCCTCCGGGTCCTGATCGGTGACGCGCTGGCCGCCGCGAACGTCTTTCAGAGCCGCGAGGATGGCGGAGTGTTTGACGCCGTTGACGGAGAGGATGTCGCGGGCGAGGCTCTTGACCTCAGCGAGAGCGAGGAGAAGGTGCTCGGTGGAAATGTATTCATCTTTGAGGCGGTCAGCCTCCTTCTGGGCCTGGTTGAAGACATCCTGGGTTTCGCGGGCGAGGCCGAGCTGGGTGCCGGTGGCCTTGGGGAGGCGCTCGAGCTCGGAGCCGACAATCTGGGCGACGCGCGCGGGATCAGCGCCGAGTTTTTGCAGGACGGGTTTGACAACACCTTCCTCCTCGGCCAATAACGCGGCGAGGAGATGAAGCGGGGTGATCTCACTGTGGTCGCGCTGTTGGGCGAATTCCTGGGCACGGGCGACGGCTTCCTGGGCCTTGACTGTGAATTTATCGAGTCTCATGTTTTAATTTCCTATGTGATATGACTGACGTTAGCAATATTACGACGAAAAAGGGATTCGGTTTTCGGAGCGATTATCTCTGAATGAGGGTTAAGGATGGAACAGTCGAATGTCGGGCCACGGCCGCCTGCTGATCCCGAGCCGGGCATTCCAGTTGTGCCTGCTAAAAAGGATGAGCTGAGCAAAGCGGCGCTGGTGGGTCTTTTTGCGCTGATGGGGCTGAGCTTTTACTTCATGTTCACCTATACGGGGCCGTTTCAATGGCTGGCCGAGTTGCAACTGCGGTGGATGGATTCGTACAGCGAGAAGTTCACGTTTGTGCTGACGATGGTGGCGCTGGTGCTTCCGGCGTGGCTGATTTGGAAGTTTGTGGAGGTGGCGATCAGGAGATTGGGGCCGGGCGTCGGTAATGCGGGCGATTCGGCCGTGGCGGGTGCCGCGGGGAGCAGTGGAGTAAAGCCGAGAGAGATCAAGCTGCCGGCGGTGACGATTTTGCCGCTGGTGGGGGTGATCGTGCTGGGGATTGGGCTGTTTATGTATTGGCGCGGGGCGACGGCCGGGCCGCTGACGGCGGTGAAGGTGAAGGATTTGGAGGAGGGGAAGAAGCCAGCATCATCGCACTTGAAGGTGGAGGGGGTGCCGATGTGGGAGGAGACGATCTCGTTCAAGAAGAGCGGAAAGGATTATTATGTGCCGCTGGTGTCACCGGGTTGGAAGCCGGGGGTCGTGGCGGTTTATGTGGAGTGCAAGGAGGATGATTTGCCGCGGGCGCCGGGGATGGAGGTGAAGTCATTTACAGGGATGAGGGCGGTGGGAGGATTGCCGGGGCCGGTGCGGGTGGCGTTTGAGAAGAATTTGTTCAAGCCTGCGGAGGGATATGTGGTGATTGAGACGAGAGAGGACCCGGTGAAATTGGTGAGGTTTGCGAAATGGCCGACGTGGATCGGGGCAGGATTGGTGGGGGTGGGATTGATGGTGTGGGGGGTGAAGAAGGTGCTGGCGAAGCAGTAGTTAGTTTATTTGAGATGTGATCAGCGACAGCACGGCCGAGACGGCCGTCGCACACGCTGGTTCACGAGTGGAATCACGCTTTAGCGAGAAGGCGGCGTCTGGCCGATTTGTACTCTTCCTGGGTAAGAATTCCCTGCTGGCGGAGGGAGAGGAGTTGCTGGAGTTCGGCCGATTCCTGAGAAACGGGGACGGGGACAGTTTTTTCCCGGGTTGGCGGAGGAGGTGGTGTTGGTTGGGGTTTTCGATGGGATAGAGGGGGCGCTGGAGTCGGCAGCGGATGTGGTTCGCCCTTTAGCTCGCGCTGGTAGGCGTTGTACATGAGATTGCGAAGGGCCATGAGGAGGACTTCGGCTTCGAGATAGGCCGGGGGTGGGCGGAAGTAAAGGGTTTTGTCATCGACGATCCGAAGAGTGCCGGGGGCGGTGGCGAGGGCGCTTTGGACGCGGAGGGCGTCGCGGAGTTTGAGGATGACGTCGGGCTCCTGCTTGATGATGGATTCGACGCCGAAGATTCCGGCCAGAAGTCGCAGCTCGGTCAGGGCGATCAGGAGGCTGAAGATGCGCGGGGGTTCGCCGTAGGCATCTTTCAGGTCGTTCACTAATTCCGCGGTCATTTCCAAAGTCGTGCAGCGCGAGAGGCGGCGGTAGGCATCCATGCGCTGGCGGTCGGCGGGGATGTATTGCTTGGGGATGAAGGCGGAGAGGCCGATATCGACGTGGGCTTCGGGGCGGGTGGGTTTGGGTTCGTTCTTGAGTTGCCGCGTGGCTTCTTCGAGGAGGTTGCAATACATCTCGTAGCCGACGGCGGCGATGTGGCCGGATTGCTCGGGGCCGAGGATGTTGCCTGCGCCGCGGATTTCCAGGTCGCGCATGGCGATTTTGAAGCCAGCGCCCAGATGGGAATATTCTTCGATGGCCTTGAGGCGCTTGGAAGCAACGGGGGTGACGGGGCGATCGGCGGGTAGGAGCAGATAGCAGTAGGCACGATGTTTCCAGCGGCCGACGCGGCCGCGAAGCTGGTGCAATTCGGATAGGCCGAAGCGGTCGGCCTGGTTGATGAAGATGGTGTTGGCGTTGGGGATGTCGAGGCCGGATTCGATGATGGTGGTGCAGACGAGGATGTCGGCCTCGTGGCGGATGAAGGCCAGCATGACCGCTTCGAGTTCGCCTTCGCCCATCTGGCCGTGGCCGACGAGAATTCGGCTACTTGGGACGAGCTGCTGAATCTGATCGGCCATCTCCAGAATGTTGTAGACGCGGTTGTGGACGAAATAGACCTGGCCTTCGCGATTCAGTTCGCGCTCGATGGCCAGCTTGATGCGCTGTTTGTCGAAGGGGACGACTTCAGTGACGACGGAGCGGCGATCCTGAGGGGCGGTAGTGAGCGAGCTGATGTCGCGCAGGCCGAGCATGGACATGTGGAGGGTGCGGGGGATGGGGGTGGCCGACATGGTCAGAACGTCGACCGTGGTGCGCATCTGCTTGAGGCGTTCTTTGTGAGTGACGCCGAAGCGCTGTTCCTCATCGACGACGACCAGGCCGAGGTCGGCAAATTTCACATCCTTGGAGAGGAGGCGATGGGTGCCGATGAGGATATCGATCTCGCCGGCGGCGGCGCGCTTGACGGTATCCTTCTGCTGGCGGGTGGTTTTGAAGCGGCTGATGGATTCGATGGCGAAGGGATAATTGGCCATGCGCTCGCGGAAGGAGCGGTAGTGCTGCTCGGCGAGGACGGTCGTGGGCACGAGCACGGCGACCTGCTTGCCGAATTCGACGGCCTTGAACGCGGCGCGCATGGCCAATTCGGTTTTGCCGTAGCCGACGTCGCCGCAGAGCAGGCGGTCCATGGGGCGGGGCTTTTGCATGTCCTGTTTGATGTCATCGGAACCGGTGACCTGATCCTGCGTGGGCTCATACGGAAATTCGGCCTCAAATTCCTTCTGCCAGTCGGTGTCCGGAGGATAGGAAAGGCCGGCCTCGGCTGCGCGGGCGGCCTGGATTTCGAGCAATTCCGACGCCATGTCCATGACGGCTTCGGAGACCTTGGCCTTTTCTTTTTCCCACGAGCCGGAGCCGAGGCGCGAGAGCCTGGGATGGCCGTGGAAGCCGCCGACATATTTTTGAATGAGGTTGATACGCGAGGCGGGGACGTGGAGGGAGGCGTTGTCAGCGAATCTAAGCGTCAAATATTCTTCGCTGCGGCCATCTTTGTTGATGGTGTGCATGCCGGTGAATTTGGCGATGCCGTGGGCGACATGGACGACATAGTCGCCGGTTTTAAGATCGAGGAAGGAATCAACGGGGCGGGAGGCGATGACTTTTTTGACCCTGCGGCGCTGTTCATAGCGGTGGAAGAGTTCGTGATGGCCCAGAAGTGCGAAGGGACGAGGGTTCAGGATTCGGGGTTCAGGGTTCAGGGAAGAAGCAGGTTCCGCTCCTGAACCCTGAACCCTGAACCCCGAACCCTCCGTTTCATCGTAGACGAAGCCGCGATGCAAATAGCCGATGGGAAGATCGAGTTTTGGGCGGAGGCCGGGCGCATCTTGATCCAGAAGCTCGGAAAAACGCTGCTGCTCGCCGGCATTTTCGCAGAAGATGGTCACATCATGGGTTTGGGCCAATTCGGCCAGCTCGGCGAGGGCTTTTTTGACTTCGGTTTCAAATTTCTGGAGCGAGCGGATGGGGAGGCGGAATTCGGGGACCTGTGACCCCACTACCAGGCCGGGGAAGGCACTGGAACCCTGGCCGAACTGGCTGAGCTCCAGGCGCGTGAACGGAGTGGCGTTTTTGAGGATGGCGCTGAGTGGATAAACGCCTTTGACCTCCGGCAGGCGGTCGAAATAGCTCCTGGCCTGCTCGGCGATTTCCAGCGGGGCCCAGAGGATGACGATGGTGTCCTGGGGGAGATATGAAAAGAAATGCGTCGAGTCGCCGGTTTCCGGGAGCGTGCCTTTGAGGTCGATGATGCGGATGGATTGGAGGCTCTGTTTGGAGCCGAGACTGTCGAGGTCGAACTGTTTGATGGATTCGATGGTGTCATCGAAGAAATCGATGCGGACGGAGAGGCCGACCTGCTCGCCGGATTCTTCGTGCTCGCCGGGGAGATAGATATCGACGATGCCGCCGCGGACGGCGAAGTCGCCGGGGACTTCGACCTGGTCGAGGCGGTTGTAGCCGTGCTCGGAGAGCCAGACGATCAGTTTTTCCGGCTCGAGCGATTGGCCGGTGCGGATGGTCCAGAGGAGCTGATTTAATTGATCCTGCGATGGCACCGATTGCATCAGCGATTGAATTGGCGCGACGATGAGCGGTGGCTGGGTGGGTTTGGTGGTGGCGAGGCGGGCGAGGAGCTGGATTCGATTGGAGGCTTGTTCCTCGGAAACCTGGCCGAGGGAGCCGGAAAGCTCCAGTGCGGGAAGTATGTCGGGGCGGCGGTGGTGGAAAAGTTCCAGATCGTCGGCCAGATCATCGGCTTCGTCGATGTGGCCACAGATGAGGAGGATGGGGCGATGGAGCGGTTGCTCGAGTGCAGCCGTCACCGCGGCGACGCTGGAGCCCCAGAGGCCGGAGGCGGTGGCGGCGCGGTTTTCGCGCAGAGAAATGGCCAGTTCGTTTAGAGCGCGCGCATGAGCGAGCCGCCCGATGGCGGCGGGAGTGGGGACATCCATGATGGTGGTATCGTAGAAGACGAGATCGATGCGGTAAAGCGTTTGGAAAAAAAGACCCTCATCCTGCCCTCTCGCGGAATACCGGGAGAGGAAAAAATGCGGTGAAAAAAGACACGGGCGAGGCGCCCGTGCCACAATTCAGAATGTCGGGCAGGAGTACCCGACCCACCAGATCAGGCTTCGACCTTCACATCGCTGACCTTCACTTCCTTGTATTCCTTGCCGTTGTCATCCTTCTTGACCTGCGGATCACCGGCGAGGGTGGCGGTCATCTTTTTGCCGTCCATGCGGACCTCGTGGGCTTTCTTGTAGCTGTCGCTGTCGCCGATGAGGACCCAGCGATTGCCGTCCTTGTCCACGAGCATGATGTTGTGGCCGGCCTTGGTCACGCCGTCACAGGTGGCGCAGGCGGACTTGCCGCTGATGGTCTTGGTCTCGGCCTTTTTCTCTTCCTTGGCCAGGGCACCGGCCGAGAAGGCGAGGACAAGTGCCAGGCCAAGTGCGGTCAGAATGGATCGTTTCATAAGCGAATCTCCCAAAGATGCGGCAGCCGGACGAGCTGGCTTGCGGTTCGCCATGAACCGCCAGGGGGCAAAACCACGAGTGCGACGGCCGCGATTGAAGTCGAAAACAGTGGGCGACGCCCACGCTACATCTGTGCAACCGGCGGGGTGTTGCATTTATTCCGCCAAATGCCGGTGCAGGGCGTTTCACCTTACTCCCGGCGGGCGATTCGTCAACCCTTTTTCAGCGAGATGGTACACTGGAGTAGAGTCGAGTCGGTTCGGCAGTTATTTCCGGAGAAGCGGAGAATATTTGATCCGGCCATTGGTGATTTCGTGCATGCTGGCGCTTTGCGGGGTCGCGGCGGGAGATGGATTCGTACAGACCACCAATGGAAAGCGAATCGAGGGACAGGTCGCCCTGGAGCGGGGGAAGCTGGTGGTCAAACCTTCGGGCGGGGGTGAGGCCGTTGTCGTCCCAATATCGGAAGTGAAACGGGCCAGCTTTGGCCGCGCGGCCGGCAAAGCCGCTGCATTGCCGAAGGAAAAACCGGCCGCGGCACTGAGGTCAAAAGCGGCCGATGGACTTCGGGCGGAATATTTTGCCGATCACAAGATGAGCGAGCTGAAGCTGGTGCGGGTGGACCGCGAGCTGAATCTCTGGTGGGGCAGCGCGCCCGATCCGGCCGTGCCCAAGGGTTTTGCGGTGCGCTGGACGGGGGTGATCGAGCCAAAGTTCACTGAGCGGTACACGTTCGAGGCCGATCTGATCGGGGGGATGCGGATGTGGATCGATAACCGGCTGGTGGTTGATCAGTGGGATGCCCGGCCGGGCAACGTGAGCGGGGTTGCCGATCTGAAGGCGGGTCATGCCCATTCGCTGCGGATTGAGTTTCATGATGCGCTCTGGGCCGGGCTGATGCGATTGTTCTGGTCGAGCGCGAATCAGTCGCGGCAGGTGGTGCCGGCGTCGCAGCTTCATCCGCCGACGGGGACGGTGGTTCCGGCGGCGGCCTTGCGGCAGCCGCGCGAGGGGATGGTTTTTCGAGTGCCGGAGTCGATCTGGATTGAAGGGGATTCGGACGACGCCGGCAACCGCCTCGATTTTTTCATCGACGATCAATCGATCTCGACGGTGGCAAGGCGGCCGTGGAAAGTGGAGTGGGCCAAGCCGGCCACCGGTTATCACAAGGCGGTGGCGCAGGCGACCAATGCCAGCGGGATCAGCAGCCTGTCGGAACCGAGATTTATCGCCGTCGCGGGAGATGCGGAGGGCGTGCTGCCGCAGCCGTGGATGGAGATGCCGATTGCCAAACTGGGATCAGCGCCGATTCAGTGGGAATCCCGGCGGCTGACGATGCAGGATACGTTTGGAAATCTGTGGAGCCAGGCGGATGGCTTCCGCTACGTGTTTCAGGCGCTCGACGGTGATGGATCGATCTCAGCGCGGATGGAGCGCTTCGATTTCAGCAACGAGGAAGCGGCAGCGGGATTGCTGGTGCGGGAGAATCAGCCATCGGCACGGGCGCGCAGCGCGTTTCTTGGGGCAGCGCGGGAGGGGCTGCAATTCCGGCGCTGCGACAATTACTGGCAGGACCCGGTGATCTGGGATGAGAAAGCGACGCTGCCCTGCTGGCTGAAGCTGGCGCGCTATGGCCGGGATGTACGGGCGTATGTTTCGGATGATGGGAAGGATTGGAAGCGGGTCGCGGCGGCGGTTGTTGATTTGCCCAGGGAAGTCATGTTCGGCTTTGTCATCGGATCGCCGGGAAGGGAGCCGAGCAAAGCGGTGTTTGAAAAAATCTCGATAACCGGCGGACCTCCGCAGATGGCCCACCGGTTGAAGGGTGTGGTATTGCGCAGCGGGTCGACCATCGGCGGCTCGGTTCGGGCGATGGATGACAGCACTATCAAGCTGGCGACGATAAGCGGCGAGGTTTCGATTCCGCGCGGCGAGGTGGCGCTGATTGTTTTTCAGCCGACAACGAGCGAATTGGCCGAGGGTCTGGCCGGGGCGCGAAAGGGCGTGCTGATGTCCAGCGGCGATTTTATTGATGGAGATGTTCAGACCGTGCGGGATGGATTTGTGGGGATCAGTTCGGTGTTGTTTGGCACCAGAAAGCAGAATTTGCAGGATGTGATTGTGGCGGCCTTGCGAGAGGTTTCGCCGCAAATGGGGGCAATGCAGATTGAGTTGAATGACGGTTCGATTCTCCAGGCCGGCTCGGCAAAAGTGGAAGGGGATCGGCTGGAGGTCACGATCGGAACCGGCACCAATCTGAGCGTGGCGAGCGCAGAAATTGTCGAGATAAAAAGGGCGCAGTAAAATGGGGCGCGGCCGCTCGATTGTTTTGGAATCATCCCCACAGCCCGCAACTCACGCATGCGAGCGAATGGTATTGTCCAGCTCGGCCAGTTTTCCCTGCGCCCGGTGGAGGGCGGCCGTCAGCTCAGCGCGCTCGGCCTCGGTCATGTGATCGAGCATGGGCACGCGATGCAGGCGGTTTCTCATGTGGGTCAGGGTCAGGCAGATGGAGTCCAGTTGTGTTTCCAATATTGTCGGCTCGGAACGAACAGGCGATGAAGATGCATGGATTGACATGACAACTCCTTCGGTCGGACATGACGCCAATCATTATGCTATTCGACGCGGGAATGCCAATAGCAATTTCAAACTTTCTTTTCCATGGCATTTTTTCCCACCCGCGCAACGACCGCGCGATTATCGCTTCGCGAGGTTCGTCGATAATATGATCAGATATGGCGAAGCATACCATCGTGTTAATTCCCGGGGATGGAATCGGGCCTGAAGTCACTGGCGCAACCAAGCGCGTGGTTGAGGCGGCGGGGCTGGCCGTGGAGTGGGTGGAATTGCCGGCGGGCGCGACCGCACTCGATCAGGGTCACGAAAATGTGCTGCCGCAGCGGACGCTGGCGGCGATCAAGGCGCATAAAGTCGCCCTCAAGGGGCCGGTGACCACGCCGGTGGGCAAAGGTTTCAAATCCGTTAACGTGCAGTTGCGCCAGGCGCTGATGCTCTACGCGGCGGTGCGGCCGGTGCGATCGCTGGCGGGCGTGAAGACGCGCTATGAAAACGTGGACATGGTCATTATCCGCGAGAATACCGAGGGACTTTACAGCGGTATCGAAAATGAAGTGGTGCCGGGCGTGGTGACGAGCCTGAAGGTGGCGACGGAGCTGGCCTGCACGCGAATTGCCCGCTACGCGTTTCGCTACGCGACCCGGCGCGGTCGGAAGAAGATCACCGTCTTCCACAAGGCCAACATCATGAAGATGACCGATGGCCTGTTTTTGAACTGCGCGCGGAAGATTCATGACGATGAGTATCCGAACATCGAATATGACGAGCTGATCATCGATGCGGGGTGCATGAAGCTGATTCAGGACCCGACCAGGTTTGACATGCTGCTGATGGAGAATCTGTACGGCGATCTGGTGTCGGATTTGTGCGCGGGGATGGTCGGCGGGCTGGGGGTGGTGCCGGGGGCCAATATCGGCGATGACGCGGCGGTGTTTGAGGCGGTGCACGGCTCAGCACCCGACATCGCCGGCAAGGGCGTGGCCAATCCGCTGGCCTGCATCATGTCGGCGGTGATGATGCTCAATCACATCCACGAGGAGCCAATTGCCCAGAAAATAAAGGCGGCCTACAACGTCGTGCTGGGCGAAGGAAAGGCGTTGACGCGGGATCTGGGAGGAACGGCGGGGACGGGTGAGTTTACCGATGCACTGATCGCAAAACTGAAATAAGGATGAGGTGCTCATGAAATGGATGGCGCTGGCGGCGATTGTTTTTGTGCTGGGGTGCGATAAGCCCGCGCCTCAGGTGGGAGGCGCGAAGGTTTTTCGCGTGGCGATGATTCTGCCCGGCTCGGATCAGGATCATGGATGGAACCAGATGGCCCGCGAGGGGCTGGATCGGATTCGCGATGAGCTCAAGGCGCAGACGAAAATCGTCACCAACGTGAAAACCGGGGAGATGGCCAATCAATTGAGCTACTTCGGCGGCGAAGGGTTTGATGTGGTCTTCTGCCATGGCCAGGAATTCGCCAGCGACGTGGGCAAGGCGGCGGGACGATTTCCAAAGACTCATTTTATCGTTGGCGGCTGCCCCACCGACATTCCCGGCGCTGTCGCGGTGGAATTTCAGGCGCGGGATGCTTCGAATCTGGCCGGTTCTCTGGCAGCGCAGGTGAGCCGGACGAAGACGGCGGCGTTTGTCGGCGCGATGGAGATTCCGACGCTGGTGGCGTGTTATGAAGGCATGCGCGATGGAATTGCCGCGGCGAAAACCCAGCCGCCGGTGAAGCTGCTGCCCCCGCTCTGGACCGATAGCTGGGATTCTCCGACCCGCGCCAAGGAGAAGGCCGAGGCGGCGCTGGGCGCGGGGGCCGACGTGATTTTTCAGAACGTCGATTCGGCGGCGCAGGGCGTTTTCGAGGCGGTCAGGGCGGCGAGCAAACCATCAAAGCCCGCCTTCGCCATCGGCTGCAACAGCAATCAAAATCCGCTTGCGCCGGATGTGATCGTGGGCAGCGTGGTGATCGACGTGCAGCGAGCGTATCTCGACCTCACCCGGCGCGCTCAGGCGGGTGAGCTGAAATCTGGCGCAATCAAATTGGGCCTCGAAGGCGCGTACGTCGATCTGGTTCTCAATGAAGCGCATCCGGTGATCACCCCGCCGCTGAAGCAGAACCTCGCTGACCTTCGACGCGCCCTTCTGGTCGCCAACCGGCAGAAATGAAACCGCCGCTCCCGCTGCAATACGCCGCACCGCTTGACGAGAAGGACCGGCCGGGTGCTGCGCGCTGGTGGCTGATTGCGCTGCTGTTGATCATTGGCATCGCGGCGTGGCTGACGGTGGGCCGAGCATTGTTTGATTGGCCCAATCAGGTCCCCGCGCTGATGAGCGGCGGAGCCATTCTGGTGGTCATGATCATCCCCGCGGTGCGGCGGGTGAGCATCGAAGGGATGCGATGGCTGGAAGCAAAACTCCAGAACCGCGTCGGACTGACCGCCATCATCATCGCCATCCTCAGCGCCTGTTACTTCGCATTCACCGCCATCCGCCAGGGCCGCTATCTTCACCCCCATTGGCACGATGAGCTGAGCTACGTCATCCAGATGCGCATGCTGGCGCAGGGAGAATTGTGGATGCCCGTGCATCCGGCCGCCGATTTTTTTGAAACTTTCTATCTCATCACCGACCGCGTTTACGCATCGATTTATTTTCCGGGCGCCGCACTCCTCTTCGTTCCGGAAATCTGGCTGCATCTTCCCCTGATCACGTTTCCCATTTGCGCTGCCGGAGCGGCCGTGGGACTGACCTACTGGATTCTCGCCAGGCTCATCGATCCGGTCTCAGCACTCGTCGGCGCGCTGCTGATGATCTCCGTGCAGATGCTGCGGATGGCGTCGATCATGGTGATGTCGAACGTGCCGGTGCTGCTCATGGGTCTGCTGCTCATCTTCTCGTTCATGCACTGGCAGCGCGAGCGGCGGATGAGATGGGCGCTGGCCATGGGATTTTTCGCCGGCTGGGCCGCCGTTTCCCGGCCGCTGGAGGCGACGTGCTTTGCCGTGCCGGTGGGCCTGGCGATTTTGCTTCGCCTGCGCGAGTGGGATTGGCAAAAACGCCTTGCCATGATCGGCCTCATCCTCGCAGGCGCTGTTCCCTTTCTGACGCTCCAGGTGATCATGAATCACAACATCACCGGCAACTGGCGGATGCCGGCCTGGCAGTATTACAGCAACCGCGACTTCCCGCAGACGACAATGGGATTTCGCAAATTCGATCCATCCATCCGCCCCGTTTCCAAACTCCCGCAAAAGCAGCGGATTTTCGACCTGTTCGTGAAAGAGGCCGTCAATTCCCATCAACCGCATCTGCTGCTCAAACAATGGATCGATTTCCGAGGGCCGAAGTTGGTCGAGGGGACGATGCCGTATTCGATCCTGGTCATATTTCTTCCACTGGGCATTTCTCTGTGCAAATCACGCTGGCGCTGGGTGGTGGCCGGGGTGCTGCCGATGTTTGTGGTGCTCTACGCGATCTCGGTGGTGTTCCAGGTTTATTACCCGATCGTGCTCATTCCATCGGTCCTGCTTCTGGTCCTGCTGGGCATCGATGCGCTCAGTTGCGCCATGGGGCGTCATGCCGAATTGGTGCGCGCGACACTACTCCTCTGGGCCGGCCTGATGGCATTCAGCGCCCTGCCCGAGGCCGGCCGTGATGTGAAAGACCGGCTCTTCGAGCCATCACTCATCCGAAAAATCGATGATTGGGAGCAGAATTGGAGGGGAAATCGGGCACTGGTGCTCTTTCGGTGTTCGCCGCAGGGCAATATCGACGAGGATCCGGTGTTCAACACGACCGCAGCCTGGCCCGATGATGCGCGAATCATCCGCGCTCAAGACCTGGGGGCGGAGAATCACAAGCTCTTTGAGTATTACGCCAAAATTCAGCCTGACCGCGAGGTATATCTGTTCGATGAGGGAACCAGGTCCTATCGCCGGCTGGGGACGGCGGCCGAGCTTGCGAAATAACTCCCAAACGCACTGCGCCGATGCTATCGTGATGTCATGACCGTGTTGACCGCTGAAAAATCGCCCATTTCGCACGCCGATGCTCCAGCGCCGCCCGTGAAACTGACAGAGCGCCTGTTGTCGCTGGATGTCTATCGCGGCGTGATCATGGTCTCGCTGATCAGCTTCGGCTTTGGCCTGCGCTCATTGAAAGATGATCCGCGCTGGGGTTTTCTGGCCCGCCAGGTGGACCACAGGCAATGGACCGGCGTGGTCTTCTGGGATCTCATTCAGCCCGCATTCATGTTCATGGTCGGCGTGGCCATGCCTTTCGCATTTGCGCGCCGCCGGGCAATGGGAACAACCCGCCAGCAACTCCTCTGGCACGCCCTCCGCCGCGCCCTCGCCCTGATCATCCTGGGGATTCTCATCACCTGCATCACCGATGGAAAAATCAGCATCGAATTTCGCCGCGTCCTTCAGCAGATCGCCGTCGGCTACATTATCTCCTTCTTCCTGCTCGAGCGCGGCTATCTAATTCAGGCCATCTCCGCCGCCTTGATATTGATCCTCTATACGCTGGCGTGGCTCATGTACGCCCACCACACCGCCACCGACCCCTGGGCCATCGGCGATGCCAACATGGGCGGAGCATTTGAGCGCTGGCTCTTCCACCACAACTCCACCGGCCATTACGTGAGTCTCAATTCGATCCCCGCAACCGCCACCATCCTCTATGGCGTCATCTGCGGCCAGCTCGTCGGAAGCAACCTTCCCAAACGCCAGGTGATGATGTATCTGGCCATCTTCGCGGCAGTGGGCATCGTGGACGGACTGGCGCTTAGCCATTGGATTCCCATCATCAAGCGCATCTGGACCGCCTCCTTCAGCCTCTACGCCGGCGGCATCACCATCCTCGGTCTCCTGCTCTTCTACTGGATGATCGAGGTGGTGAATTGGCGGCGTGGCTGGACTTTCTTCCTCGTCGTCGGCATGAACTCGATCTTCGCCTACACCATTGCGGAAATCTTCCGCGGCTGGTTCAACCGCTCGATCCTGATCTTCTCCAAGCCGCTTTTCACGTGGATTCTCGATCGACCTCATGCCTGGGATGCTCTCCAAAAACCCGCGTCAGCGCCCTGGCCATCCCCCCTGGGAGCCTGGGGAGATGTGATCAACGCAGTTCTCGTCCTGCTCGCCCAATGGTGTGTCCTCTATTTCCTCTACCGCCGCCGGATTTTCTTCAAGCTCTAGCAGGCTTATAGTGGCCGCATGATCAAGCCGGTCCTCAGCCGCAGTATCAAGGATTTACAGGAGCTTCTGCCCCGTATTGCGGAGCTTCATAGCGAGCTGGAGCGCCTCGGCGAGGCGCTGCTGGCCTGCTGGGACCATCGCGGAAAAGTCCTCATCGCCGGCAACGGCGGCAGCGCGGCCGACTCCATGCACCTGGCCGAGGAACTTTGCGTGCGCTTCGCCAAAAACCGCAAAGCCCTGGCCGCCATGGCCCTGTGCGATCCAACCGTCCTCACCTGCGCGGCCAACGATTTCGGCTTTGAATCGGTCTTTTCCCGCCAGATTGAAGCCTTCGGCAATCCCGGCGATGTTTTCATCGCCCTGACCACCAGCGGCAACAGCGCCAACCTCATCCGCGCTGTCGATGCCGCCAAAACCCGCGGCCTGGTCACCGTGGCATTTTTGGGGAAAAACGGCGGCAAACTCCGCGGCCGCTGCGACATTGAACTGCTGATCCCCTCCCCCACCACCGCGCGAATTCAGGAAAGCCACAAATTGCTCTATCACGTCCTGTGCGAATGGATCGAATCAAAGGTCAGTTAATCATTGAGTCATTGAGTCATTGACTCATTGAATGCAATCCCTCAATGACTCAATGATTCAATGATTCAATTCATCTTGAACCGCGCCGCCAGTTTCTCCGCCAGCAAATTCAGCGCGCCATCATAGATCGTCCGCACGTTCACTGTATCCGATGCGATCACCCCTTCCGGCTGGTCCGGCGGAAAGCGCGCTGTAATCCCCATCTCCTCAAATGCAATCTTCGCCGTGCCCCCGGCTGCCTCGATCACCCGCAGCGTCGCCTTCGCATGTCCCTTGAGCACCATCACTGCCTCCGGCGAATGGGCTGTGAATTCCTCCAGCTCCACAAACACCACCCGCTCTGCCTGCAATCGCGGCGCTACTTCCACAATCGGCATCGACATCACCTCCGGATGCTCGCGCTGATAGCGCACCACCGACGCTGGATTGGTGAATTGAACCGAAGGCGGTTCCTGTTTCTTCCCCTCTTTTTTCGGCTGGAAATGATCCTCGAGCTTTTTTGTAAGCAGCTTCGCCAGATCAATCTGAATCTGGTTGTATTCCGTGCGCGTCCGCCAATCGGCCCATACCATCACCGCGCAGCTGTGCCCCTTCAGCCCCTCGTAAAGGAAGGCCGGCTTCTCCACAAACTTATTCTGCTGCTGCTGTTCGCTCGCGCACCCACCCGCCAGGCAAATGCCCGTCACCCATGTCAAAGCAAAGAGTCCCCGCATCCATTCTCCCGTAAAATTCGCCCTGCGAACCGTTCGAATCACCCCCACCCATCGCGGCCGGTCACATGGATCCAGATCTTCCACGCCCACGCCAGCACCCCCAGCACCAGCAGCGGCAGCAGATAGTATCGCGCCGGGATGAAATTCAACAGCCGGTGGGCCGGCCGGCCGCTCAGCGCAATGTAAAGCCCCGACCAGAACACCATCGTCGCCAGCAGCGCCAGGACCGTCCCCATCGGCTGCACATACAGGCTGGCCACAATCTGCCCGCGCACGAAATGGGCAAAACTCGTTGTCATTCCGCAGGTTGGGCAGGGCAAACCTGTCTGCGCTTCAAATTGGCATTGCTGGAGTCCAAGCTGCCGGTGCGAGCCGATTCCTTTGCCATTTGGGTTCAATTTTGCCGCGATGACGAGCACGCCCAGACATGCCACCGCAACTGCCAGCGCTGCCCCTCGCCCGCGCCACCCAAGCAGCTCTCGCGATAACGGCCTTACATAAATGCTCAGTGCGGTTGAATCCATCAATTGAAAATTTAGCCCTCGCGCAGCGCATAAGCAATCGACTGCCCCTCGCCGGCTCGTGGTATTGCCTTTGCTTAAGGCACATTGATCGCTTTAAGCCCTCGTTCGTGCGCAGTTTGCAGGCACGCGTATGAAAAGTGAGCTAAAGCCTGCGGGTAGTATTGACAAGATAGGCTGGGAAATCATATATAGCGGTAGTTCTTCCGATCGGTGATGTCTCCGGGCGTTGCGATGGAGCATCGCACCATGGTGGCTGAGGTGTGACCATGTCAGACTTCTCCATCGATCTTTCAGCTTCCGCATGTACTGGCGCTGAATCGTAAGTTGCCCCGCTTGGCGTCTTTTACGCCGTTGGGCGGCAGAGCGTGCTGATTGCATTTGCACTCTCGGAATCTGTCGGAGTTATTTGCCGGAGATGGTTGGCCGGCTAAGCAGGTCGTTGGAATTCTGTTTTGAGAAAGTGGCCGGGTATGCGCGTTTTCATGCTTGGGTGGGAGTTCCCGCCTTTCATCAGCGGCGGCTTAGGAACCGCTTGCTATGGGCTCACCAAGGCGATGAGCGGCCTCGGTACGGACGTAATGTTCGTGCTTCCGCGGCCCGTCTCCAATCCCTTCAGCACCCACGTCCGTCTGGTTTCACCGCGGGCCGACAGTCCGCTGGCCGGCCCCAGCACCGAATTTCGACTCGATGAGTTTGACCACGTCACTTTCAGGACCGTCAACGCCCAGCTCGGCGATCCCTATCAAACCGCCTCGCAATATCAGGAATTACTGGCCGGTAAGGGCCTCAAAGCCACGGAAGTGATCGGCGCACCTGACCCCGAAAGACCGGCCGCCTCCAAGAGCTTCCTGGGCCCAAATGCACCAGGCCCGGGCTCTCCCTACGCGGGTGATTTGTTCGCCGAGATCCAGCGTTATGCGGCCCTCGCGGCCGAAATCGCCCGCACCGAATCATTCGACATCGTCCATGCCCACGACTGGATGACTTTCCCCGCGGGTCTTGCAGTGGCCGGCATCAAAGGCGTTCCCCTGGTCGTTCACGTTCACTCCACCGAATTCGACCGCAGCGGCCAGAACGTCAATCAGCAAATCTACGACATCGAGCGCCGCGGCATGCACGGCGCGATCAAAGTCATCGCCGTCAGCCACCTCACCCGAAACATCTGCGCCCATCACTATGGCGTCGATGCCGGCAAGGTCGAAGTGGTCTACAACGCCATCGACCTCAACGGCAACGGCTTCGACGAGGAGAAATACAAGATTCACAAGGATGAGAAGATCGTCCTGTTCCTCGGCCGAATCACCATGCAGAAAGGCCCCGAATATTTCCTCGCCGCCGCCAAAAAAGTGCTCGAGGTCATGGATAACGTCAAGTTCGTCATGGCCGGCAGCGGTGACATGATCCGCCGCATCGTCGAAATGGCCGCCGCCATGGGAATCGGCCACAAGGTCCTCTTCACCGGCTTCCTCCGCGGCGGCGACGTAGAAAAAGTCTTCAAGATGGCCGACCTCTACGTGATGCCCTCCGTCTCCGAGCCCTTCGGCATCGCCCCGCTGGAAGCGATGAGCCACGACGTCCCCGTCCTCATCAGCAAACAATCCGGCGTCAGCGAAGTCCTCACCCACGCCCTCAAAGTTGATTTCTGGGACATCAACGAAATGGCCAACAAGATCATCGCCGTCCTCCGCCATCCCCCGCTTGCCAGCACATTACGCCAGCACGGCGCATTCGATGTCCGACGCCGCACCTGGACCGACGCCGCCCGCCAGTGCGTCCAGGTCTATGAATCCGCCAAGGGAATGATGAACGGGCGTCACTAGTAATCCCCGCGCGCTACAATCCCAAGCTGTGCCGCAGCGCATTATCTACTTCCTGCAAGTCTCGTATTGATCCGATCACCCGGTCCATTTCGTTGTCGAGAATTGTTGCCAGGTTGTCGGTCAGGATGACAGAATCAGTCAGTAATCCACTCATCTGCCCTTCAAGTGTCGTTGGCGACATGGACACGCGGCTAGGGTGCCCAGCGCGACTCATATTGCTGCTGATCATCGCCACGATGGTCTGTGAGAGCCCGGTCTTCAGATCATCCGCCTGAACCACAAGCGTCGGTCGGCGCTTGCCCGTGCGCAAGTTCTAATCAGGAAACAGGACCAGCACGACATCGCCGCGACTACATTTCATCATAGACGTCCATGGCGGGACGCTGCCAGTCTTCAGCGATAGCCCCCAGCCGATTCCGAAGATCCGCCGCCTGATCCTCATCAATTCCACGCTCCGGGAGATTCACCGCGCCGCCGTTTTGAAGAAATGTCACCAACACCCGGCTCTCACCAGCCTGTGGCGCAGGTTCAAGCAGTTCAACCTTGCCATTGCGGAATATGCCTTCAACCGATTTGAGCATCAGACGTCCTCATCGGCATCTTAGCCCTCCTGCTGTATTTGGAGCAAGTGATTTGACCTGCTCCCCTCCATGAACAATATACTCGCTGACTACTACCCGCGGCTTTGAGAAAGGATTCCGATGCCCTCCTCCCCCATCATGATCATCTCCGGCACCAATCGCGCCAACTCCAACTCCCTGCGCATCGCCCGCATTGTCCTCGGCCATTATCAAAACGCAAAAATCCCCGCCGAACTCTTCAGCCTCGAAGAACTCCCCCGCGAAATCTTTGATCCCTCTTCCTATTCAAAAAAGCCC
>DASYUA010000186.1:0-40281 GCA_036001665.1 Tepidisphaeraceae bacterium
GCATTTCTTCGAGCACAGTCCTACGCCCCGCATCGCCCTCCAACACCGCGCGGGCAGGAGGCGCTGTCCCGAGCGCCGGTGGATGGGAGCCCGAGCAGGAAACTAAGCCGGTAACCATCCACTCCTGCATCCCCTCATCCCTTCCTCCCCTGCATTGAATGAACTGCCTTCAGTCAGTCACCGAAGGTGACGCTACTTCAATTGCATGCCAGGGGGTTGCAGGGGGACCGCCCCCTGCATCCGCGCATGAAGATCAATAGCGCGGCCCCACCCCCTCAGATCTTCAATATTGGAAAACTCCTCCCGCCTCAACTCCCATAAAACCCTCCCCACAACCCTCACCTCAATCCCTCCAAAAAGCCGCCCAAACCCCCATCTAAAAACCTGAAAAAAAGCCGGGCCGAATACTTGACACAACCCTAACTCTGTGATATAAACTATAGCGCATAGGGCCACGGAGGAACCAATCCGAAAGGGGGATCGAAAATGCTCCGCTCTCACCCACCCATCCGTATCAGCGCTGATTCTCTGCCTCCACCGACCCCCAAATCCGAAAACCAAAACCCTTTAACTACCAAACGAACCCAATCGTCATCTTCCCGTCATCCAGACCCCTATCCAAAGAATCTCTCCTCTCCATGTCTCTGCGTCTCCGCGTCTCTGCGCCTCCGCGGTCGCATTTCCCCCGCAAAACCAACCCATTTCCCCCCTCCCATGTCCCTTGTCCCCAGTCCCTCGTCTCTGGCAACTCGGGACTCGCTTTTCATTCACTCGGACGCGAATTCGCGCCCAAAGGACTCATTTGGGACGCAAAAAGGACTCGAAAAGGACTTGGAAAGGACTCGCTTTTTTTGGCACTTCCTTGCCCCACCTCTCCACAACCCTTGCCACAAACCTATTTTGCAAAAAACCGCGTCCCAACCCCCCTCGACTACTTTTTTTTCCTCCCCCTCCTCCCCACCTGCCGCCAGCGCTCCATCCACCCTACCCCCTCCCCGTCCTCTTCCCCGGCTATCAACTATCAACCACCAACTATCAACTTCCCCCACCAAACGAACCCAAATCCCCTTCAGCGCCTCAAAAAAACCCCATCCCATCCGTGTGCATCTGTGGCCCATCCGTGGCTCTCATTTCTCCTCTTTTTCCCTCCTCAGCCTCTCCTCCAGCATCTCCAACTCCTTCTGCTGCACCGCCAGCCTCTCCCTCCTCTGCTCCAGCTCCCTCTCCAGCCTTACTTCCGGAGGATCATCGTGATACCACGAATACGGCGCCTTAAACCCCTCCGGCAAAACCTCATGTCCCCGCGGCGGCGGATCACGCCTCATCTCCCGCCACGCCCCCACCGCCAGCGCCAGGAAAACCCCATACGCCAAAACGAACCCAATCGCCACCGCGCAAAGCATCCACGCCCGCATCGCCTGCGCAAAAAAAACACCCTGCACCCCCCAAAACACCACCCCCAAAAATGTCGCCACCACTGCCACCCCAGCGGAGGATCTCCTCGTCGCTTGCAAACCCCACCCCAATCCCGCCACCGCCAGCGCCAACCCAATCCCCCCGATCAACGACACCGATGTCGCCCGCAGCGCCGAATACGATGGCTCATCCGGCCGATCCCCCGGCAGGTGCCACCCCACGTGCATCAAATCCTCGCGCTTCCACGTATCCTTCTCCAGCAACCCGCTCCCGCAGCACGTGATCGACAGCACGATGAACAGGATGCCCCCGGCAAACTGAAACACCGTCCCCACCCCCTGCGTAAACGCCCGCGGCGGGGATGTTGGCGGCCGCTGCGGCGGCACTGCATCCTGCTCTTTCCCAACCTCTTCCATCCCCAAGAGTGTAATCCCCCCACCCCCATCTGCTATCATCCCTCAACCACCATGCCCCCATCCCCACCCGACAAACCCAGGCTCAAAATCCTCTTCCTCTGCACCGGCAACTCCTGCCGCAGCCAGATGGCCGAAGGCTTCGCCCGCGCCCTCAAGTCCGGCCAGATCGAGCCCTACTCCGCCGGCATCGAGCCCCAAGGCCTCAATCCCAACGCCGTCAAAGTCATGGCCGAGGCCGGCATCGACATCTCCAGACATAAGTCCAAGCACGTCGACGACCTCCAGCACATCCCCCTCGACTACGTCGTCACCGTCTGCGGCCACGCCAGTGAAAACTGCCCCGTATTCCCTCGAAAAGCCAAAATCGTTCATGTAGGATTTGATGATCCGCCAGAATTGGCGGAGAATGCCGCAAGCGAAGAGGAGGCCCTGGGACATTACAGGAGGGTGCGGGACGAAATCCGTTGTTTCATCGAGCAGCTTCCCCAATCGCTACCACGGGCTTCCTGACCAAATCTGCCTTGGAGGGCAAAATGGGCCACCGTCTCTGGTCATTCTTAATAAGCACCCTGGCCTGCGCCGCCGCCTGCCGCGCTGACACCGTCACTCTGACTCCCGATCGCGACAACACCCTCTTCCAAAGCTCCGCCGGCAACCTCAGCGACGGCGCGGGCATCGCCTTCTACGCCGGCCGATCCAATCAAGCCGCCGGCCTTGAGATACGCCGCGGCCTCATGCACTTCAACCTCGCCTCCATCCCCGCCGGCGCAACCATCACCAGCGCATCCCTGCGACTGGTTTCCGAAAACATCGGCCAAAACGGCAATCGCACCATGATTCTCCACCGCACACTCCAGGACTGGGGCCAGGGAACTTCCAACAGCTCCGGCTCCGGCGCAACCGCCACCACCAACGACGCCACCTGGCTCTATCGCTTCTTTGTCCCCGCCAATCCCACCACCAGCCCCGCCTGGACCACCCTTGGCGGCTCCTTCGAGAAAACCGACAGCGCCACCGCCATCTGCCCCAACCTCGGCGGCGCTTTCACCTTCAATAGCAGCATCACCATGATCAGCGATCTTCAGGGCTGGCTCGCCAATCCCTCCACCAACTTCGGCTGGGAAATCCTCGGCGACGAAGGCACCCAAGGCACGGCAAAGAAAATCTACAGCCGCGAAAACTCCCTCGCCTCCAACCGCCCGGCCCTGACCATCACCTACGTCGTCCCCGAACCGACCGGCCTGCTCCTGCTCATCCTCGCCATCTCCATCCTCCCTCTCCGCGCCCCGCGCCATCCCCTCATCTGCGGGTGAGCGTCCCAAACAATCCATGCGCCTCATCATCGACCCCGGCCGCGAAGAACAGCGTCTTGCTGCTCCCGGCCTGCCCACCGTTCCCAAATGCCAACCCCCACAGCCCCTCGATCGCGACCGCATGTCCCCCGCGCTTGGTCATCATCCCCATGAACTTCCCATTGGTCCCATTGAACGCCGCTATCTTCCCCGACCCAAAGTTCCCCACCAGCACCCGCTTGCTCAGCTTCCCAAACCCCGCCGGCGCCTTGGTCACTGCCCACGGCGCATTGAGGAACTTGCCATGCTCAAGCCGTCGCACCAGCACGCCCGTGGTGGTGAAGACATTGACGAATCCCTTGCCGTTCCCGGCCACCTCATCCTCCTTGGCCGCATCCTGCTGGGCATACGAGACGTACAGCTTCCCGCCCACGTTGCTGATGTTGAACGGCGCATACCCCGCCGGGAGCTGCGGATCCTGGAACGCATTGAGGAACGTCGTCTTCCCGAACGTGCTGTCGAAGATGTTGATGACCCCATTGTGGAAGTCGGCCGCGTACAGGAAGGTGTTCCCATTCGCCACGCCCATGGTCACGCCCTTGTAGATGGCGCCGTCGGGCGAGTTGTCAGCCACCGTGATCGCATTGACCGGATCGACGCTGATGTTCCATCCGGAGATGACCCCATCCTCATTGACGAAGATGTACTCACTCGGCGCGGTGGCCGCACCCTTGGTGATCTCGAAGCCAGTGGTGTTGTTGAAGACGATGCCAGTGGGATTGCCATGGCCGGCCACGCCGTCGGCTCCGGGGATCTTCACCGTATAGCCGATCGAGGCGCCATTGGCCGTATAGGCGGTGCTGGTGCCGGTGCCGTTGTTGGCCACCCACCACGGCCCATCAGCAGAGGCCGCCAGCCCCCACGGATTCACCAGGTTCAAGTCATGACGCGGCGCTGACGTGGCGACCGTATCCGAAACCAGGTTCTTCTGCACAAAGAACTGCGCATGAGCCGCCGCGGACAGGAACTGCCGACACTCGAGCGACTCCATCACTGGGGTTTCTGACGTCATGACATCCTCATATGTAAGAGTAAACGCAATGGCCGGCGCGCAACGGCCCGGCCATTCCTTCCCGCTTCAAATGACGTACCGGACTCCCGCCATTGCAAAAAAGTGCAGGAAATGCAGCGGCTCACCGAGCGATCATGGCAGCGTCATCCCGCTGTTATCTGCGCATGTTGCTCGTGGCGGTGACGTTGGTCTTGATGGAATAAAGCGACTTGCGGGCGGTGATGAACAGGGTCTTGCCATCCTCGCCGCCGAAGCAGAGATTGGCCGGCGATTCGGGAACCAGGATCTTGGCAATCAGCTTGCCATGAGCGTCGAACACCTGCACGCCATCGCCGGCGCTCGACCAGACCCGGCCATCGCTGTCACAGCGAATGCCATCCGGTCCACCCTTGTCGATCTTGCAGAAGACCTCGCCGCCGACGACCGTTCCATCCTCGCGCACTTCGAAGCTGCGGATCAGCCGCGGCGGGCCGGAGTCGGCGATGTAGAGCGTCTTCTCATCTGGTGAGAAAGCCAGGCCGTTGGGCTTCTCGAAGATCTTCTCGGTAAAGAGGACCTTCAGCGCCTTGGTCTTTGGATCCAGGCGATAGATCCAGTTGCCTTCCTGCTCCCTGGTCTGCTCCTTGGGAATGCCGTAGTCGGGATCGGTGAACCAGATGGTCCCATCGGATTTGACCACCACGTCGTTGGGTGAATTGAGGGCTTTGCCGTTGTACTTGTCCACCAGCGTGGTGATCTTGCCATCCTTCTCGGTGCGCGTGACCGAGCGCGAGCCGTGCTGCGCGGTCACCAGAAGGCCGTCGGGGTCGGTGGTGTTGCCGTTGGAGTTCTTGCTGTCATCGCGGAAGACGGTGACGCCATCCTTGGCGGTCCACTTCATGATCTTGTTGTTGGGGATGTCGCTGAAGACCAGATAGCCCCCGCCCGTTTTCACCCACGTTGGCCCTTCGACAAACCCAAAGCCCGAGGCCTCTTTCTGCACCTTGGCGCCCTCGGGAATGATCTTCTTGAACTCGTCGGAGTTCTTGATGTCGAAATCGGCCGCCCGCGCGCGGGCGACAATGGCCAACAACAGAACCACGGTCCATCCCAGCTTGGTTCGCAGCACTGGTCGCATGATGTCTCCTGTCAAGGTCTCAGCAGCATATCGCGGAGTCCGAATCGGCGGTAGCGCGGACAGGCCTCTAGAAGACGATCTCGGAAAAGCTCGTCAGCGGCTGCGCCACGGCCTCCGGCACGACCTTGTAGGGGTCAAGGCTGCGTAGTTTGCCGAACGACAATCCCGTCTCCTGCTCGATGGCTTTGATCGAGCCCTGATAGGTTTCATAGCGGCCGTAGATGAACTCCTTGCCGGGAAGGAAGCTCTCCTGGGACATGGTATAGGCGGTGGCCGTGAGTTTTTTGGTCTTGTCGTGGATGAACGCGATGATCTTCCAGAATCGCACGGGGATGCGGACCTTGAACATGGTCGGATCATCCTTGTTGAAGAACGGGCCGGTGATGACACTGATGCGCATGTCATCCTGCCGCGCGTTCTGAAGCGCGTAATCCTCCAGGCCGTTCCAGATGCCCGCGTTGAAAGGCTGGATTTGCGGGCAGGCGTTGGTGACGTGCATGGTATCGGCGTTGGCAATAAGGGCGAGGGCATTATCACCCCAGTTGGGATCCTCGCGGCGTGTCATGTGCCCGCGGCTGAATTTCCCGTCCTGCTCGAGACCATAGCACTCCTTGATGATCTGAGCCCTCGCGGGGATGCGCGGGTCGATGCGCCAGGCCGGACGGGTTCCCTTGATCGACTTGGAATCCTTGCCGTCGATGTTGACAGCGCTGTAGAGGCACACCCGCCGGCTTTTGCTCATCGCCAGCGAGAAGTGCGTGTAGTTGAGTATTTTGGTCGCCTTTCCAGCGATCTGGAAGGAAAGCACATCACTTGCAACCTTGCTCCCAAACGTGGGCAGGGGGACGCTGGCTCCGATGAAGTTGGCAACGTAGCCCTTGCGGTCGGCATAGCCCGCCGCCGATGCGGCCGAACCTTCGAGCACCGCTTCGCCGGCCACTGGGCCGGGCCTGGGTTTCGGCCTGGGCACCTGAGGCGCAACCACCTTGACCTTCTGCTTAGCGAGGTAATCGAGCAGCTTGCCGGCATTGACGGCGTAGTTGGCAGATAGGTATTCGCCCTGGAAGTGCAGGCCGACGGCGTTGCCGGTGGACATGTCGAGCACCACCGAGCCCGAGTTGCCTCCGAGCGTGCTGGCGTCGTGGGTGAAAAACCATCTGGATTTGGGAAGGGCGATAACCCTCCCCGGCGAGAGGCGCTTGACTTCGTAGATGTCGCCGAAGACCCGGTGTATGGCCTGTATGCTGTCGGCGCCGCCGCGCTCGTCCCGGGCGGGATAGCCGACCACGGCGATGTCCGCGCCCGCCTCCGGGGGCGACTTGGCCAGGGGGATCGGATGCGGGAGATTGGCCGAGGACTTCAGCTTCAGCAGCGCGACATCGGGCAGCATGTCGTCGTGATCTTCGATAAAGAGGACCTTCTCAACGGCAATTTCGAAGGATTTGTCGATGTCGTATTCTTCGCAGAAGTCGACCTTGGCGCCCATCGAATCGCCGAGGAAGTTTCGGCGGAAAATGATGGACTTTGCCCCGCGGGCGGCGAAGACCTCGGCGACATGCCGATTGGTGACGATGACGCCATCGCCAATGACCCAGCCGGTTCCCGCATAGAGCATTGATGGATGATCGATCAGCTCCACGCGTCCCACCGAGGGGAGGCGGGGCTCGAGAAATGGCTGGGCGCGCTGCACGCGTTTGCGCAGCTCGGCGGAATCCGGAAGATCGATGCGGTCGTTGCGGATCAACAGCGATGGGCGGCCGTATTTGAGGACCACCGCCTCGGTGAAAGGCCGCGAGGCGCGTTTGGCGCCCTTTTGCGGCGGCGCGATAACCGCGCGGACCATGTCGGGCGTCACATTCCACTGCCCGGCGAGCGGAATCGGCTGGTTACTCTCCACCATCTGGGCTATCTCGTTGTGAATTTCCCTGTCCTTAAGGACGTGCCTGACCCGCTCGATTGTGTGCCGCGCCATGTTCCCGCCTTTCAAAAGAGGCCTATATCATCACCGATTTGAGGCTGACGTTACAAAAAATGGCTGGGTTTGCGACTTCTTGATGCCAGTTAAGTTGTGCGCTCAAATCGGCCCCGGCTATGTTGGGCTCAGAGGCGCATCGGCCGACTGCGCCGTGCGGACCTCGCTTGCAAATTGGCCCCTTCCCCCCACAATACCCGCCGGTTTACGGCGGCCCAGACGGCGGCTTTGGGCCGGGGAAACAGGGAAAATCCGGGCAAATAAGGATTTCATGAAGAAGTTGCTGGTTGCCAACAGGTCAGAGATCGCCATCCGTGTGTTCCGCGCGGCCACGGAACTGGGGCTGCGCACCGTGGCCGTTTATAGCTACGAAGACCGCTTTTCGCTGCATCGCTTCAAGTCGGATGAGTCGTTCCTGATCGGGCCACCCGATGGCGGCGAGCCGGTCAAGTCCTATCTGAACATCAGCAACATCATCGCGCTGGCCAAGGAACACGAGGTTGACGCGATACATCCGGGCTATGGATTCCTCTCGGAGAACGCGGAGCTGGCGCGGGCGTGCGAGGTGAATCAGGTCAAGTTCGTCGGGCCGACGCCGCTTCATCTGGAGATGTTTGGGGACAAGATGGCGGCCAAGCGCCTGGCGGAGAAGGCGGACGTGCCGATCGTCCCCGGAACTCCTGACGCGATCTCCGAGCCAGCGGAAGTAAGAGCGGCCGCGAAGGAAATCGGCTATCCGCTGATCATCAAGGCCAGCTTCGGCGGCGGTGGACGCGGGATGCGGGTGGTGCGCAACGCTGAAGAGCTGGCCGGGAAGCTGGAAGAAGCGCAGCGCGAGGCCGGCGCGGCATTCGGCAAGGCGGATGTCTTCATCGAGCGCTACATTCCCCACGCCAAGCACATCGAGGTGCAGATCCTTGGCGATGCACATGGCAATCTGGTGCATCTCTGGGAGCGCGACTGCTCGGTGCAGCGCCGGCATCAGAAGGTGGTCGAGGTTGCCCCCGCGATCAACATTTCGCCGGAACTTCGCAAGAAAATCTGCGATGCGGCGGTCCGGCTGTGCCAGCCGGTGAATTACCGGGCCGCCGGCACCGTTGAGTTTCTTCTGGATGTCGATAGTGGTGAGTTCTACTTCATCGAGGTGAATCCGCGCATTCAGGTTGAGCACACGGTCACGGAAATGGTGACTGGGATTGATCTGGTCAAGAGCCAGATCCTGATCACCGACGGTCACAAGCTGCACGAGCCGCCGCTGAATGTTCCCCCGCAGGACAAGATCGAGACGCGCGGCGTAGCTGTGCAGTGCAGGATCACCACCGAGGACCCGGAGAACCATTTCATCCCCGATTATGGCCGGCTTTCAACCTATCGCTCCGCCGCGGGGTTTGGCGTGCGCCTCGATGGCGGCAGCGCCTTTGGCGGAGCGGTCATCACGCCCTATTTCGACTCGCTGCTGGTCAAACTGACGACCTGGGCCGGCTCGCTGGAAGAATGCGTGAAGCGCATGGACCGGGCGCTGCGCGAATTTCGCGTGCGCGGCGTGAAGACCAATATTCCGTTCCTGGAAAATCTGATCCATCACCCGACTTTCGCCGCCGGCGATGCGACCACGACGTTCATCGACAACACTCCCGAGCTGTTCCGCTTCCGCGCCAAGCGCGACCGCGCCACAAAAATCCTCGGCTATCTGGGCGATGTGATCATCAACGGCCGGCCGGAAGTGAAGGGCAAATTCGATCCCAAGCGGGAAATGCCCGTGCCAGTGATTCCGGCCTATGACCGCCTCAGCGCCCCGCCGCCGGCCCTGCGGCAAAAACTGCTCGATCTGGGCTCGGAAAAATTCTGCGACTATATCCGCAAGCAGCGCAAGCTCTTCTTCACCGACACGACCATGCGCGATGCGCACCAGTCGCTGCTGGCCACGCGGGTACGCACCCACGACATGCTCAACATCGCCGACGCGGTGGCACGGCTGGTGCCCAATCTCTTCAGCCTGGAAATGTGGGGCGGGGCAACCTTCGACACCTCGATGCGCTTCCTCAATGAAGATCCGTGGGACCGGCTGATCCAGCTTCGCACCCGCATCCCCAACATCCTCTTCCAGATGCTCCTGCGGGCCAGCAACGCCGTCGGCTATACCAATTATCCCGACAACGTCGTCCGCGAGTTCATCAAGCGCAGCGCTACCAACGGCATCGACGTCTTTCGCGTCTTCGACTCGCTCAACTGGACCGCCAACATGAAGGTGGCGATGGAGGCCGTCCGCGAGCACACCGACGCGATCTGCGAAGGCGCAATTTGCTACACCGGCGACATTCTCGATCCCAATCGCACCAAGTTCAGCCTGAAATACTACGTGAAGATGGCCAAGGAGCTGGTGAAGATGGGCACGCACATCCTGGGCATCAAGGACATGGCCGGTTTGTGCAAGCCGTACGCGGCGTTTGTGCTGGTGAAGGCGCTGCGCGAGGAAATTGATGTGCCGATTCATTTTCACACGCACGACACCAGCGGCATCAACGCGGGAAGCGTGCTGCGAGCGGCCGACGCGGGCGTGGATATCGTCGATGCGGCCATCGCGTCCATGAGCGGAACAACCAGCCAGCCAAATCTCAATTCACTGGCGGCCGCGCTTCGTCACACCCAGCGCGATGCCGAGCTGAACCAGGATGCGCTGGATCGCATCAGTGAATACTGGGCCGCCGTCCGGCATTTTTATTATCCGTTCGAAGAGGGTTTGGAAGCGCCCACGGCGGATGTCTATCACCACGAAATGCCCGGCGGGCAATACACCAATCTTCTCCAGCAGGCCAAGAGTCTGGGGCTGGGCGACCGCTGGCATGAGGTGTGTGATGCGTATGCGGCCGCCAATCAACTGTTCGGTGATATCGTGAAGGTGACGCCATCGAGCAAAGTCGTCGGCGACATGGCGCTGTTCATGGTGACGAACAATCTCGAGCCCAAGGACATCCTCAGCGCTGGCCGGCAGCTCAGTTTTCCCAAGAGTGTCGTGGAGATGATGCAGGGGCTGATTGGCCAGCCGGAGGAAGGCTGGCCGAAGGTGATTCAGAAGGTGATTCTTGATGCATCGCACGTTCAGGCGATCAAAGGCCGGCCCGGGGCGAAACTGGCCAAGGTGGATTTCAACGCCGTGCGCAAAGAGCTCGCCGGCAAGATTCATCGCGAGCCGAGCGAGGAAGATGTTCTGGCCTATCTGATGTATCCGCAGGTTTACATCGATTTCGAAAAGCAGCGCGCCCGCTACGACAACACATCGGTCATCCCGACGCCAAATTTCTTCTTCGGCCTTCAGCCCGGCGAGGAAATCAGCGTCGAGATCGAAGAGGGCAAGACCCTGATCGTTAAATTCCTGACCAGCAGCGAAGTTCATGAGGATGGCACGCGGACGGTGTTTTTCGAGCTCAACGGCCAGCCGCGCGAGGTGAATGTGCCAGATCATTCGGTCGAGGGGCACCTGCACAAGCATCCCAAGGCCGATGCGGATGATCCGAATCATGTTGCAGCGCCGATGCCGGGAAAGATCAGCGCGGTCGCGGTCAAAAAGGGCCAGGCGATCAAAACCGGCGAGCGTTTGCTCTCGATTGAGGCGATGAAAATGGAAACGGCCATCTATTCGCCGCGCGAGGCTAAGGTGGCGGACATTTTGGTAAAGCCTGGATCGACGGTGGAGGCGAAGGATTTGCTGGTTGTGCTGGAGTAATCAGAGGTCCCAGGGGCAACTGTCGGCAAAGCCTCGTGCCTGTGTAATCCCCAATTCATTCAATCCTCATTTCGCTGATGGGGTATAATCAGCGGCATATCCTCAGGCCGCTGGATGCGGCAACCTGTCTCACCGGGCCCGTTTTGCGCAATTGAGATTATGTGGTGCAGCCGATGGCAGAGATTCAACTCCGTGGTCTTCTAGAACGCGCCGCCGTTGGGGACGCGGAGGCCTGGGGGGACGTTATTGACCGAGCACCAGGAACGGCTCCATCGCATGGTGGCGTTCCGGCTTGACCCGCGGCTCCAGGGGCGGGTTGATGCCTCGGACATCATTCAGGAGGCCCACCTCGAGGCGGCCGCCCATCGCGAGGATTATTTTCGCCATGGGGAGCTTCCCCTCTTTCTGTGGTTGCGGGGCGTCGTCGGCAACAAGCTGCTGAAATTCACCGCCACCATCTGGGGACGCGCATGCGCGACGCCGCGCGGGATGTTCGCCTCGCTTATCGAGCAGCGCCGGATGCGACGTCCGTGGCATTGACAGCGCAACTGACCGGCCATGCAACCGGGCCCGGCGCGGAAGTGAAGGAGGAGTCGATTCAAGAGCGCGGAAACCGTCGCAACGATCGGCGAGGGCTTCAAGAGCAACTATGGAATCGACTTTGGGACGACCCCCCGCTGCCCAGGTCGCGAGCCTGGTCCAGGCGCGTCCCAAACCCATTCAGGAGCATTTGCTGACTGCTCTTGATATCTGTCTGGCTCGCGCGCCCGATGATCAGCCGCAAATGCGCAAGTGGCTGGCGGCCGCGGTGGAGGCGGCCGACCCCGATCCCTGGCGCAGGCAGGCCCGGGATGCAGTAGCCGCGGGTGATTTGCCGGCTCTGGAACGCCTGGTCGAGGAACCATCGGCCGCCCTACAACGGCCAGTGCTGCTTCACCTTTTCATGTCCCAGCTTCCCAGGGACGCGCGGACGGCAAAGGGTCGCCTGAACCTGCTGATGCAACAGGCCGATCCGGGGGAGTTTTGGGCGCCGAGTCGTTTCTTTCAGGCCTCGGCCTACGACCTTCTGGCCTTTTATCTGGCCACTTCCGAATCCAATCTGCGAATGGAGGGTTTCGCCCTCGAATTGGCCACCAAGGCCGTCACGCTTTCTCCCAACGATGCCAATTTCTGGAACACGCTGGGCACCTGCCAGTACCGGGTGAGAAACTGGCAGCCCGCCATCGCCGCGCTGGCGAAAGCGATGCAACTCAGCGGAGGCGGCGACGCGGACGACTGGTTGTTCTTCGCCATGGCCCATTGGCAACTGGGCGACAGGCAGGAAGCCCGCAAGTGGTACGACCAGGCCGTCGAATGGATGAACAGGAACAGCCGCCAGGCCGAGGATTTCCGCCGCTTCCGCGTGGAGGCGGCCGAGCTGCTGGGGGTTGAGAATAAAAAGTAACCGCGTCAAGCATCGCCGCGGGATGCCCGATTTTTTTTTGATCGCCCGCCTGTCTCCGCACCAGCCGATCGCGCAATCAGTTCAGTAGGGAACACACCAATCGAGATGTAATCGGATTCGATAATCAGGCGTGGTGAACCCAGGACCCGCGGCGCACGGTCTGCGCGCCGGGAAAAGTCCATCCAAAACATCGCGGACCAAAAGGAATCATGTCATGAAGCGTCACAGTTTTGCGGTCAGCTTCGCGCTGGCGGTCCTGGCCATTCTGATGCTCGCGGGCCCCGTGGCCGCCGGAGAGCAGGTGCCTTTTAAAGGCAGCCTCGAGGGGACCTACACCCGCACCGGGACTTTCCCCTTCTTCCACATCGAACCCACGGGGACTGGCCAGGCCACCCAACTCGGCCAATTCTCGTTTGCCATCCCGCACGATGTGAATCTCTCGCTCACTCCCCCGGGCGGAACCGGAACGTTTGAGTTCACGGCGGCCAATGGCGACACGATCTACGGGACCTTTCTCACGCAAGCGACCCCGACCGAAATCCCCGGCGTCCTTCACGGCGTCGAACAGATGACCATCGTGGGCGGCACCGGGCGATTCGCCCATGCGACCGGCAGTTTCGTCACCGAGCGCCTGGTTGACACCATCAATTTCACCACCATCGGTTCCTTCAGCGGAACCATCTCCACCCCCGGCGCAGGCAACTGAAACAAAAGCGGCCGCTGAAGCCTTCCCGGCCATGCGAGGTCCTCACCAGCACATCGCTGGCGTGCAAATAGGAATCGAGAGTGTGCAATCGGCAGGCAACCATAGCGGGCGGCATAAACCCCCGCTATTGTTGCTTCCGATGAGGGCCGCGGCCAAAACAAAGACATCCCAATCCGGCAGCTTCGATCTGACCCGGCTGAAAGCCGGCATCCGCCCCTTCCGCCTCTATTTCTTCCCCCGCCTCCGCTCCACCAACGATCATGCCGCCCTTCTCCGCAAACGCGGCGACCTTTTCGCCCCCGCCATCGTCCTCACTCCCAATCAAACTGCCGGCCGCGGCCGCGGGCGCAATACCTGGTGGTCCAAAGAAGGCGCGCTGACCGTCACTTTCGCACTTCCGATCGATCATGACCGCGATCCACATCAGGTTCCCCTCATCGCCGGCCTGGCGGTTCGCAATGCCGCAGCCGAGCTATCAGGCGATCACTCCATCGGCCTGAAATGGCCCAACGACGTCGTTCACGACAATAAAAAACTGGCCGGCCTGCTCTGCGAGCGGATCGATCGCGTCGATCTGATCGGCATTGGCCTGAACGTCAACATCGCTCCCTCCGACGCCCCGCGCGCCATCCGCAATCACCTCACTTCCCTCCTCCTCATCGCCGGCAAGCCCTTCGACCTGACCGACGTTCTGCTCTCCATCACCCGGCAACTTTTGCGCGTCTGGTCGCGCCGCCAGGAGCACCCTTTTGGGGCACTGCTCGAGGAATATGACCGCTACCACACCCTCACCGGCCGCCGCGTGAGCATCGTCGACCGCGACAATTCAATCACCGGCCAATGTGAAGGGCTCGACTCGGCCGGCCGCCTGCTCGTTCGGGCAAAGAAGCTGCATCGCATCGTTGCTGGCCAGGTCGAGATGGCCTGAATCCCTCTCAGAACCGACATAAACCTCATAGCCACCACGAGATCAGGCGAACGGCAGGCCCCGCCCCGATTAGGGCTGTTGCCACAATTCGTAAGCTGGTTTATTCTTCGGTCGAGCCATAAGTGGCGTCAATCTTTGGCTTAAACAACATGATGGCACGACCCACAATCCTCGCCTTGGGCATTTTTTGCGCTTTGATCGGCCCGGGCTGCGCGTCCATGACCCCCGGCGATGTCGGCCGGGTCCAATCCGTCTCCGACCAGCCCTACGCCGGCAATGTCTATCTGCTCCGCGGCTTCATAGGAATCTGGTCCTACGGCATCAACGACATCGGCAAAAAAGTCGCCGAATCCGGCGTTCGCGCCAGCGTCTATCAAGAGGACCAATGGGGCGAAGTGTGCCGCGCCATCATCCAGCGCTACAAGGACGATCCCAACCATGAGCCGCTGATCATTATCGGCCATTCTTATGGCGCGGACGATGCGCTGAAAATGGCCAAGCGTCTCAGGGAGCACAATATCACCGTTGACCTGATCATCACGCTCGATCCGGTCACGCCGCCCAAAGTGCCGACCAACGTACGCCTCTGCTACAACATCTATCAGCCCGGCCTGCTCGACATGCTGCCGTTTTTCCGCGGCGTAGCGCTCGAGGCCGAGGGTGAGGGAAATCTGCAAAATGTGAACATTCGCGCCGAGCGGCGCGATCTTCTGGAGCCCGGCACTGATCACTTCAACATCGAAAAGAACGCGCTGATTCACCAGGAGATCGTCAAGAAGGTGAAAGAATTCTGCCCACCCCGCACCGCGTGGGTTGCAGCGCATCAGCCACAGAACGCCAGCGCCGCCAAGCCGCCGCTAAACGGCGTGCAGACACTCAGCAACGTCTCGGCATCGGCCTCTGGCAATTCAAGTCCGCCGCCATCAGAATGACCCTCCTCTGATGGTTTACTCCCTTCCGGACCTGATCGCCGGCATCCTCATCACCGCCTATTGGGCCCGTGCCCTGCGCCTTGCATACAAAATGCGCCGGCAAACAGGCAACGCTGCCAATTTCACCCCACCTGAAACCCTCGGCCGACGCCTGCGCATCATCTGGAGACCGCTGGTCGTCTTCTGGATCGCGCATTTTTTCGTTAATGCCCTCGCAAATGAAAATAAGCTTCCCTACCTCCTCCGCCCCCTGGCGCACATTCAAATTATTTCCTGGATCGCGGTGCTCATCATCGCCGCCGGCGTCGCCGCCACGCTCCTCTGCTGGAAACGCATGGGCAAATCCTGGCGGATGGGCATCAACCCCGATGAAAAAACCCAGCTCATCGTCAGCGGCCCCTACGCATTCATCCGTCATCCCATCTATGCGATTCAATCCCTCATGCTCCTGGCCAGCATGGCCCTGCTCCCCTCTTTCCTCATGCTCGCCTGCTGTCTCTTAATGCTGACATTTTTGCAATGGGAGGCCCGCCGCGAGGAAAAATATCTCGTCATCCATCATGGCGCTGGTTATGTCGATTACTGCCGCCACACCGGCGGCTTCCTCCCCCGGTCTTTGCGCGCTTACCGGCCCACCTGACTTTACCTCTTATGCCCAGACTCACATCGTGCCGAAAATCCCCAATAAAACAGCGAACACGACCATTCGCGGACTTGAACGACTCTCTTTATAATGCATCCTTGGCACTACACGTTGCAGTGGGCACGGACTCTCGGCTCGCGTCATGATGAAAGCTCCAATTAACGTCTTTCAGCGCCTGGCCAGGCAGTGGGATATGATGCATCCCTACAATGCCGCCCAGGTCCTCAAGATCGAAGGCACTCCCAGTCCCTCCGCCCTCCAGCAGGCCTGGCATGATGCGCTCAACGATCTGGGCCTCGGCCGCGTCCACGTCAACGGCCGCGGATTTTATTTTGAGTGCCTCAACGGCGAGATGAGCCTCTACGGCGTGCGCGTCGTCCCTCCCGGCACTTCCCTGGAAGAATATATTTCCGAACAGCTCAACCGCCGCTTCGACAATCCGGCCGAGCCCCCCTTCCGCCCATTCGTCCTCCGCGGCGATGGCTTCTATTACGCGGGCGTCGTTTACCACCACTGGGTGGCCGACAGTGTCTCCATCCGCACCGTTCTCCGCGAATGGTTCGTGCGCCTTTACGATCCCGCGAATTCCATTCATCGTCCCGTGCAACTCGCCGACGGCGGCTATCGCCGCTTCTTCAGCATTCTCCGCAGCGGCGCGGCCATGGGCCAGGGCCTTCTCACCGCCACCCGCTGGGCCTCCAGCATGCGCCGGGCCCGTCGCGTTGAAGAGCGAAATGGGATGGATCTTTCAGTGCGCTTTGCGATTCGTTCGCTGCCCGAGAATTGGGTCGACAACATTCTCTGTGGCGCACGCTCCCGCGGCGTGACCCTCAACGACGTCTTCATGGCCGGCCTGGCGCAGGTGTGCGACCGCTATGTTCCTCTCAAGCATCGCCCGCGCCGTCACAGCGTCGCCCTCGGTTCGATCGTCGATCTTCGCCCCTATTCCGGCCAGGAACTGGCCGAGGCGTTTGGACTCTTTCTCGGCTTCACCAACGTCGTCTGTCGCCCCGGCGATTTACGCGATCCTGAGCGCCTGGTGCAGATGGTGGCCCGTCAGAATCATCAACAAAAACGCGTTGGCATCCCCCAGGCCAGCGCCCTGCGCATGCTCGCCGGCGTCGCGGCCGGCAAATTCATGAAGCCCGACCGCATGCTTCACTTCTATCAAAAGCACCTCCCCCTGGCCGGTGGCATCTCCAACGTCAACATGAACCGCTCCTGGGCCACCGCCTACCATCCGCGACCCTTGCTCGATTACATCCGCGTCTCCCCCACCGGCCCGATGATGCCGCTGGTTTTTGCCACCACGACGCTCGGCCACAGCTTCCACTTCGCCTTCACCTATCGCCCCTCCATCGTCCCCGTCCACCATATGGAAGAGATGGCCGCGATGTATATCGACACCCTCACCTCCTACGCCAGGTAAAACGGGTGTCCCAACCGCGACTTCCAGGCGTGATCTAACCTCAGCAGGGCAAATCAGTTAATCTTAAGGATCGGCCAGCCGAAGCTAACCATACGGTTCCCCTGCTGTCTGACCTCTACAGGGCCGTTGAGTCCGCCTCCCGCGAGGCTATACTCATCCCCATTAAGGAGCTTGGGCTATGAAACGCACTGCTGTTATCACCATATTGGCATTGGGCTTAGCTTTCCCCACTCTCGTCCGCGCTGTTTCCCTTCCCCCGGTTATCGGAGCGCCAACCCTCGCCCGCGAGGATGATGAAAAGGACAAGAAGGAAAAAAAGGAAGAGCCCAAACGGGAGGTTCGTCCCAAAAAGCCCGAGCCCGCGCGCGCATCGGACAAATACGACCGCGGCGATCCACGCCGCGTGAAGCCCGTCGATCGCGATGACAAGCGCATCAAGCCCGTTGACAAGACTCCCGACAAGGCCGCCGATGATCGCCGCGTCCGTCCCACCGAGACCAAAACCATCGACGCCAAAACAACTATTGAAGAAAAGCGCATCCGCCCCGGCGAAACCAAGACCACCATCGACAGCAAGATCGTCGAGGAGAAGCGCATCCGCCCCACCGGCGATTCACGCGACACGCGCGATGTCCGCGCCACCGAACGTGACAGCAAAGTGGTCAACAAGACCGAGGTCAACAAAAAAGAAGTCAACACCACCGAGGTGAACAAGAAGGTCGTCAACACCACCGTGGTCAATAAGAAAGTCGTCAACACCACCGTAGTCAACCGCACCGTGATCAACGAAACCCGCGTCAATCGCCGCTTCGTCGAGCGCAGCTATTACGACCGGCCGGTTTTCGACAGCCGCTATTACGTCCGCCCGCGCAGCACCTTCACCATCGGCCTGGGCTTCGGCTCCGGCGGCGACAACTTCTTCTTCGGCTTCAACTCCTATCGCGGCTACTCACCGGTTTATGTCGAGCGCTATCGTCTCTTCCGCCCCTATCGCCCCGCGCCTGTCGTGGTCGTCGGCGGCGGATCCACGGTGATCGTCGGCGGCGGCGGCACCGTCATCGTCGAGCCCGAGCCGCTCGTCGTCATCGAGCCCCAGCCGGTCGTGGTGATCGAGCCCGATCCGGTCGTCGTGATCCAGCAGCCGATTTACCGCCAGTGGTATCGCCCCGAACCCATGCTGATCATCGCCTCCGGTCCGGTCTATCGTTCCCGGCCCGTGGTTGTGGCCGCCAGCGTTCCGCTCTATAGCGCGCTTTACACGCCGGCCCCCGTCGTCGTGGTCGATCGCACTCCCGCGGCCGTCGTCGAGGCCGAGCCCGCCCCTCGCGAAGGCGTCACCGTCGAGGGTGAAGTCCGCTTCCAATACAACCGCTAAGGCGATCCAGCCGATCGCTTTTTAATTCCGTTTTCATAGCTCAGCAGCGGGCACAAACGAACAGTTTGTGCCCGTCATCTTGAACGGCTCGATTTAGCATGTATTACATGTAAAAGATTGCAATAAGTTAGGGCCAGACAGCGGTTCAGCGAATTACGTAAGTCTTGCAGTACAATTAAGATATGATGACATTATTGTAATCTTAGCTCGGGTTGTTGAAAGAGTTTTCTATTGTGTGAGATTTCACCTTGTGTTAGATTTAGGAGAAACATATCTCCAGTGAAGATTACGCAAGGACCGAAACGGAGACCTGATATGCGTCGCAAACGTGGATTCACACTCGTCGAACTGCTCGTGGTCATCGGGATCATCGCGCTGTTGATCGCGATCCTGCTGCCAACGCTCAAGAAGGCCAAGGAACAGGCGAATCGGGCCAAATGTGCCTCCAACATGAGACAGATCATCCTGGGGTGCATGATGTACTCCAACGATGACAAGGGAAAGTTCTACTGCTATACGCGCGACCCCACCGTCGGCGCATACGACAGTTGGTACAACCTTCATCCCTGGCCGACGGCAACCAACACGCCACCGCAACACATATATGGCACCACCATTTACGTGCGCGATTTCAAGGCCTTCATCTGCCCCAGCACCGACAACCGGGTCGATACCCCGGAGCATCTGCGCAACAGCGCTGACAGTCCCGCCGACAATAAGGGTGCTCACAGCTACGAGCCTCGCATGCACATGGCGACCGGACACACCTATCCTGACGGCTATGTCGTCCCCGCGGCCAGCCCCGGTGAGACCGTCTGCTTCAAGAGCCAGAAGAACTGTAAGAAGAGCGCAGAAAACATGGTCATCGCCGACGCCGATGACGCCCAGTTCGCCGGCGATACCAACAACTGGCCCGATCCCGTCAATAACCACGGCGCACAAGGCATGAACATGGGCTTCCTGGACGGCCATGTGAGCTTCACGCTCACCGGCAAACCGATCCTCGAAGCCAATATGGGCGGCCACTATGTACCCAGCCTTGGAGGCCCGCAAGCAGCTATCTACGCGCGATACGGACTCATGGACAGCGGCAGCGTCTATAGCTGGCGATAGGACAATCAGCGGCGGCTGATTACTTATTTGCAATCCCAAACGCGGCAAACCTCGGTTTGTCGCGTTTCTTATTGCTCCTCCATAGCAAAAATTGCCTTACATTAATGAATTCTTAATCTTTTCGCTTTCCTATTGTCAGCAAACCGTCATTTTGTTAAGTTCCTCGCACATCTCTATTCAAGGCGGATTATGTCTGGATTGAATTGTCGGAAGAAGGGCTTCACGTTGGTCGAACTGCTTGTGGTCATTGGGATTATCGCCCTTTTGATTGCCATCCTGCTCCCCACCCTGAAAAAAGCCCGCGAACAGGCCAATCGGGCCAAATGCGCATCCAACATGCGCCAGATCGTCCTCGGTCTCATCATGTACTCCAATGATGACAAGGGGAAGTTCTACGGGCACTCCTACGATCCCACAGTGGGCGCCTGGGATAGCTGGTATGTTCTTCATCCCTCCCCTACCCCCCTTGCAGCTAATCTGCCTTATGGTGGGCCAATTTATGTGCGTGACTACAAAGCTTTTATCTGCCCGAGCACCGACAACAGGGTCGAGAAGCCGGACCATCTTCGCAATAACGCGGATAGCCCTAGCGATCAGACCGGAAGGCATAGTTACGAGCCGCTGCTGCACATGGGCGGTCTGGGACGAACCTATCCAGATGGCTACAAGGTCCCCGCTCAGGCTCCTCCCGGCTACACCGGAGTCCCCAAGAGCCAGAAGAACTGCAAAAATGCCTCCCAAAATGCAGTCCTCATGGACGCCGACGATGACCAGGCACAGTTCACGGGTGACAACAACAACTGGCCAGACGCGATGAACAATCACGGCGCTCAGGGAATGAATTATGGCTTCCTCGACGGCCATGTTAGCTTTACCCTCACCGGAAGACCTATCCTTGAGGCTTACATGGGTGGCCACTACGTCCCAAGCCTTACGAACGAGGCCGCGATCTTCTCGCGATACAAGCTCCAGTTGAACGGAACCACTTACATGTGGCTCCCGTAACTTCTGGTTAGCACCCGTCCAAATCCCAAGACAGACAGAAGCGACATGGAATTATTTCCGCGCGTTTTTTGATTGCCGTCCAGACCCAGCCGTAATATTTTCGTAATCTTCAAGATTTATTATTGTCATAGTTTAGCAATCTCATTACATTGCCTTCACACCTCAAATCGAAGGCAGGAACATGGCAAGTCGAAGAATCAGTCCACTCAATCATCGCGGATTCACGCTCGTGGAACTGCTTGTGGTCATCGGCATCATCGCCCTGCTGATCGCCATTCTTCTCCCCACCCTCAAAAAGGCCAAAGAACAGGCCAATCGTGCCAAATGTGCATCCAACATGCGCCAAATCATCCTGGGCATGCAGATGTACTCCAACGACGACAAGGGCAAATTCTATTGCTATACGCGCGATCCCGGCGTGGGCGCATATGACAGTTGGTACGTCCTTCACCCCTATCCAACCGCCACTGGCGTTCCCGCGAACCTGCCTTTCGGCACGCCCATTTATGTGCGCGATTTGAAGGCCTTCATCTGCCCCAGCACCGAAAACCGCGTGGACAACCCAGGCCATCTCCGTGACAGCGCTACCAACCCCTCGGATCAGACGGGTCGCCACAGCTACGAGCCGCGCATGAACATGCAGCCCAACATCAAATATCCCGACGGCTATACGGTCTCGCCCGCCATTGCTCCCGAGACGGTGGTCTACAAGAGCCAGAAGAACGTCAAAAAAGGTTCCGAAAATCTGGCCCTCACCGACGCGGATGACAAACAGTTTGCTGGTGACTTCAACAACTGGCCCGACGCCGTCAACAACCACGGCGCTCAGGGCTTCAACATGGGCTTCCTCGATGGCCACGTGAGCTTCACGCTCACCGGCAAGGCGATTCTTGAAGGTTATATGGGCGGCCACTACGTCACCAGCGTGGACGCATCGATCGAACAAAGATACAAGCTTCAGAGGAACGGCAACGTCTATATGTGGCTGCCGTAGCCCTCGAGCAATATTCGTGGCGAAAGCCACAGCCGGTGATTAGAGATGTAGAGCAGCGCGGCGGCCCAGCCCGCCGCGTTTCTCTTTTACCGTCGCCCCTTTGGGGCGCAAAATCTTCCCCTTTTTGCATCCCCCGCCCACTGGGCTGTAGCTTAGGGGCCATGCACCTGGACGTGCGCACGGTCCTCCTTCTTCGCCATCCCGACAGCCGCCAGCTCTTACTGCTGCGCCGAGCCCCCAACAAGAAGCTCTTCCCTGACCTGATCACCGGCATTGGCGGCTCCGTCGAGCTGGCCCGCGGGGAAGGAAACGATCTCGAGTCGTCCATCCTCCGCGAGCTCGAAGAAGAGACGCGAATTCGTCGAACTGACATCTCCAATCTGCGGCTGCGGCTGTCAACCGTGCTCAGCCGTGATATCGCCCAGGTTGTTCTTCTCTGGTACACGGCCAATTTGGCCAAGATCCCTTCCGATCTTTCCTGCACGGAAGGCGCACTGGCCTTCTTTCCCACGCAGAACCTGCCTTTGGAGCAGATGGTGCCCACCGCCCGGCAAGCCATCCCCTTTGTCGCATCCTTGCTCGATGCAGACACCCAAACTTACAACGGCATTTATGATCCGGCGACCCTCCGCCTGACCACCAACCGCCCCGCCCACCCCCCTAACCAAGCAACCCCCAGCGTGTCCAATTCCTGACGGTTGTGCATCCGGTCGTTCCGATGCCGGCCAAAAAACATTCAGTGCAACTGGCCTCCAAAAGCCATTAGGAGAAATGCCATGAAAACCACCCCCGGACTCGTTGCGCGCTCAAGTAAGCGTTGGACCGCCCTTTTCCTGGCCGGCGCGGCCGCGGTTGCCGCCCTTGGCGCGGGACCCTCACTCGCCCAGGCGGACCGTTATGACCGCGACCGTGACCGTGACACCGGCCGCTTCCGCGATGGACGCGTCGATGTTCGTTACGACGATCGCCGCGATCGCGTGGAAGACCGCCGGGTCTGGGTTGAGCCGGTCTATCGCACCGTCTGCGACAAGGTTTGGGTTGAGCCGGTCTATCGCACCGAATGTGAGAAAGTCTGGTGCGAGCCGGTCTATCAGACCGTCTGCGAAAAAGTCTGGTGCCCCGACCGCTATGAAGTGCGCGACGTCGTCACCATCGAGCGCGGCCGGCGCGTCATCCGCCACGAGCGCGTGCTCGTCGAGCGCGGCCACTACGTGAATCAGGAGCGCCAGGTTGTCGTGAAGCCCGGCCACTGGGACAACATCGAGCGCCGCGTCTGCGTCAGCGAAGGTCACTGGACCACCGTAGAGCGCCGCGAATGCGTCACGCCCGGCCACTGGGAAACCGTTGCCGTTCGACACGATCGCTACGAACCGCGCTGGAACCTCGGCGTCTCATTGAATTTCTGAAAACCAACACTCGCACCCATTTACCCTCTCCCGGTACGCCGGGAGAGGGCAGGGTGAGGGTTTCTTCTCAATTGAAATGACTCAACATCATCGCCATCTTCTGAATTTGATACTCATCGCCCTTAAACCAGGGCAGATCGAGAAATCGTTCCAGCTCCTTCCCATCGCGATCCAGAATCAGCGCCTTCGCCCCAAATACATCCACCGCAACGTTTGGAAAACCGAAGGGCGATTCATTCCGCCACAGTAATTCCACGTTCCACGCCAGCCACCAGGTTGGCCGGTGGTGATCCACGTAAACGTCCACCAGATGCTCCGTCACCCCCGGCGCGAATGTCCTGATTAATCGCGCAACTTCCGGCGTCAAAAATCGCCACCGGCCAAAAATCGACCGGCTGCCACTGGGCAAAATGACTCCGCCTTCGCTGTGTTCCAGTTCGTACTTCACCCTCTCCCTCATGGCCCCCCGCGCTGCCGGCAGCAACTTTTCCACGGTCTTCTCATCCTTCATCCGCCGCGCAACCCGGCACGCGCCAATCAACCCGGCCACTCGCGAATTTCCACAATCCACCTCGTTCCTCTCCGCCTCAATCGACACCTCCATCGGCCAGTTCTTCTCGACAAAACTCCAATCGCCGCTCACCTTGGCCCACAGCCACAACACATAGATTTTCCCCGTCTCGCTCCGCTTCACATCCTCAACCACCCGCATCATCTTCTCCGGCGCAGGCTCATAAGCAGTCCTCAGCTCGCCCTCATCGGCACGATAGCTCTTCATCCCCCTCAACTCGCCCACGCGCTGCTTGATCCTCGTCTGCAACCCTTCCGACAAGTGCGGATACGCCATCGCCAGCGTATAAATCGTCTCCATAGGATCGGTCATCAATCGATACGCCTCCGATGGCGCCTTGGCGGCGGGGAACAGAGCCGCTCTCCACTTCGTCCCAATCAACTCCTCCACCGCCCGCTCCAGCTTCTCATCTTTTACCGCCGGGATTTCGCTTTCCTCCCAAATGATCCGATCCAGCTCCGCATCCGCGATGTTCACCTCGACATTTTTCGGCCACTGCCGCGTGCCCATGACTTTTCCCGGCAATCCCTCGGTCGCATGCTTCAATCTCGCCATCGCCAGCATGTCCCAATCCCATTTCGCTGCCCCAGCCTTCGTCCACTCACCTTCCCCCATCTTTTTTGACGGCTCCGGCCGCCTCTCCGAAGCCGTGCCATCGTTCTTCATGCGATAGGCGATGATCCCGCAACCCGAATTGATCTCATGGGTTGGCAGGTAATAAAACGAATCACCGCCTATCGCCACCGGCACATCGATGGCCGACCCGCCGCCATAAACCGCCGTTCCCCGCGCCAGCCATTCCCATCCGACCGGCAATTCTTCGCTGGCCAGGTGCATCGCCCAGATACTGGCCGCCACGCCGGGTTTCACCTCGTGCACATTTTGTGCAAAAGGCCTGTCAAACCCGCGCAAAGTCACCAGATCCAGCGCATTCACATTGTCCTGGTGTGTATTGAACAGGATGTTGCCGCCAACCGAAATCTGCGACTGCTCATCGTGAACCAGCAGCAAGCTGTCATGCCACCCATACGTCCGCGACTCATCCATCACCGGCGTGATGTGCCCGTTGGTCGTATCCAGATATCCCACGTTCAAAAACGGCGAATAATGCTCATAACGGCTCCGCAGCAGCACCCCGTATTTCACAATCACCTTGCCGGCCGGCATGACAACCGCAGGCGAGGCCGGCCCATTCATGCTCTCCGCATAAACTATCGGCGCAACGAATTTTTCTTTTCCACTCTGCGGATCGAGCACAAAAAACGTCCGCAGGGCCCGCTCCTCCTCCAACCTCTTCTTCAAATAATCCAATTCCCGCTGATATGTCCCCGGCCGAGCCAACTGCTCAAAATTCCTCCGCCGCAAAACCTCATTCTCCTCCTTCTTGTGCCTCCAGCTCGCAAAATCGCCAAACACCTCCTTGACCATCTCCAGCAGCACCTGCTGTATCGCATCCCCACCCGCGCACGGAGTCACCGTGATCATCACCGACCCATCCGGCGCGATCACCGGGTGATAGCCGCGAAAACTCACCCCCGGCAATTTTTCACTCCTCCACACCCGCCGGCCGCTTTCCACATCGAACGCATAAACCGTCATATCCTCCGCGCCGACATAAACCCGCTTCAATTTCGCATCCACCGCCGGACTGCACAAAATTGGCCCATCCACCTTCCCCTTCCACTTCACCTCCCCACTCTTCGCACCCACCGCCCACAAAAAGCCATCTCGTCCCCCGATGATCACCATTCCCTCATGCACCACCGGCGCATTCCAAATCGCCGCCCCCGTCTGCACTTTCCACGCGCGCATCCCATCACCGGCATTCAGTGCGTAAATCCCCCCATCCGCCGACCCAAAGAAGACTTTCCCCTCAGCCACCGCGCACGCATGCAGAATCCCCCCACCCGCCCCAAAACTCCACACATCCTTCCCGCTTTCCGCATCAATCGCATGCACAATCCCCCTCATCGTCCCCACCAACACTTTCCCATCCCCAATCACCGGCTGCACCCCCGCCATCAACCCCTCTTCCGGAAACATCCTGAACCATTTTCTCTCAAACGGCGGCCTCACCTCCTCGCTGCTCGCCCCGCTCCTGGCCGGATCGTGCCCCAGCATCGGCCAATCCCCCCGCGCCACAGCAGCACTCCAAACCATCGTCAGCAATGTCACAATCCACGCCCGCATATCGACCACCTCTGCGCTTTCTCTTACAATTCCGCCTCACGAAAGGGCACTCGTGCGACGCTATTCACGAATCCGGGCACTGATTCTCTCCCTCTTCTCACCCGATCTCTATCGCGATGTCGCCGCCAATTGGCGCGGCGTCGGCTTCCTCTATCTCCTGCTCATTCTCACCCTCACCTGGATTCCCGTCATCTACAAGATGCACGTGGGCTTCAAGGATTTCGCTCAAACTGAATTCCCCACCGTCATCCGCGATTTCCCTCCCATCACCATCACCAAAGGCGTCGTCTCCTCTCCCGTCCCCCAGCCCCACTACCTGAGCGAGCCCAAATCCGGCAAAACCCTCTTCATCCTCGACACCACCGGCCAGATCACCCAGCTTCCCCCGGGAAATGAGCCGATGATCCTGCTCACCAAAACCGAGATCATTTACCGCAATCAGCGCGAGACCCGCGTCATCGAACTTTCCAAGGATTTGGATTTTTACATCGACCGCGCCAAACTTCAGGGCTGGATGGATTGGGCCGTGGGCAAATTCGTCCTTTTCTTCTTCCCGCTGGCCCTGCTCTTCTCCTTCATCTTCCGCATCATCACCACACTGATTTACGCGGTCGTCGGCCTGATCTTCAACTCCATCTACCAGAAAAACCTCTCCTTCGGCGCGCTGATGCGCCTCGCCGCCGTCTCCACTTCCGCCGTCATCTATATTGACACGGTGTTCGATCTGATCGGCCACACTCCGCGTTTCTGGACCCTCCTCGGCTTCGCCCTCACCTGCGTCTATGTTTCCCTCGCCGTCCGCTGGGCCGATGCTCGCGCCCTTCCTCCTTCCCCATATGCTCCCATCCCCTATCCCCCCGGCCCATATGCAGCGCCTCCAGCGCCTTACTCACCACCACCGCCTCCGCCCAGCATCTGATCATTCCTCAAATACGAAAAACATCTGCCCTTCCGGCCCGGCCAGGGCTGCATTCGCCACCTTTCCCGCCGAATTTTTCTGCTCGTTGGTAAGTTTGAATCCCATGCCCCTCAACTTCTCGATCCTTTCGGCCGAATCCTTCGAAAAATAGGCGATCGTCGTTTTGGCAAACTCATCACTCTGATGCAGCCCAATGGTCATCCGGCCATCGCTGAGAATCGCCCAGGGCCATGGCTTCTCAAACTTCTTCGCCTCAAATCCAAGCTTCCGATACCACTCCACCGACTCATCGCGATTGGCCGTGTGAATGCTGAACTCCCCAAAATTCCCCAGCAGCGAATTGGGCTTCCTCGGCTCCGCCACCGGCGCATGATCCCGCTGAATCAGCGCCAACTGCTGGCCATTGGGGTCGATGAAATTCGTCACATTCACCTTCCGCGCACATGCCTTCTCAGTCGAAATCTGGATTCCCAGCGCCTCCAGCCGCTGCACCTGCCTTGGCGCATCGCTCGTGTAATAATCCAGCCGCGGCGATGCAAATTCACACTCGTCCAGCCGCAGATGAATCACCCCATCGCTCATCACCACATACGGCACCGGCTCTCCACCCTCCTCAACCGCCACAAACCCCAGCTTCTCATAAAACGGCCGCACCGCACCCACACCCCCGCTCACCTCGCGCAGTGAAATCGCAATCTGCGCATAAGCAGCCAGCGGTCTCTCCTTCGCTGTCGCACTCTCAACCGGCTGCTTCTCTTTCGCCGCGCATCCCAGCATCGCCGCCGCCAGCAAAGCCATCGCCAGTTTCATGGTCCACCTTCCCTAATAATCGATGCGGATGCTGTAGCTCTCCGTCGGCAGAATATCCCGCCAACGGGCAATCAGCTTGCGATACGCCTCGCCCACAGGACGAATCTTCCGATTGAGATCAAACAGCCCACACGGATTGACCGTCCCATTATCCTCGCGAAGCGCTGTGTCCCAGTCCACCTGATCGGTCAGGCTATACCAGGTGAACCCCATGATGGGCACCCCATCGCGCTTCAGCTCGTGCATGTTCATCCATTCCTTTTGCAGCCACCATGGCGCACGTTCCGCATCCTTGAAATTCGTCTCCGTGTGCATCACCGGCAGCCGGTAACGGTCGTAATACTGCCGGGTCAGCACGTAATAGCCGAAGATCTCCCCCGAGTCCTCCACCCGCCCATCCTCCATCACCAGATGTTCGTTGGTCACGTAATAATCATTCCCCATGATGCACCGCGCCTTCACGTGGTTCTTCGCAAACCAGTCGTATTCCTCCCGGCTCATTCCATTGTCCAGCAGATACTGATACATGGTCACGCTGATCGGATAGGCATAGGTCAGGTCCAGCGGCAGGAACCGCCGCTCGTTCATGAAATACGCCAGGTCCTGCGCCCTGGGCCCATCCGCATGAAAATACTCCGTGCTCTCGCTCTGAATGAACATGGCATCGTGGCTCACCTCGAGGATCGCGCGTATCGCCAGCACATTTGCCTGGCACAGATGCTTCAGCGCTGTCACGAATGACCGGTCCCCGCGCAATCGCTCGTTCCACCACCCCAGCCCGGCCGAAAACATGGCCGCAATGAAAATCTCATTCACCGGTGTAAAAAGCCGCACCCACGGATACCGCTCCGCAAACGCCCGCGCATACTCCGCAAACAACCTCGGCCAATCCGGATTCTGAAATCCTCCCACCCAGTCGGGCACCCCGAAGTGACACAAGTCGGCAATCGGCGTGATCCCCATCTCCCGCAGCGCCCCAAACGTTTGATCGCTGAATCCCCAGTCATACTTCCCCGGCCCCAGGTGTGCCCGATGCAGCGGCGGCCCATAGCGCAAATATCCAATCCCCAGTTGCTTCGTCAGCTCAAAATCCTCCCGCCAGCGCGCATAGTGCCCGCACTTCTCCATCTCATCCACGCGCTTCTTCCGCCCGTTCACCTCAATCGTCGGGTAGCTGTTCTCGATTCCGGTGGCGAACATGAATTCGGACATCGGGCTGCTCCTGCAACACCCCCCAGCTCATCTATAAGATGCCCGGCCCTTTCTCGTCCACCTGCAATGTCTCATTTCGGCGGCTAAAACTCCTGCCCGTTTTTCCTGGTGCCGCAGACCGCCACTTCCATCCCCAGCGCCTCCGCCATCGCCGCCTTGACCATCATCGCCCGATCCGCCCCCGCGGCCGAATTCGCATATGCCACCTGAATATGATTCGCCTTGTGCCTCCCCATCATCTGGTCCCGCGAAATCCCATACGTCACCGCGTGCATGATCGGCCACTGCGACGTCGTCGCATCCCACCGCCGCTGCGTCTCCTCCTTCGGCAGCTCCACCACCCCCGCCCGCCCCAGATCCATCTTCAAACTTCCATCCGCCACATAAATCCGCGACCAGACAATCTCCCCCGGCTTCGAGATGCCCTTCAACGTGCCCCCGCCCAGCCGGAAATACATCGCCGGCTGCCTCTCACTGCTCGCTCCCTTCCATCCATCCACAAAATGCGCCGGCGGCGCGGATCCCGAAATCAAAAACACCCACACATAATCCTCAACCGTCCCCGACCGATCCACATCCCCCCACCTCAGATCGTGCAAGGTATTTTCCACCGGCTGATGCAACGCCTTGTGTACCCGACGCGTCATCATCCCATCCAACCCCGCGCACTCATCCACCTCATTGAAGTGCACAATCGGCTCCCCCTCCCGGATGATGTGCGACCCGTCCCGGCTCATCACCGGCGGCCGCTGCGAATTGTTCAACATCCCCTCCACCAGGTCGGATGCCGGCAGCAAATCCTTCAGCCCCTGCTGATACTGAATCCCGATCGCCTCGCACCCAAAATCCTCGGCCATCCGCGCCGCCGCCACGTACATCTTGCACTGCAAGTGAACCTGCGGCCACGTGAGCTGTGACTCCTCGCTCGCCCCCACCACAAACTTCATCCCCGCATCTTCCATCCATCGCCGTGTCTGGGCCGCTTCTTCCTCCTTGACCTGCATCGTCTCGTAATAGAGCGCTGACTGGCTCAACCTCTCCTTGTAAACCCCCGTCTGGTGCAGCAACTCATCCGGAATGATTGCGTTGTACATCCCCATGCACCCCTCGTCGAACACCCCCATGATCGCCTTCTCCCGCCGCAATTCCTCGGCCAGCTTCTGGCCCAATTTCTTCTCGCTGCGCCCCACCCTCATTTCCGAAAACTTCCTCACGTGCCCCGCCCCATGCCGCGTTTTCCCTTTCCGCAGCCACTCGGCCAGATGCCTCTTGAAAAACGTGTCCTTGAAATCCTCCGACCAGATCGTCGAATACCCCACGCCCGCCTTGGTCATCGATCCGTTGAGATTCAGCATCCCCACCAGTCCCGGCCACCGCCCCGACCAGTTCGCCACCGTCAAAATCGCCCCGCGGTGCGAAATCAACCCGTGCAGCACATGGTGCGAATATTGCCATACCGCCTCCGCCACAATCAGCGGCGCATCCGCATCGATTTCGCGAAAAACCTCCATCCCCTCCTTCTGCGACCCGATAAACCCATGCCCCTCCTTCTCCTTAAACGGATGCGCCCGTACTACGCGAAATCCCTCCTCCGCCACCGCCTCCCCCAGGGCTCTCTCCATCGCCGCCTGCGCCGCCCAACACGTCTGATTGGCGCTGAGCCGCAAATCGCCATTGGCGATGAGTTGAACTTGCTTCTTCCTCGATCGTCGCATGGATTGCTATTGCTCTCGAATCGCTCGCAAGCGGAAATGCGGATCTTCATCCTCAGGCTCATCCGCCAGTGCCGAAAGCTCCAGGTCCTCGATCATCGGCAGCGATTTGCCGATGATCCCGGCCACATCTCCGTGCATCCCCACCGTGTTGTTCAGCACTTTGTCCAAAAGCTTCTCGCGCTTGGCCCACACCTTCTGGATGACCTTCTTCTCGGCCTCCAGCTCCTCCCGCATCGTCTGAAACCCCTCCACGATCGCCATCACCCGCGCCTTGAACTGCGGCCCGGAAATGTACTCGTACACCAGCTCCATTTTTCCCTGCATCCCTTCCACCGACCGCCGCGCCGCCGCCACCTCGATCAGCGTCAACCGCAACGCCCCCGCCAGTTGCAACGCCAATCCAGGCGTTGTCACCCAGATTCCCTCCCGGCATTCAAAGCTGGCGACTTCTTTGGGCATCGCGCTCGAAACAATCACCCCAATCTGCGCCTTGGCCGCCAGCTTGTCGTCCTTGAGCTTCCCAAGCCACCCCTCGCTCCATGTCTTGGTCCGCTTGCACTCCCAGATGATCACCCCGCACGCGTGCCCCATCTCATCCTTCACATGCTGCAACACATCTCCCCCATGAATCCCCTTGGCCACCTCGACGATCTCATCTTCCTCAAAACATCCTCGCAGTCTTCCCTCCAAATCCACCTCCAGCGCCTCCCCCTGCGCCTGCTGCGAGCCCTGTTCCACCTGGCGCTTCATCTCGTCAACCTGACGCTTCCACCCTTCCTCTTTCTTCGCAAACTCCAATTCCTTCAGCCGAAATTCCTCATCCTTCTGTTTCGCAACCGCCTCCTTCACCAAATCCGTCCGCCGCGCCACCTCCAATTCGAACGCTCGCTTCTGCTCCTCAAACTCCGCCTTCTCCTGCCGCAATTTCAGCTCCGCCCCCTGCGTCTCGGCCAGCTTCTTATCCTTGGCCGCCAGCTTCTCCTGTAGGTCCCGCATTCCCAGCGTCACCTCCTCCACCGCCGCCTTCTTCGCCTCACCCCGAATCAATTCCCGCTCGGCCTCAATTTGCTTCGCCTTCTCAACCTCAAACACCCGCTTCTGCTCATCCAGCTCGCGCTTCTGCTTCAACAATTCGAGCTGCTGCTTCTCCGCCGCCAGCAGCTTCTTTCCCTTCTCCTCAATCTGCGCCTGAAGATCGCAAAGCTGAATGCTCACCTGCTCCTTCGCCTTGCGCGCCTGCTCGGCCACGATCTTGGCGCGCTCCTCCACCAATCTCTGCGCAAGCTGCTGCTCCAGTTTCTCCACAATCGGCCGCTCAATCGCCGCAGTGAGCGGAAAACTGTGCTGGCACTTCGGACAGGTTACTGATGTTGATTCCACCTCTGCCTCCATCCGTGATTCCCCGGTAAGTCGGGCACTCCTGCCCGACGCGGATGTACTCATCCGCACTTCCTCAGTCTACCCTCCCACTATCCCCTTCGCAGCAGCACCAGCACCACAACCCCCAGCAAAATCCGATACACCCCAAACGGCGTAAACGTCCGCTTGCGAATATATTCCATGAACACCGCGATCACCCCCCATGCCACCAGAAACGACACCAGCGTCCCCACCAGCAGCAGCATGATCTGCTGCCCACTCATCCCTCCCGCCCCCTTCAGCAGGCTATAACCCGATGCCGCCGACATGGCCGGAATCGCCAGCAAAAAGCTGAACTCGGCCGCCGCCTGCCGCGACATACCGCCCACCAATCCCGCGATGATCGTCGCCGCCGACCTCGAAGTCCCCGGAAACAAAACCGCCAGCACCTGCGCGCACCCAATCCCCATCGCCTGCCCCCAGGTCAGATGCTCAATCTGTCGCGTGCGCGTCCCCGGCCGCGCCCATTCCACCGCGATCATGATCAGCCCCCCGATCAATAGCGCCAGCGCGATCGGCACCGGCCGCTCCATGTACTTCTCCACCCACTTGTGAAACAGATACCCCACCACCAGCACCGGAATCGTCCCCACCATCACCATCATCACCAGCCGCTGCGAAACCGTATTCCCGCTTACACTCCCCGAAAGCAACTGCACGATCCGATACCGGAAATACACCACCACCGCCAATATCGCCCCGATCTGAATGAACACCGTGAACATCTTCCAAAACGGCTCATCCAGGTTGATGCTCATCCACCTCTCGCACAGCAGCAAGTGCCCCGTCGAACTGATCGGCACAAACTCGGTCAGCCCTTCCACGATCCCCAGAATAATCGTCTTCCAAAGCTCGCCCATGCTTCTTCCCTGAACCCGCAACCCCCAACCCTGTTAACTCACCTTCTGCGCCCGATACAACACCACCGCCTTCTGAATATACTGAATCCCGCTAAACAGCGTGATCGCCACCGTCCCCCAGATCCCAAAGTTGCGAATGTATCGGGCAATCGGCTCGGTCCCCATCTCCAGCAGCCGCTCGTGATAGTTCACGTACAGCAAAATCGCCAGGATCGTCCCCGACTGAAACCCCATCTTGAATTTCCCCGCAAAAGCGGCCCCAAAATTCTCCCCCGCCGACTCCGCCGCCCCCCGCAGGCTCGTCACCAGCAATTCCCTCCCCAGCAAAATCACCACGATCCCCGGCGCAACCCCGGTGATGGTTCGAAACACATTATCGCTGGCCGGAAACGACGGATCGGGAATGACAAAGTTCTTCCCCGCAAAAAATATGAATGTCCCCAGCACCAGGATCTTGTCCACAAACGGATCGACGATCCGCCCAAACGCCCCCTCGACGTGCCACCGCCGGGCCAGATACCCATCCAGAAAATCCGTCACCAGCGCGATGACGTAAACCACAAACGCCACGTTGAGCAGCCAGTTCCCCCGCCCCTCGTACTGGTACCATGCCAACATCGCAAAAAACACCAACGCCAGCACCAGCCGCAGCCCCGTGAGGGCATTAGGGACATGACGAAACATAACCGGCCGGATTGTACGGGGAATTGACGAGTCGGCAATGGCGGGGATGATCGCGTTACCTATCAGGGAGGATCGATGGACCCGCGCCCGGTAAAGCCTGTGCCCTACTACAACGAAACACCCAATCCCTGGCCGCGGATCCTGAGGACCATTGGCCTGTGTACTTTGATCTTCGGCGCTGCCAATGCCATCGTCGGCCTCACTGGGATGCTCAGCTACCGGACAAGTTCGTTTCTCGCCGGCGTTCTACCGGTTCTCCAAGGAGTGAAGCTGGCGCAAATGGCTTTCGGCATTGTTCTGCTTGTTGCTGGAATACTTTTGCTTCAGGAGAACTACGTCTATCCGCTGATGGTTGTCGGTGTCTTGGGCACAATCGCTGCTGGAATTGTAGAGATGATCGTCTACACGGCTCGCTACATGAATATGAGCACGGTCAGTGGCCCACCCAATCAGACGATGCTCTTCATCACCGGGCGCATTTTCTACTGCATCCTGTATTTGGTTTTCCCCCTGACGGCGATGTTGATATTGAGAGATTTCCGCAGCAGCCGCCCCGCTAACACTTTCCGGTAACAACCCGCAGACTGCGCGCTGTGCGCTTCGGCAATTCGGCCACAAGATCGTATTGCTGCGAGCCGCAAACGCTCACTTCCAGAATCTGCCCCGGATACAACCTCTCCGCATTGACCACCGTCACCGAATCAATCTCCGGCGCCTGAAACGCCGCCCTGGCCACCCACTTGTCCTCATCCCGATCCGCCGGCCGATCCACCAGCACCTCAATCTTCTTCCCCTTCATCCCCTTCGCCTTCGCAAACGCCACCTCCTGCTGCGCCAACATCAGTTCCTCGACCCGGCTCTTCTTCACCGAGTCAGGCAACTGCCCCTCCATCTTCCCCATCGGCGTCCCCGGTTCCTGCGAATACGCAAACACCCCCATCATCTCAAACCCAAACTCCCTCACAAATCTCACCAGCTCCCCATGCTGCTGTTCCGTTTCCCCCGGCGCTCCCGCAATAAACGTCGTCCGAATCGCGATCCCCGGCACCCATTTCCGCAGCTTCTCCAGCAATACTTCAATCTGTTTCCGCGTCACCCTCCGCTTCATCCGCGTCAACATCTCATCGTTGATATGCTGAAGCGGCATATCAATGTATTTCACAATCCGCGAGCTCTCCCCGATCGTTCGAATCATCTCATCCGTAAAGCACGATGGATACGCATACATCAGCCGCACCCACCGCACATCCCCATCCAATTTCCGATCCAATGTTTTCAATAACCCCGACAATCCCGCCCCATATCCAATGTCCGTCCCAAAACTCGTCGTATCCTGCCCAATCAAATTCAATTCCACCGCCCCATCCGCCGCCAATTCCTTCGCCTCGGCCATGATCTGCTCAACCGGCTTCGACCTCATCAACCCCCGGATCGATGGAATCGTGCAGAACGAACACCCCTGATTACACCCCTCCGAAATCCTCAGATACGCATAATGCCTCGGCGTCAACCGAAACCGCGCCCGGTCATCCTCAAACACCGGCAGCCGCGTTGTCTTTGTCTCTTTAACCGGCGCTGTCAGCTTCGCATTCTCCGCCAACTCTTTGGAAAGATCGTGATACTTCCCCAGAAAATGCCCATGCTCCTGCCGCGGATTCTCCTGCCCCCGCACCGCCTCCACGATGTGCTCCCGATCAAACACCCCCACCAGCCGATCGATCTCCGGCACCTCGCTCAGCAATTTCGTCTTGTGCCTCTGCACCAAACACCCCGCCACCACCACCCGCTGACATTTCCCTTCGCTCTTCATCGAAACCGCCCGCCGAATCTCCCCCAGCGACTCCTCTTTCGAAGCCTCCAAAAACCCGCACGTATTAATGACAATCGCATCCGCCGCCGCATGGTCGGCCGTTATCGCCAGACCATCCTCCGCCAGCAGCCCCAGCATCCGCTCCGAATCCACTAGATTCTTCGGACACCCCAGGCTCACAAACGCCACCGTCCTGATCTTTTTCTCGCCACCACCGGCCATCAAATCTCCTCAAAACCACGCCAAAACAACGCGCAGCCCATCAGATTACCGCATGACAGCACATACTACCAGCAGGCTAGGCGAAAGGTTCACCCGGCAGGGCGATTGCATGCCGCGTAAATGGTGGGGCGGACATTCCTGTCCGCCTTCTGTCATCGAGTGCGGGGCATTCCTGCCCCGCCGAGATGACAGAATGGGGTCACGTGCGATTGCCCTGACCCGGACATCGATCGTAGGGGCGGCTTCAGCCGCCGTGCCAACGACTCACCGTTTGTTGGTCCATACATTCTCGAGTCTCGGTAGATCTGCCCGACGTCCCCCGCAGGCGGACATAATTCCCCCCGCCGCCGGCCCCCCTTGGCCGGCGGGGATGATAATTGGGATGATGTGGAATGATGTCGCGCCAGGATTCCGCGTTGTAGTGCCGGCTTTCAGCCCGCATCCGCAGCCTGGAAAGGCAGCGCTACAAAACCTCTCACCGCCGCGAAGGCGCGGAGAACACCTGTTACCGGCACGGGGGCTCAACCAGCGCCGATGGGCTGCATCCTGTGTTCTCCGCGATTTTCGCGGCGGTTTTTAGAAATCCCCCATACGCTCAAACTCTGTCAGTTCCAGGTTGTCTATCTCATGAGCATCGACGGCCAATTCACGCGCCCGCTTCCTCTTCCTGCACCGATACATGATGCTGCGTCGGCGCTCCCCCGCCGTGCGTCAGCAGGTAATGGAACAGGTACGTCCCGCCGCCGCCGGCCGTCATCATCGTGATCAGCACCGCCGCCGCGACTCTGGCCTTCTCCCAAAACATCATCCGCAAGGCTCCCTTCACCAGCGGCCCCGTATTCAAGGCGCCCGCCGACACTCCCCCCGCCTCCGCCGCAATCGCCAAATGCAATCCCGCCGGAGCCGCCTCCACGCCGTTGCGAAGCATCAGCGTCCCAATCACCGCGCCAGTCACCGCCACGCCGCGCCGCGCAAAGAACGAGCGGAGTTTTTCCAGCGCCCGCGAAATCCGCATCCCCGCCGCATCTTCGGAAACTCCCAACACCGAGCCAACCTCGGCCACGCTTCGTTTTTCAAAGAACCGCATCATGATCGCCGCCCGATCGTTCTCCCCAAGGCGGGCAATCCCTTCATCCAGCACCGGCTCCAATCCCACCCACCCTGGTCCACTGCTTCTGAGTTCCATAGCCATCTCCGCGGCCCTTCGCTCGTGAATCCTGCGGCGACGTTCCATCTTCAATGCATTGAGCGCGGCATACCGTGCGGTCTTGTGCAGCCACGCCCCCAGCACCATGTGCTCCGGCAGCAACGCGGCCTTCCGTGCCAGAATCACAAACACCGCCTGCGTCACCTCCTCGGCCAGGTGCTTGTCGCCAACCTGGCGCAGGCAGGCCGAGTAGACCATGTCCACGTGCTCCGCCACGACCCGGGCAAACGCCTGCTGGTCGCCGCGTTGAGCATACTGCTGAAGCAGCTCCCATTGCCGCCTTGATTCGCTCATGCACCCTTTCATGTACGCCCCCCTTCGCAATCCAACAAAGTTTTTTTCGCCACCGGCCGCGCCAGTGCCGATTGCCCCACAATCACCGCCAGTCGCGGATCACTGCGTCGTGGAATTGGATTAGTGGAAACCATGCGGCAAGGCTCCCGGTGCGGGACAATGGTGTCCAATTGATGCTACCAGAGGCCCGCTGAGCCGCGAAGGAAAATCCCCATTTAACTCATTCAACCCGCCCACTCCCGCATTCCGGGCAGAGACCGGGCGTCGCTCTCAAGTCATATCCGCACAAAGGACACAACCCACGCGCAACCCTCCCCCTGCGGCGTTGCCTCCGCAAAAACCAGATCCCCGGCAGCGCCCCGGTCAAAAGACACGCGAACCAGCACGGAAAATAGACGCTCGTATGCCTGCTGTCGGTGTAATAATTAAACCCCAGCTTGTTCAGAAACACCGGCGGATAAGACTCCCAATACTCCCGCCTCTGGATGTCAAAACTGTTGTGATAAAATCGCCGCTCCGCCAGCTCATTGTTCCTGCGAATGGTATCAAACTGCTCCTGGCTCCACGTCTGCCAGGTGATCTCCAACTGTCCCGCATTCGAATCGCCATCCAGTCTCAGATGCGAGCGATTCTGCCCACTGCCATGCGGAATCCGTACCCACATCCAATCGCGCTGCAACTCGCTGCGGATCCAAAGCGACAGAAATATCAGCAGCAGCAGAAACGAAAAGCTCGCGAGGATTCTCAACGCCCAGCGCCTCACACCCCTCCTACCTCCCTCCCACAATCCTGAACCTCGCCTTCGAATCCGCCGCCTCCTGAATCGTGATCTTCAACGGATCACTCCGCACGTTGCGATCGATCTGAATCGAAAACAAATGCCCCCCGCGCGACAGCTCCAGCCTCGGACTGCTCAAATCCAGATCGCTCGTGTTGATCCACGCCTTCAACCCCGCCGTCGAATTCACGCTCATCAACGCCGCCCCCGGTGTGCTCACCTCCACCACAAACGTCACTACGTTCGCCTTGTGCTTCGGCAACTCCGACATCGGCAGCTCCCCGCCCACCGTGCTGTAAATCGGCGAAAAACTGTACGTATCATCCAGCTCCACCGGCGTCGCCCCCTCCTTCAACGGCATATCCAGCACCCTCCACCTCCGCACCACCGGCCCGGCCGCCGTCACATCGTGCCCCGGCGTCCCCAGCACCGAAATGAACTTCACCAGGTCCAGAAACTCCTGCTTCGTCAGCAAATCCGCCATTCCGCTGGGCATCAGCGATCCCGCATTCTGCTGCTTCTTGATCGTATTGAGCGGAATGGTGATCTGGCTCGATAGCGCATCCCGCAGCACCAGTTCCTTCTCCGTCTGCCGCACTCGAATCCCCGCGTAAAAATCATTCGCCTTGGTCGTCACCGCCAGCGCCTCAAATCCCTCCTTCACGTTCTTGTTCGGCTCCAGGATCGACTCGATCAGATATTCCATCGGGCTGGCCGTCCCCACCGCCGACAAATCCGGCCCGACATTCCCCCCCGAGCCGCCAATCGCATGACATGTAAAACAATTGGCCGTCTTCGACCGAAAAATCGTCTCCCCCCGCCCTGCATCGCCATTCTTCTGCACGTCAATGGCCAGTTGCTTGACCTGTTCCGGCGAAAGGTTCTGAAGCTGCGTGTTGATGTCCGCCGACGCCCGCAGCAGGTTCTCCAGTTCCGGCTCCGGCCGTCCCGTCGAATAAATGAACCGCAGCGCCAACTTCGCCAAATCCGGCGTCAATTTCACGCCGCCCAGCGCACCCGCCAGCGTCCTTCCCCCATCCTGCCGCTGAAGGAACGCCCCGATCAATATTCCCGGATCGGCCGGCGCACCTTTGCTCGATAAAACCTCCGCCGCAGCCGCGGCCGCCTTCTTCAAATCTATCGCCGCCAGCCCGCGAATCGCCGCCACCCGGCTTGGCGATTCCCCATCCGCCGCAAGCCCAGAAAGCAGCCCAAACGCCTCCTGTCCGCCAATATTCGCCAGCGCCTCAATCGCCGCCGCGCGCCCCGACTCCCCGGCGGTCTTCGACATCGCAATCCCCTTCAAATCTCCAACCGCCTCGCGCACCCGCCACGCCCCCGCCAACCGAACCGCCCCCACCGCCACCGATTCATCCTTCTCCGAAATCAGCGGCACCACATCGACAGTCTTCACCGCCGGTTGAACATTCCGATCCCGCGCCGCCGCCAAAAGTGCTCCCAGCGCCGGCGCTACCAGCTTCCGATCCTTCGCCCGCAGCACATAATCCCACAATTCCGCCAACTCCTGCGGCCCACCCGCGCTGGCGATGACGCCAATCATCCCCCCCGCCCGCTCCGCCGGGATCGCCCCGCGCTTCAGCAGCGCCAGCAGCGGCGCAACTGCCTCGCTCGAATCCAGCGCCCCCAGCGCCACCGCCAGGTGCTTCGGATTATCGTTAAAGGTGAACTGCCCAGATGAAACCGCCGGCAGCCACGTGTCCTTCAGCTTGTTGATCGTCAAATACAACGCATAATCAATCCACCGATCCGTCGGCCGATCCATCGCGCTCATCGCCAGCTCCATCGACCGAAGCGAAGGAATCTGCCCCAGCGCAATCACCGCATTCAACCGCACCTGCGAATTCTCATCCCCCACCCGTCCCGCCAGCAGTTCGAGTGCCCTCGTCTGGCTTTGTAGGGTGGGGCTTGCCCCACCATCCGCGGGCATTCGATTCGCCCAGAAATAAAGCGCATGCGTCGCCGCCGCCCTCACGTGCGGATCATTCGCCGCCAGCAACGACGCCAACAAATTCGGCTCGACAACATCAATCGTCTCATACGTCCACAGCGCCTCCAGCTTCTGGTGCTCCGCTTCCGCATCCGTCCCCCCAATCGCCGCCACCCATTTCCCCAGCGCCCCCGCCACCTCTTTCGCATCCCGCTCATACAATTCCCGCCGCGCCATGTCACGCGTGTACTGCTCCGGCGATCGTAGCCGATCTAGAAGCTCCCCAATCGCCGCCCCCGCAATCTTCGGCCGCGGCGCCAGCATCCGATCCTTGGCCGTGATCCGCCAAATCCTCCCATGCGTGTGATCGCGCAGCGGCGATCGAAAATCCACCTCGCCATGATTGATCACCGGGTTGTACCAATCCGCAATATAAATCGCCCCATCCGGCCCCATCTTCGTATCCACCGGCCGAAACGCCTTGTCCGATGACTTGATCACATCCGGCATCAACTTCGCCGTGTACCCCGCTCCTTCCTCTCTCAGCACAAACCTCACCACCCGATTCGCCCGGAAATCCGCCGTGATCAATGACCCCTGCCAGTCCTCCGGCAGATGTCTCCCGCTCACAATTTCCGCCCCGCAATATTTCGGCGAC
>DASYUA010000187.1:0-2375 GCA_036001665.1 Tepidisphaeraceae bacterium
ATAGTGCACGAGCGTTCTAAATTTTCCCTGATCGAACGTCATGCCGGCTCCATTGTAAGCAGTATAGGCGAAAGAATGGCGAAGGTCAACACCTAGTTTTCGACCCCCCTTATCGCTTTCCGCGGACGAGGATGAATCCGAGGGGCAAATCCCAGTTCCCCCCTGCGTTGAGTACGCCCATGCCGAAGCGAACAAACGGCGTGCTCCTGCAAGGACACGGTTCGCTGATTCGAATCGGGGCTGCGCGCTTCAACTTTTAGACCATTTTCATAGTTCCTGTATACCATAGCCGCAGTGCCGGAACCAAGCCAGTGCATTGTGCGGCGAGATTGAGGTGATGGCTTCGGTGAGGGCTTCCTCCAGCCGTTCGACGGTGCGTGCCTTCAGGCCTCGCAGGCATTGTTTGATCTTCCCCCAGCAGGGCTCGATCGGATTGAAGTCCGGGGAATAGGAAGGCAAATAGCGCAACTCGGCTCCGGTGGCTTCGATCCGCTGACGCACGCCCTCTACCTTGTGAGCACTCAGGTTATCCATCACCACCACCTGGCCGGGACGCAGCGCCGGACACAGCACGTGGTCCAGATACGCCAGGAAGACATCGCCATCGGTGGGGGACTCGACACTCATGGTGGCCAACAGGCCGTGGCGGGTCAGGGCTCCCAGCAGCGTGAGGGTACTCCAGTGGCCGGCGGGTGTGGCTTCTCGCACGCGCTCCCCGCGGGGCGCGCGGCCATAGCGCCGGGTCATCTCGGTGCTCACTCCGCTCTCATCCACAAACACCAGCCGCTCCGGATCCAGCGTCTTTACCTGCTCCCACCACGCCTGCCGACGCTGCCGGGCTTCGGGCGTGTCTTGCTCCTGGGCGTGGATCGATTTTTTTTAAGCCGCAACCCCATCTCCTGGAGCGCCCACCAAATCCCGGTCAGGCTCGTCTGCACCCGGCAGTTCTGGTGGACTTTCCGTTGCAGTTCCCCCAAGGTCAGGTCGGGGCTGCCCCGCACCCACTCCCGCAGTTGCGCCGCCATCGCCGGCGTGATCCGGCGGGGTGGGCCGTGTCGCCGTTCCGGCGGCCGCTCCATCCGCCCCGTCCGTAACAACTGCCGCCGAATCTTCTTGATGTAGGGCAGACTCACCTGGAACCGCTCGGCCAGCTCGCCCAGACTCACTCCGCCCCCTTCATAGGCCTTCAGAATCCTGCTGCGCAGGTCGTCCGAATAGGGTTGTGCCATCGGTTGGTGTTCGAGAATCGCCACCCCCAGTATACACGATCATCAAAAATGGTCTAGACCATTTTTATAGTTCCTGTATACCATAGCCGCAGTGCCGGAACCAAGCCATCGCATTGTGTGGAGAGACCGAGGCGATCGCTTCCGTGAGGGATTCCTCCAGCCGTTCGACGGTGCGTGCCTTCAGCCCTCGCAAGCATTGTTTGATCTTCCCCCAGCAGGGCTCGATCGGATTGAAGTCCGGGGAATAGGAAGGTAAATAGCGCAACTCGGCTCCGGTGGCTTCAATCCGCTGGCGCACACCCGCCACTTTGTGCGCGCTCAAGTTGTCCATGACGACCACCTGGCCCGGTTGCAACTGCGGACAGAGCACGTGCTCCAGATACGCCAGGAAGACATCGCCATCGGTGGGGGACTCGACACTCATGGTGGCCAACAGGCCGTGGCGGGTCATGGCTCCCAGCAGCGTGAGGGTGCTCCAATGGCCGGCGGGCGTAGCTTCTCGCACTCGCTCCCCGCGGGGCGCGCGGCCATAGCGCCGGGTCATCTCGGTGCTCACCCCGCTCTCATCCACAAACACCAGCCGCTCCGGATCCAGCGTCTTTATCTGCTCCCACCACGCCTGCCGACGCTGCCGGGCTTCGGGCGTGTCTTGCTCCTGAGCGTGGAGTGATTTTTTTTGAGCCGCAACCCCATCTCCTGGAGCACCCACCAAATCCCGGTCAGGCTGGTCTGCACCCGGCAGTTCTGGCGGACCTTCCGTTGCAGTTCCGCCAAGGTCAGGTCGGGGCTGCCCCGCACCCACTCCCGCAGTTGCGCCGCCATCGCCGGGGTGATCCGGCGGGGTGGGCCGTGTCGCCGTTCCGGCGGCCGCTCCATCCGCCCCGTACGTAACAACTGCCGCCGAATCTTCTTGACGTAGGGCAGGCTCACCTGGAACCGCTCCGCCAGCTCGCCCAGACTCACTCCGCCCCCTTCATAGGCCTTCAGAATCCTGCAGCGCAGGTCGTCCGAATAGGGTCGCGACATCGGTGGTGTTCGAGAATCGCCACCCCCAGTATACACGATCATCAAAAATGGTCTAGACCATTTTTATAGTTCCTGTATACCATAGCCGCAGTGCCGGAACCAAGCCATCGCATTGTGTGG
>DASYUA010000188.1:0-10624 GCA_036001665.1 Tepidisphaeraceae bacterium
TGCGCGGATGGTGCTGCTGAGCGTCAAGCCACAGCAGATGAAGGATATGCTGGCGGGAATCGGGGGCATCATCGGTGCCGACACTCTGGTTGTTTCCATCGCGGCGGGGATTTCGTCGGGGTTCATCGAGAAAAACCTGGGCGGCACAACGGCCTGGCGGGTGATTCGGGCGATGCCCAATACCCCCATGCTGGTGGGAAAGGGAATGGTGGCGCTGGCGCGGGGCCGTCATGCCGGCGAAGAGGATTTGCGGGCGGCGAGAAGGATTTTCGAGGCGGGAGCGACTGTATTGGAGCTGGACGAGCAGAAAATGGATGCCGTTACGGCGATGAGCGGCTCCGGGCCGGCATATTTTTTCTATCTGGTCGAGCAGATGATCGAGGCGGGAGTTACACTGGGCCTCAGTCCGCAGGAGGCGCAGGTATTGGCGACGCGGACTTGTATCGGGGCCGGGGCGATGCTGGCCAATTCATCGGAGATGCCCCAGGAGCTGCGCAAGAAGGTGACCAGTCCCGGAGGGACCACGCAGGCGGCAATTGAGTTGATGGAAAGCAAACAAATGGGGGAAATCCTGGTTGCGGCGATCCGCCGGGCGGCCGAGCGAAGCCATGAACTGGGAGCGTGAGGAATGGGTTCAATAAGACGAGGCAGGACTTAGACGATAGAGGGAGAGGGTAGAGAACGAGGAGTTGGGATGTTGCGGCAGCGGATCAGTTTGCTGGTGCTGAGCATGTTCGCGCTCGTGGGCGGGTGCGCGACAAGGATCTTGCCGCCGGCAAATCCGGCAAATCCGGTAGCGGTTTACGTGACGGATTATGGGCGGCATTCCAGCCTGCTTTTGCCGATGGGGGATGGGCACCTGATGGAATACAGCTACGGCGACTGGGAGTTTTACGCGCTCAATAAATACAAGTGGTACATCGGGGCGACAAAGCTGATCATGTCGGATGCATCGGGGCTGGGGCGGCGCATTTTGCCGCATCCCGGGAATGATGAAGCACTGCAAAAGATGATCAACAGTAAGCGCCTGTTGCGGATCGAGATCGAGCAGAGCCGGGTGATGGAGCTGCTGGCGGAGCTGGACCAGCGCTATTGCTCCAAAATCGAGACGATGGTTTTCAACGATTACGGCCACGCCTATTTTGTGAAAGATGACTCGCATTACAGCCTGTTTCACACCTGCAACGGACAAACAGCGCAGTGGCTGCGGAAGCTGGGGTGCGAGGTGGATGGGCTGGCGGTGATTTCCAATTTCGAAGTGGTGCGGCCGAAGATCGAGCAGCCGAGGCTGAAGAAGGAAGAGGAGATCGAATATGCCCGCAATGGCGAGCGCCAGCCGCCGGGGCAGGAGCCGGTGCAGTTGAGTCAGCAGCAGGCGCAAAAGCGCCCCAGCTCGACCCAGCAATTCAGCCTACGGCAACGGTGAGGGTTCTTTCTCGCGGCGCGTTGGTTTGCGCTTCGGGAGTGTTGGGGGGGCTGTTGGGAATCGTGAAGGAAAAGGTGGAGCCTCTTCCGGGGCGGGATTCAACCCAGATTTTGCCGCCGTGACGTTCGACGATGCTCTTGCACACGGCCAGGCCGACGCCGGCCCCGCCGCGGGATGATTCCGCGCGCTCGAAGATCTGGAAGATCCGCTGCTGATGGTGTGGGTCGATGCCCATGCCGTTGTCGCAGACGGAGAAGGTGCAGAAACAGGGGCCCGGCCTGGCGGTGATCTGGATGCGGGGCGGCTCGGCCGAGCGGTATTTGACGGCGTTTTCGATAAGGTTCTGGAAGAGGCTCATCAACTGGCCCTGATCAGCGCGAACGGGCGGGAGCGGCCCGTGGGTGACCTGTCCGCCGCTGGTTTGCAGGGAGGCGGCGAGGCGCTTGAGGACCGTGTTGAGAACTTTCGCAACGTCGCAGTCGCAAAGATCAAGCCTCTCGTGGCTGGCGCGGCCGTGTTCGAGCAGGCCGCGGATCAGGTTGCTCATGTCGTCGATGCTGCCGCGCATTTCGCCGATGGTCTGCCGCGAATCCTCATCGTCGGCCGGCAACTGACGGGCAAGCAACTGGAGGTTGAGGCTCAGCGCGGTAAGTGGAGAGCGCAGGTCATGGGAGACGACAGTGGCGAAGCGCTCCAGGTCGGCATTCGAGCGGGCGAGCTGTCGGGTGGTGTTTTCCAGGACCTCGGCCTGGCGGCGCAGGGCCTGGGAGATGCGCAGGCGACGCCAGCCCAGAAACGCGGTGAGCAGGATGACGCCGATGACCATGGCGCGGTCGAAGACATCCATCCATCCGGGTCCGTGAGGTTCGAGGTGATAACCGATGATGGTAAGCGCGGAACAAAAGGAGGCCAAGATGAGCAGGACCCTGATCCGGCCGGTGGTGGCGGCCATGAGGACGGCGGCGCAATAGCCGATGTCCGGTGATGCGCCGCGCGGCATCACCAGGTCGAGGGCGAGGGTCAGGAGAGTGAGAACGATCGCGCCGGGCAGCGCCCACCAGGGCTCTTTGCGTACTGCCTTCGGGAGGCTTTGATCTTGTTGTAAGGCGGCGTCGAGATGTTCCGTGGCCGACGCCGGTATGAACGCGCTATCCATGGCACTCTTTCCGGCAGGGTCGGATCCTCCGCCCGCCCAGCCCAATCAAGGAAACTCTATTTCTGGCCGGAGCAGCAAGTCAATCGGGAAATCGGGAGAGCAAGATGCGAAAACCCAAGTGACGCGAGCACAAAGGGTTCGGAGATGAAGATTATGTGAGCGGCTCTGCAAGAATTTGCACGCGCCGGCCATCGATCCTGAGCCGGCCTTGCTGGAAGAGGCGGATGGCCTGTGGATAAGCGATCTTTTCTTCCTCAAATACGCGATGGGCGAGGGATTCCGGAGTGTCATTCTCGAGCACGGGACAAGTGCGCTGGAGGATGATGGGGCCATTGTCGTATTTCTCATCAACAAAATGGACGGTGCAGCCCGAAACTTTGCAGCCGTGAGCGATGACGGCCTGGTGGACATGAATCCCATACATTCCTGGGCCGCCGAAGCTGGGGAGGAGGGCGGGATGGATGTTCATAATTCGACCCGCACAGCGCGGCGGGATTGCGAGCATGCACAGCCAGCCGGCGAGGCAGATGAGGTCGATATTGTGATCGTCGATGAGTTTGAAGATTGGCTGTGAGAAGTCGGATGGGTTTGAATATTCCCTGCGGTCGATGACGTGGGCGAGGATGCTGGCTTTGGCAGCGCGATCGAGGGCGGCGATGTTGGGACGGGAGGTAATTACCAGTTGGATGGTAGCGTCGAGGGATTTGGAGGAAATGCGGTCGATGAGGTTCTGGAGGGTGGTGCCGGAGCCGGAGGCGAGGACGGCGAGGTTCATAACCACGAAGATAACGGATGGGTCCACGAAGGGCACGAAGGATTGTCCACGAAGAACACCAAGGTCACGAAGGGGATTGAAACCGGATGGAGAGGTTCGTGGGGCCATGGACGTGCAGGGCCTGGCGGGGTTGCCAGGGTTGATCGATGGCAAACTCGAAATTGTGGAGGCGATTGAGCAGGTCGGTGAGAGCGATTTTGGCTTCCATTCGTGCCAAAGCCGAGCCGAGACAAAAGTGCGGGCCGTGGCCGAAAGCGATGTGGTCGTTGGGATGGCGGATGATGTCAAAGGATTCAGCGTTATTGAAGTGTTTTTGATCGCGGTTGGCCGAGCCGATGTTGGCGAGAATGAGTTGGCCGGGGGAGAGGGTTTGGCCGGCAATTTCGATCTCGCGCGTGGGGGTGCGCAACATCCACTGAATTGGCGAGCGATAGCGGAGCACTTCTTCGATGGCACTTTCGACGAGGTTCATGTTCGATCTGAGGAGCGAGAGCTGCGTGGGATTCTCCAGGAGAGAGATGATGGCGTTGTTGATGAGATTTGTCGTGGTTTCCTGCCCCCCCACCACCAGCAGTTGAAAGAAGCCGAGGATTTCTTCCTGGGTGAGATGCTGGCCATCCACTTCGGCCTCGATCAATTTGGTGAGCAGGTCATCCTGCGGCGCGATCCGGCGCTGGTCGATCATGGTGGTCAGATAGTCGTTCATGACGCCGCTGACGGCGACGAATTCGTCAACGACGCGCTGGGCCTCGGCCGTGCCGGTGCGGGCATAGCTCACCTTGAGGATGATGTCGCTCCAGCTCTTGAATTTGGACCAATCCGCGCCGGGAATGCCGATCATCTGCGCGATGATCTTCATGGGCAGGGGAACCGAGTATTCGGCCGCCAGATCCATCCGCCCGCGGGGAACAGCATCGTCAAGCAACTGCCGGGAGAGATTGTGGATGCGCGGCTCGAGGCCGGCGATCATTTTGGGCGTGAAGGCCTTGGAAATGATGGCCCGCAGCTTGGTATGGCGCGGCGGATCGAAAAAGATGAACCAGTTGCGCGGGGCCGGCACGCGGGAGGAAAACGTTTGGGCATCCGAAAGCGCCCGCTTGACCCCGTCATAGTCGAGAATCATCCAGGCATCGAAGGGCGGGGGAATTTTGAAGACGGGGGCGCGGCTGCGCAACTGCGCATAGAGAGGATAGGGATTGCGGCGGATGTCGTCGGAGAAGATATCCATAATCATCCTTGGTGGGGCAAGCCCCACCCTACAGGCGGCGGGAAAAGGGTACAATCCGGCTAAATAGCGGAGTATTTGTGGATTTGTCGCTTCAAGATGTTTCGGCGGTGATTCGGTTGGTGCGCGAGGTGTGCGACCGCTGGGATGATCCAGCGCGGTGGCGGGAGCATCTGCTGGCCGGGGCCTGCGCGCTCATGGATGGCAACGTGGGGATGATGCTGACCGAGCATGAGGGCAAGATGTGGCATTTTGGCCGGCTGGCGGTGACCTCGGTGGTCGGATTGGCAACACCGGAGAAACAACTGGTGCAACCGGCCATTTCACAGATGGCAAATCGGAACTATCAGGATGTGGCCGAGAATTTTCTACCGGGTCTAACATCGCTCTATGAAGATTTTGTCCGGCAGGGGTGGGTGACGGTGCCGCGCAGCCAGATGGCCGATGATCAGACCTATTACGCCGCGCCGCACTATCAGAATTTCCGCAAGCAGCTCGATTGCGATGATTATGTGGTGTCGATCCGAATGGTCGATCTGCCCCGCCGGCCGGAGGGGATCAGCATCGATCGGCCACACGGTGTGGAGAAGTTTGGGCCGCGGGAGGTGGCGCTGCTCAAGTTATTGCACGATGAGATTGCGCCGCTGGTGGGGGTCCGGCTAACGACCGAAGAGCATTTGTGCCGGGATGGATTGTCGAAACGACTGCGGGAGACGTTGGAATTATTATTGGAAGGGATGAGCGAGAAGGAGGTGGCACGGGAGCTGGAATTGAGCGTGAAGACGGTGCATGAGTATGTGGGGATGATTTACAAGCATTTTCAGGTTTCATCGCGCGCGGAGTTGATGGCGTATTTCATTCGGAGGGAGCCGACGATGCGACGGCGGAAAGTGGATGCGAAGGAATACAGGTGAGATGTTGGGAAAAAACCCTTCACCCTGCCCTCTCCCCCGAGTACGGGGGGCGAGGGAAAAAAGCGCGGTGGGCGAGGATGACCCTTACTGCATGGTCAGCACGACGCGAAACCGGGCCTTGCCGCTCATCATTCGCTCATAAGCTTCGGGGGCGCGCTCGAGGGGATACACTTCGTTCATCGATTTGACGCCGCTTTGGAGGCTGAATTTCAGGGTGTCTTCGGAGTCGATGGAGGTGCCGGAATACCAGCCTTTGATGGAACGGCGGCCGAAGAGGAGAAAAAGGGGATTGCTCTCCATTGTCGGGGGCGCGCCGATGACCATGAAAGTGCCGTTGGGGGCCAGGCCGGGGAGGACGGCGGACATGGCCTGGCCATTGGTGACAGTGGCGAGGATGACTTTTGCGCCGCCGAGCTTCTGAAGCTCGGCCGCTGGGTTTTGGGATTGGCTGTCGAGGTAGATGGATGCGCCGAGTTGTCTGGCCAGAGGCGCTTTATCCTCGCCGCGGGCGATGGCGATGGTGTTCAGGCCCATTTTGGCGGCGTATTGGATGGCCAAATGGCCGAGTCCACCGATGCCGAGAATGGCCACCCGGTCGCCGGGGCGAGCGCCGCTGTTGCGGAGGGCATTGAAGGTGGTGATGCCAGCGCACATCAGGGGGGCGGCGTCGATGGGGGCCAGATCGTCGGGAAAGCGGGCGAGGGCGGTGGTGGGTGCGATCATGTAGTCGGCGTAGCCGCCGTCGAAGGTGATGCCGGTGACCTGGCCGGTGACGCAGGCGAAAAAATCGCCGCGGCGGCAGTTGTCGCACTGGCCGCAGTAGCCGCCATGCCAGCCGACGCCGACTTTGTCGCCGACGGAGAAATTGGTGACATTTGGGCCGACGGCGTCAATGACGCCGACGACTTCATGGCCGGGGATGCGGGGATATTCGATGCCGGGAAACTGGCCTTCCTTGACGACTGAATCGGAGTGGCAGACGCCGCAAGCGTGAACTTTGATGCGGACGGTGCCGGGGGTGGGTTGAGGAATGGGCCGCTCGACGCGTTGGAAGGGTGCGCCGGGGCGGGAGATTTGGAAGGCACGCATGGTTTGGGGCATGAGGACTCCTGGAGAAGGACTGCGGTGGGCCAAGCCCCACCCTACGGGTAAATAGGCGTGGGGGGTGGACAGAGTCCAGGGGGATGGTTCGCGGAGCGAACTCTAGAAAATTAGACCTTACGATTTGATGGCTTTGACGGCGGCGGCGTCTCTTAGGGTGAGATCGGGGTAGTCGGGATCGGAGCCGACATCCGGCCGGCGCTTCCAGCTTCGGGCGCAGGTTTTGTAGCTTTCACGGCGATCCACGATTTTTACTGTGACCGAGGGGCCTTCCTGGGATTTTTCGGCGAAGGTGTGGTGGCCTGCGCCGACGAGGTCTTCAAGATCAGCGCCGTATGCCTGGAGTTTTTGCCGCATGAGGTCATCGTCAATCTGATAGACGATTTCGGCGTCCGCGGCTTTGTTGAGGCCGACTTGTTTCTTCAGCGCGTCAAGCTGCCCAAGGGCGTTGTCGCGCAGGTCCATGAGCAGCTTCCATTCCTCGCGCTGCTCATCGGAGATTCCCAGGCCGCTGGGTTTGGGCAGAAGCGCAAGGTGTACGCTGGGCAGGTTCGCATCCTCGGCCGGTTTCTGCGTGATCTGCTCCCACGCCTCATCGGCCGTGAAGACGATCATCGGCGCCAGAAGTTTGGTCAGCGCCACGAGCATTCTATGCATCACCGATTGCGAGCGGCGGCGCAGCGGCGAGTTGGGTGATTCGCAATAGAGCCGGTCCTTCATGGCGTTGCCATAGATCGAGCTGATCTGCACCGAGCAGAAATCGTGCAGCAGCCGAAAAGCGCGGTGGAGTTGATACTGGTCATACGCGGCCGTGACATCCTCAATGAGCTGATCCAGCTCGGCCAGTGCCCAGCCATCAAGTGAATTTAGTGGAACTTCGACATCCGTCGGCCGATAGTCGTACAGATTCGACATCAGGTACCGAAGCGTATTGCGGATTTTGCGGTATTTATCGCCAAATTCCTGGATGACTTTGGGGCTGGTCGGCATGTCACTTTGATAATCCACCGAGCAGCACCAGAGGCGCAGCAGATCAGCGCCGTGGCGATTCACTTCCTGGACGACCGTCACGTACTCCTTGTCGGACTTGCTCACCTTCGTTCCGTCGGGCTTGACAGAAAAGCCGTGAGTGAGAACTTGTTTGAACGGCGCCTGCCCGGTCGCGCCCAATGCGCACAATAGCGATAATTGAAACCAGCCCCGATGCTGATCGGATCCTTCGAGATACATGTCGCTCGGATACTTCAGATACGGCCTGGCGCGCAGGACAGCATTCCAACTGCTGCCCGATTCGAACCAGACATCAAAAATGTCCTGTTCCTTGCGAAGTTTGTCCTTTGGGAAATGAGATCCCGGATCAAAATCGCCCAAAAGCTGCGCGGGCGATTCATTGAACCACGCATCCGACCCTTTTTCGGCGAATCGTTTCGCCACAGCGCGGACGGAGTCGGGTGTGAGAAGGGCGTCGCCTTTTTCATTATAGAAAACCGGGATCGGCAACCCCCAGGCGCGCTGGCGGGAGATGCACCAGTCGGGCCGCGATTCGAGCATTCCCCGAAGCCGCGCCCGGCCCCAATCGGGGATGAAAGTGGCGGCATCAGTGACCTCCAGCGCCCGCTGGCGCAGAGTTTTCTCACCCCCCCCACTATTAACCGCATACGGCTTGTCCACGGCCACAAACCATTGCTCCGTAGCCCGCAGGATGACCGGCTTTTTGCTCCGCCAGTCGTGCGGATAGCTGTGGACGATTTTGACCTCATCAAAAAGCAGCCCAAGATCGCGGAGTTTTTGAGTAATAAGAGGATTGGCTTCCCAAACCGTCAACCCCCGAATGAAATCAGGCGCGGTCTCGTCAAACCGCCCATTCGCAAGCACCGGATTGTAAACCGGCAGCCCATGGGCCAAGCCGGTGTTGTAATCATCTTCGCCATGTCCGGGAGCAGTATGAACGAGGCCCGTGCCGTCAGTGGTCGTCACATAAATCGCCGGCAAAATTCGGCCGGTTTTGGGCAGAAACGCATGAGTATAGACAAGTCTGGCATCAACCAGAGATTTCCCCGGCGCGGTTGCGACCACCTGATACTGATCGACACCTTTGCGGTCTTTGAAAACCGTATTCACTAAGTCTTCAGCCACAACCCCCAGTTTCTCCTCCCCATTGCGGCGATATCGAACCAGGGCATAGGTCACTTCAGGATGAACCGCGATGGCAAGGTTGGCCGGCAGTGTCCACGGCGTGGTCGTCCAGACGAGGAAGAACACATCCATGTTGTTCCTCGTCCGAAACGCAAGCTGAACCGCCGCGGCGTCGGCCGCCGGAAATTCAACATAGACGCTGGGATCCTCAACGTCCTTATATTCCAGCTCCGCGTCGGCCAATGCCGTCTGATTCTGCACCGACCACGGCACCGGCTTCAGCTTCTTATAAACCAGTCCCGCCTCGACAAATCTGGCGAAGACTTCCAGCGTGCTGGCCTCATAATCAGGACTCATCGTGGCATAGGGCTTATCCCACTCAGCTAAGATGCCCAGCCGCTGAAACTGCTCCGACTGCACCTTCACGTACTTGTCCGCATAAACAAAACAAAGCTTGCGAACCTCCGTCACCGGCATCTGCCGCAGCTTCGGGCCCAGTTCCTCCTGAATTTTGTGCTCGATCGGCAGGCCGTGGCAGTCCCATCCGGGCACATAGGGCGTGTGGTAGCCCTGCATGGAGCGGAAGCGCTGGATCACATCCTTGAGCGTTTTGTTGATCAGATGCCCGATGTGAATGTCGCCATTGGCGAACGGCGGCCCATCGTGCAGGATCCATTGCGGTGACCCGGCCCGCTGCCGCATCAGCATCTTGTAAAGCTCGATGCTCTGCCATTTGGCGAGGCGCGCGGGTTCGTTCTGGACCAGCTTGGCCTCCATGGCGAAGGCCGTCTGCGGGAGGTTGAGCGTCTCCTTGTAGCTCTTTCTGTCTTCTTTTTTTGGCTGAGTCTCGGTGGACATCAGGACATCTCCAGTTGCGGCAATGTAGCGGAAGGCTTTTCCTCTGGCGAGACGGCATCGGCGCTCTGCTCGGCCGGGACTGCCCAGGGAATCACGAATCGGAAGCGGGTCAGCATGAAAACTCCGAGGAATGCGCCGTAGATCGAGGCGAGGGTCCATGGGCCGGCGACGCCGAAGCGGGGAAAGAATCGGGCCATAACGTAGCCGCCACCGAGCATGATGGTCCAGACGGCGGTGCCGGTGACCCAGGAGGGGACGAAGGTATCGCCAGCGCCGCGCAGAGCACCGTTGTAGATGATGAACATGGAATCGAAGAGCTGATAGATGGCGGCGAAGATCAGCATGGTCGTGCCGATGCGCAGCACTTGCGGATCATGCGTGAAGAGGTGCATCAAGGGGTGGCGGGCGAAGAAATAAACCAGGCCGCAACTGAGCATGTACATCGTCGCGACTTTGAAACCCAGATGGGCGCGCTGGGCGGCGATGTCGTTCCTGCCTGCGCCGACGTAGCGGCCGACGAGCGCGGTGACGGCGGCGGAGAGGCCAAAGCAGGGCATGAAGCTGACCATGAGGAAGCGGAACATGTAGTTATTGGCGGCCAGTGCGCCGGTGCCGAAGCGGGCGATGACGAAAGAGAGGAAGAGTGACCAGGCGAGGACGTCGGTCACCATTTGCAGGCCGGAGGCGGTGCCGAGCTTGAGGAATAGTTTCATCTGCGGCCAGCGGAATTTGTAATCGAGCACGTTGAAGGTGTTGCGGATGCTGGGCTGGAGGACGATGGCGAGCAAGACAGATAGCTCGACGGCCAGGCCGACGTTTTGCGCCCAGGCTGCGCCGGCGACGCCAAGATGCGGGCCGAATTTGGCGAGCATCAGGTAATAACCCGCCGTGGAGTTGCAGACGACGCCGGTGACCGCGGCGATGAGGACGGAGTTGGGACGATTGATGGCCAGGAGGAAGTCCCCCACGGCTGTCGAGAGCAGCTTGGTGATGCAGGCGGCCATGACGATGCGAAAGTAGGTGCCTTCGAGTT
>DASYUA010000189.1:0-16421 GCA_036001665.1 Tepidisphaeraceae bacterium
GATGCCCGCTCAAGACAGAAAGACCAGAGCACTCACCACCGACAGCTTGCGCCGCCGAAAACGAGCCTCAAATCTAAAATAGCAGGCACCGCAGAAGTCACTTTTCCTTACTAGGACCTCGTATTGAGTTGTCAAAGAGCACGTTTGGGCCGCTTGTCGATTGCTCGATTCGCGGCACAAACGACCCGCCAAGCGCGGGTGAGTGCGTCGTCAGATGACGGCGGACTTACTCAAGCTTGAGCGACCTCAGAAGCGTCAGTTGGCGTCTGCGGATTTTGTCACCGGCTGAACCGCCGGTTCCACTTCAAATAACGGTGGGGGTGCGGCTCAGTTCGATGAGATCTGCAACAAATTGGGTTTTGTGGTTCCGATTCGTTGACCTCGTTTTCTTCTCACTTCGCCATTGATCTTGCGAAGCGGGGGATTCTACGGAGAAGCGGCCGCAGCGTCAAGAGCAGCGCGGGATTCCCGATCGAGGGGGGCGAGGAAGGGAGAATGGATGGCCAAAGTGCTTTTTTTCATTTGTTCGATTTGTAGCAGATTTTGAGGAGTCAAAAATGGGAAAGGGCGAGGGCAAGAGGGGTTATGGTGAATGAGAAAATGCACGGGGGTTGTTCGGAGATGGCGCATTTTGCGGGCTGGGTGGGGAAAGGCGCAATCAGGTGGATGAAGCGGGACGGGCATGGCGGTCTCCCTTGGCGGCATGCCGGGCGCAACAGCGCGCGGCCAGGCGGGAGATGATAACTAGGGCGAACATGAAAGTCAAATTATTGTTTAAAGCGTCCGTTGCGGAGATGTTTTGGTGAGCGTGGCGGTTTTCGGTCATCGGCGGCGGGAGAGGAACTCGCGGGGGAGGAAGGCCGTTTTGGGTTGTGCTGGCCGTTGTTCGGTTGGGGCGCATCCTTTGGAGCAGCAGTTGCCGGTGGAGCGGCCGCGGTAGAAGCGGTAGGCCTGGCGAAGCAGCAGCGCAGCGCAGGCCGTGATGAGCAGAATCACCAGAAGATGTTGCGTCCAGAGAGGCATATCAGATCAATCGCGAGCCAATCTGGTAAATCAAGAGACTGACGACATAGGCCAGGCCATTCATATACGCGAGCATAAACAGAGGCCAGCGCCAGCCGCCAGTTTCGCGACGAACAATCGCCAACGTGCTCATGCACTGCATCGCTAGAACGAACCAGACAAGAAGGCTGACGGCGACGAGGGGAGTCCAGACGGGGCGGCCGTTTGCATAGCGATCATTGCGGAGGGCGGTGGAGAGGGATTGGGTGTTGTCGGCGTCGCCGGCGCCGTAGGTGATGGCCATGGTGCTGACGAAAACTTCGCGGGCGGCGAAAGCGCCGACGAGGCCGATGCCCATTTTCCAGTCGTAGCCGAGGGGTTTGATTGCAGGCTCAATCGCATGCCCGATTTTCCCCGCGATGGATTGCCGCAGGTTTGCGGAATCAACTGCCTTCTGTATGAACTCCTTTTTCTCTGCTTCGCGCTCCTCATCCGTTGCATAGATGAACCAATTCGCACTCGCATTGAATGCATTGGATGGCCAAGCTTCTTGTGCAGCCACGGTAACCCGTTTGACGTCAGCGCGTGGAAGCCGCGGATAATACGTCATCGCCCAGAGAATCACGCTCAGACAAAAAATCGTCGTCCCCGCCTTGGTCAGAAACTTACTGGTATTCACCCAAACCTGCCGGGCGATCTGCGAAGCCTGCGGCACCTTATACGTGGGCATTTCCAGAATGAATGTCTGCGCCGGCCCCTTTAGAAAAGTCCGCTTGAATATCCAGGCGGTAAAGACGGCGGCGAGAATTCCAAGCAGGTACAGCGAGAGCATGATCCCGGCTTGAGTCCATGCACCGTAGGCGGCGAAGAACGTGCCGATGAGTAGTGTGTAAACCGGCAGCCGCGCGCTACAGCTCATGAACGGCGCAATCAGAATCGTCGCCAGCCGATCCTTGCGATTTTCGATGGTTCGCGTGGCCATGATCCCCGGAATGGCGCACGCGAAGGATGAGAGAAGCGGAATGAAACTCTTGCCATGCAGCCCCACCTTGGCCAGGAGCCGATCCATCAGAAAAGCCGCCCGTGCCAGATATCCCGAGTCTTCCAGAATTGCCAAAAACAAAAACAACAGAGCAATCTGCGGCACAAACACCACCACTGCTCCCACTCCGGCGAAAATTCCATCGGTCAGCAGCGCCTTGAGCGGCCCCTCGGCCATTTTCGCCGTCAGCGCCGTCCCCAGCCAGTTTATCCCGGCCTGAATCCCTTCCATGATCGGCTTGGCCAGCCAGAAGATCGATACAAACAACGTCCCCATGATCAGCGAAAAGATTAGAAGCCCCCACACGCGATGCAGCAGAATCGAATCAACCCGCGCTGTCAGCGTCGGCCTGGGCGCATAGTCGAGCGTTGCACTGGCCGACACGGGCGCGGCCGTGGTGCATTTGGAAACAACATTCTCAATCCAGATGTAATGGGCCTCGATATCCGCCTGCATCGGATCGAGGCCCAGGGCCGCCATCCGGCCGGTGGCCGCGTTCAGGAGAGATGCCACGGGCTCGAGTTTGGCCACATCGCTCACATCCGCGGCCACATCGCCGATCAGGAGACGTTCGGCGAGGGCCTGATAGCGGTCGAGATGGCGAACGCTATCATCGTCACGACAAATCCAGCTTCGTGGCAGAACCCTCACCCTGCCCTCTCCCGGAGTACCGGGAGAGGGTAATGCAGATGGTGGAAGCGCGGAGGAATCAAGAATCGCCAGGCCGCCGCCCACGACGATCAATTCTTCCTTCATCGCCGCCGGCAGGGGCCAATCCGGCATCGGCGCAACCGCGGCACGATCGATTGCCTTCTTCAGCTCATCAATTCCCTTTCTTCGATGTCCCACCACAGGAATCACCGGGACACGCAGTTCCTTCTCCAGGGATTCGGCCGAAACCTTCAGCCCCCGCCTTTCGGCGATGTCCATCATGTTCAGGGCGATCACCAGCGGCCGGCCCAGCTCGATCAACTGGCTCACCAGATACATATTCCGCTGTAAGTTGCTGGCATCGACAACCACAATGACGATGTCTGGCGCGGGCGTATCCGCGCGCAGGCCGCGGAGCACCTCCATGGCAATCAGTTCATCCGGCGAGCGGCTGATCAGGCTGTAAGTCCCCGGCAGATCGATGACATTCACCCACCGCCCGCCGCCCAGCTTGCACTTGCCGGTCTTCTTCTCGACGGTCACCCCAGGATAATTGGCCACTTTCTGGCGCAGGCCGGTCAGCGCATTAAATAGAGTGGTTTTTCCGCTATTGGGGTTCCCCGCCAGCGCAACCGTCAGTGTCCGCGATTGCGATGAGGATTGCTCGGAAGACTTGTCACAACTGCACAGCATGAATGCTCTGAAACGATCATACGCATCATTTCAACGGCACGATCTTCACGTGGGCGGCCTGCTCATCCCGCAGCGACAGGCAATATCCCCTCACCTTGAATGCGATCGGATCCCCCAGCGGCGCCCTTCGCAGCACTTCCACCGACGCCCCATTGCAGAATCCCATCTCCAGCAACCGTCTGCGAACTTCCGCGGTCCCACCCACCGATACAACCTTGCCGCAACACCCCACGCCCAGCTTATTCAGCGAGCAAGTGGCCGGCGAACCAACGTGTGAACAGGCAGCTAGATCACAGGCTTTTTCCATGACGACTCATCTCACCGCTGATAGTCGAAGCGGCATCTCCCTATACACCCAGATCGTAATCTAGTTGAGACTGAGTTTCAATCAAATCCTGCTTTGGTCACCAGTTGAAAAACCGCCGGTATAGGCGATATTTGACCCGCCATCGACGATATTTGTTGAACCGGGCAGCACTTCCTGAGATTCAGACCTGCCCTGTTAGCTCGCCGTATGGCATACGGAGTTGGGATGCATCGCAATCTCTGGGGAATTCTTAAGGACCGCCGCCTTTGGACTGGGCCGGCCCTCCTGGTGGCCGTTTTGCTGGTTGGGGTCAACTTCTGGGTCAAGAGCTACAAAGTCTGGCTCCTTCAGGAGGAACAAAAAGCGGCCCAGGGCAGTGCTCCCCAGCACGTTCTGCTGGCCACCGAAACCTCCCCCCGTTACGACCTCTCCTGCGGCGAACACCTCGATGATTATTGGCCATCCATCCCCGATGCCCGCCGCACCCGGCTGGTCATCCTCTCCGGCATGTCGCAGATGCACAGCATCAACGATCCCCGCCCCGGCGATCAATTGATCTGTCAATGGCTCGACGATGCCCTGGCCCCCAGAGGCACCCGCGTCTGGGGATTCGCAGCTCCCAATCTCTGCAATGAAGAGGCGGTTTTTCAACTCACCAGCCTTATCGCCGATCCGGGCACCAAGCCGAGCACCTTCATCTACGGCCTGTGCTTCGACAAGATGCGTAATGTCGATCTGCGCCCCGGCTATGAGCAGTTCCTCCGCCGTCGGCCGGCGATTCAGGATGCATACGAAGCGATCGCGCATCGCTATGGCGATCGCTATCCAGCGGCCGCCGCAAAGATGTTTCAGTCGCTTGGGCAGCTCCGGCAATCCTCGCAGCAAAAGGACCAGTCATTCGAAAGCCGGCTGCGCCAGCGCACCGAGGATTTCGTTCCCCTCGTCGCCTCCCGCAAGGACCTGAACACTCAGGCCCAGCTCAAGCTGTTTGCTCTGCGGAACAAACTCCTGAACATCAAGTCCACCTCCAAGCGTCCGATGATCCAGTCGCGCTTCGACATGAACTGGCAGTTTCTCCAGATGCTCACCGACCTGGCTCGCGAAAATGGCGTCCAAATCATCTTCTACATCATTCCGCTCAATCCCCAGGGCGATAATCCCTACATTCCCGCCGAGTATGCCGCCTTTAAGGAACGCTGCCAAAACTTCTGCTCACAGCAACACATCCCCTTCGCCAACTTCGAAAACATCGTCCCCGCCGGGGATTGGGGCTTCTATCTCGATGGGCCGGACTTCAAGCACTTCCGTGGTGTCGGCCACAAAATCACCGCGGCCGCCATTGTTGACCGCTTTGGTCACCAACTAACCGCCGCTGCTCCACAACTTTCGGGGGCAGCGCGATGATCTTCACCAGCTACACTTATCTCCTCTTTCTCGCCATTGTGTTTTGCCTGCACTGGCTCTTCCCGCAGTCGTGGCGCAAACCATTTCTGGTCCTCGCCAGCTACGTCTTTTATTGCTCCTGGCGCATCGAATTTGGGTTGCTTCTGCTCGGCGTCACCCTTTTCAACTGGTCTTACGCCAAATTCATTCTCTCAAAATCGCAGCGCACCTCGGCACTGCTCCTGGGGATCGCCTTCAATCTCGCCCCGCTGATTTACTTCAAATACTCCGGGTTCCTGCTCGCAAACGCGGCCCGGCTCTCGCACCTCATCGGCCTCTCCTGGCAATCTCCTGTCTTGCACATCATTCTGCCGCTGGGAATCTCCTTCTTCACGTTCCAGGGGATCGCCTATCTCTTCGACGTCGCCGCGGGCGAGGAGCCGCTGCAAAATCTACTCGACTTCATGCTCTTCAAGGCCCTCTGGCCGCAATTGATCGCCGGTCCCATCATCCGCCTCGAGGAAATCCGCGATCAAATCACCACGCCGCGCACCCTCGACTATGCCGACCTGGCCTACGGCTCGCAGCGAATCCTTTTTGGCTTCTTCAAAAAGGTCGTCCTCGCCGACAACCTCGCCCCGTTTGTCGATATGGTGTTCCTGCAAAACACCACCCCCAATTTTCTCGATGTCGTCACCGGCGTCGTCGGCTTTGGAATGCAGATCTATTTCGACTTCTCGGCGTACTCAGACATCGCCATCGGCAGCGCCCGCCTCTTTGGCTTTATCTTCCCCGAGAATTTCAACTGGCCCTATGTCTCCCGCTCCCCGCGCGAATTCTGGAACCGCTGGCACATGTCCCTCTCCCGCTGGATTCGCGACTATGTCTTCATGCCCCTTACCTTTGCCTCGCGCAATCGGCCCCGGCTCGGCCCGCTCTGGCTGGTCATCGCCATGGCCCTGTGCGGGCTGTGGCACGGGGCGGCCTGGACGTTTGTCCTCTGGGGCATCTGGCACGGCATCCTCCTCGTTCTCAACCAGGGTCCAGCCCGCCGCCTTTTCGCACCGAGTGAGGATGAGAACAAACCTGCTCATCCTCTCCACATCGCTTTTTCGGCCCTGCTCACCTGGTCGTTGGTCCAGGCTGGCTGGCTTTTGTTCCGCGCCTCTTCACTCCATCAGGCCGCCGGAATGCTTAAAAGCGTCCTCACTTTCCGCGGCCACCTGCGTCCGGCCATTGTTCGTGAAAACACCGTTCTTTTCGTGTTCTCCATCCTTATGCTCCTCACACTCACCCAGTTATTCCGGCACCAGATCCAGGCCATCTCCAAAACCCGTTTCGGCCAGCTCGCCGGCCTCGCCCTCCGCCCCGCGCTCTACACCTTCATCATCGTCGCCGTCATCATCTTCGATCAGGAGGCCAAAACCTTCGTCTACTTTCAGTTCTAGGTTGAAAAAAATCCGCATGATCCACCTCGACACCAATACCCTCCTCTGGGACCGCTGGCTCACCCACGCCGGCCAAACTCCCGCTTCCACCGCGATCATCCACTACGTCGCCGGCGAAGAACCTTTCGTCTGGACGTGGTCAAACCTCATCGGCCGCGCATCCCGCTACGCCGCCATCCTCAAAAATGCCGGCGTCCGCCACGGCCAGGTCTGCGGCCTCATCATCCGCCATCACCGCGAGTTTTATCCCATCTACATGGCCGTCGAATCGCTGGGCGCTCTCCCCGCCGTGCTCGCCTATCCCAACCCGCGCCTCCATCCCGACAAATTTCGCCAGGGCCTGGAAGGAATGTCCCACCGCTCCGGCCTCGACTTCATCCTCACCGAGCAAGACCTCGAACCGATGGTCCGCCCGCTCATCAACAACCCCGTCAGCACCATTAAGTCGCTCCTCTTCCCCCTCGACTGGCAAACCGACCCGATCATGACGTCCACCTCCGCCCCCACCACGCCCCACCCGGCTCTCTCCCCCGACTCTCCGGCGCTCCTGCAACATTCCTCCGGCACCACCGGCCTGCAAAAGCCCGTCATCCTCTCGCATCGCGCGATTCTCGAGCACGTCCACCATTACGGCCGCGCCATCGCCCTCACTCCCACCGACAAAGTCTGTAGCTGGCTCCCGCTTTATCACGACATGGGCCTCATCGCGGCATTCCACATGCCCCTGGCGGCCGGAATCCCCACCATCCAGATCGATCCGTTCGAGTGGGTCATCGCCCCCGTGCTCCTCTTCGATGCCATCTCAAGCGAAAAGGCCACCCTCTCCTGGCTCCCCAACTTCGCTTACAACCACATGGCCGAGCGCATTCACGATGATGACCTCGCGGATATTCGCCTCGACTCCATCCGCGTGCTGATCAATTGCTCCGAGCCCGTCCGTGCGGCGAGCCACAACCGCTTCGCCGAGCGTTTCGCAGCACTCGGCCTCAATCGCTCTGCCCTCTCTGCCTCTTATGCGATGGCCGAAACCACCTTCGCCGTAACTCAAACTCTCCCCGGTCGCGAAGCCCCTTGGATCGACGCCGACCGCCAATCCTTAGGCGAAGGCAACTTCGTCCTCGTCCGTCCGAACCAACCCTCCCGGCGCTGCGTCTCTTCGGGTCTGCCCATCGACGGCTGCGACGTCCGCATCGTTGATGATCGCCGCGCTGATCTTCCCGACGGCCGGGTCGGTGAAATCGCCGTCCGCTCCGTCTCCATGTTCGACGGCTATCGCAACAACGCGGAGCAGACCGCCAAAGTGCTCGAAAATGGGTGGTATTACACCGGCGACTACGGCTTTCGCCTCGGCCGCGAGCACTACATCATCGGCCGCAAAAAGGACATCATCATCGTCGCCGGCAAGAACCTTTACCCCGAAGACATCGAAGACGCCGTCAACTCCGCCCCCGGCATTCATCCCGGCCGCGTCATCGCCTTCGGCGCTGAGGATGAAGCCGCCGGCACCGAGCAAATCTGCATCATCGCCGAAACTGACGCCGCCACCGACGCCGATCGCAAACAGGTCCGGCGCGGCATCATCGAAGCCGGCATGCGCGTCGATGTGACCATCGCCCGCACCTATCTGGTTCCCCCGCGCTGGCTGATCAAAAGCTCGGCCGGCAAACCCTCCCGCTCCGCCAACCGCGACCGCGCTCTTTCAGAATTGACTCCAGTTGAATAATCTCCTCCCGGAGCACCCGCATGATCAGCGATCGCCTGAAACAAATCATCCTCCGTCAGCTCAAGCTCGATGATTTTCCCATCACCGCCGAGACGACAGCGCCTCAGGTCCCTGGCTGGGATTCGCTCAGCCACGTCGGCATTCTGGCCGCCATCGAGAAGGAATACGGCATCCGCTTTCGGACGCTGGAGGTCATCAAGTTCAAAAACGTCGGGGACCTCCAGGCCGCTATTGATAAGAAGACGCCGAAATAACTTAGACGCAGGCTCTTAAACCTTCCAAGCAGTAAACAAGTCGTCGAATGAGTAAAACCGTTTGCTTAACCACCCATGACCCCCCTGCAGCCTGGATTTTGGAATCGGAGGGTTAAAGACGAGTCGCGGTTCTCCGAGGAATAACATGCTACGGCGCTTAGCTTCTCCCCATTTCCAATTCCTTTGTAGTGGCGCGAGGTGTCGCAACGACCGATTTGCTCTGCCTTTCTGAACCTTTCGCACTGCATTAATGACGTCTGGCCACTCCTCTACCACCTCCACACGCAGGATTCTCGATACATAGCTGATACCGACGCGAATGCCCGGATGTTCATTGGCAATAGCTTGTCCGAAATGGGGCGCAAAATAAGACATTCGGGGAAGTTTTCCTCCCTTCTCGTACCAACAGAAGTAGACGTGGGCCTTCAGGAACGCTGTCAATGTCAGCGGCTCGTTGATTTCTCGTGCGTAAATTTGAAGTGGGTCGTCATGCGAGACCATGCCATGCTCCTCTAAATAACGTAATAAGTCGCTCCCCACGAACTTAACCTTATTGTCGTGAGCCTTCGTCAGTCGCTTCAACAGGGGGAGCAGCTCCTGCCACGTCAAATAGCGGAACCTCGCGCGTTTGCGCTGCGCTCTGGTGGCAAGGTAGTGTGTTAGCAGCACATGCCATTTCGCGTCATACCGGGTGGCCTGAGCACTTGCATCCGTTGCCGTGACTTTAGCCTCGATTACTCCTCGGCCTTTGGTCGTGTCGACGATAATGTCGGACCGCCCGTCCACATGCTGAGTTTCCAAACTGACCGTGACGGGTTCTCCTTGAAAACCAAAGGCGTTGACAAATGATTCTGGCGCTAGCGCGATAAGATAACCGAGAAATGCAGTGAGTCGGGTTTCTCGCAGACCCCCCTGCGCGCCGACGAGACTTGTGACCAGACTTTGTCCGCGCATCAGTTCGATGCACTTTGGCCGAACCTCATCCCCTAGTTCGCTGGGAAGACCACTCTTCATATTGCGATTGGCCCCTCATTCAGAACTGGCGCAGGAAGCGCAGATCATTCTCCACAAAGTGCCTGATGTCATCGATCCCATACTTCCTCATCGCGATCCGCTCGATGCCAAACCCAAACGCCCACCCCGAATAAACCTCCGGATCGATTTTGCAAGCCGTGAAGACATTCGGATGCACCATCCCACACCCTCCCAGCTCAATCCATCGCTGCTTGTCCTCAAACCACACATCCACCTCGGCCGACGGCTCCGTGAATGGGAAGAAGCTCGGCCGAAAGCGGATCTTGGCCGTCGAGCCAAAATATGCCCGCACGAACTGCATGATCGTGCTCTTTAAATCCACCATGGTCACGTTCTTATCCACCACCAGCGCCTCGAGCTGATGGAACATGAACAGGTGCGTCGCATCCACGGTGTCCGGCCGATAAACCCGGCCGGGAATCACCACCCGAATCGGCGGCTTCTGCCTCTCCATCACCCGAATCTGCACCGTGCTGGTTTGTGTGCGAAGCAGCATCTGATGCTCCCCGCCCGCGCGATCCAGCCCCCTGGTTGCGCCCTCGCCGGTTTCGGCCGCCACATAAAAATTATCCAGCGGGTCCCTCGCCGGATGCTGCGGCGGAATATTCAGGGCGATGAAGTTGTGAAACTCATCCTCCACCTCCGGCCCCGCCGCCGTGGAAAATCCCATCCGCGCAAACAAATCGGTCAGCTCATCGGCCACCTTCATCAGGATATGCCGATTCCCCACCGCCGGCGGCCGGCCGGGCTCGGTCACATCCAGCGCATTCTTTCCTCCTCCCGCCGTCGCCGCCAACTCCGTCTTCTTCCCCTCAAAGGCGGCCGTGATCTGCTCCTTCACCGCATTGGCCTTCTGCCCCACCACCTTCTTCTGGTCGGCCGGCGCGGTCTTCAAAAGCTGCATCAAATTCTTCACTTCTCCATTCGATCCCAGGTATCGAATCCGAAATTGCTCAAGCTGATCGGCCGTGCGCACCCCCGCCAATTCCGCGGCAGCGCGGGAATTGACTTCATCTATTGTCTGTAATGCGTCCGCCATGACGATTTTTCTCGATGCTTCGTTTAAGCTTGGGGCCACATTCTGACCGCGGCCGGCCGGTTTTCAAGCCAGTGGGGTACACACCATGGACCTGTCGAAACTCCCCAAGCTGTCCGAGACGCCCAAGCCTCCCGACAATACTCCGCCCGCATCCGATCCGCCCCCACCCGAACCCACCAGCGCCGGCATCGAGGCCTGGCTGAGCATCGCCGTCGGGCTGTTCCTCCTCCTGATGTACCCCCGCTTCCTTCAGTGGCTTTCCCACCGCGTCTTGGGCACCCACTTTAATCCTTTCGTGGACGCCAATGGCAACGTCGTCCCCTACACCTCGATCCCCCAATTCTGGTCAGACCTCGGCCCCGTGCTTTTCGGCCTGGTCTTCATCCTCGAAGGCCTGGTAATGGCCTTCATCCGCCGCCCCGCCCTGATCGCCATCTGTCTCACTCTCACGGCCCTCGCCACTCTCTACAACCTCATCTACCTCGTCGCCTCCTACAGCCGTTTCGGCCTGGCCCCGATTTCCTTCCTCGCCGTCGCCTTCGGCTTCTACATCTGCATGTATCAATGGAAATACCTCCGCCTCCGCAGCCCCGAACACTCAGTTCCAATGACCTGACCAAAAAAAATGCCCCGGACGTGGGGAAGACGTCCAGGGCTCAGGGGGGTGGGTAGGAACCGTTAAAGCGGCCAATGCTTAATGTCTTTCATCAGCCGATTGTTTGCATCACCAGCAAGCCGCACACAACCGCATATCCCAGCAAAGCGATCCAGCCGACTATCCCTTTGTCCCGCGTATCCATGGCTGCCTCCTTCCGAGCAGTTAGACACGGACGCGGTGAAAAAGTTGGGCAGGGGAATCCCGCCTTCCAACTATAAAATGGCCAGCGAGTAAGCGGCTGGGGACATCAAAAGGAAGAATTCAGAAGTCAGAATTGAGAATTCAGGAGAAACAGATCGCCCTGAACAGGTCATCTGTAGGGGCGGCTTTAGCCGCCGTCAGTGGTCATCGGCGGATCAAACAGCTCAACATTTTTCAAGCGAACATAACGTTCATTCTATGAGGTATAGTTGCGTTGGTTATGAAAGCTCGCTATCCGCGAATGCCCGCCGCACGTCAGCGAAGACTCAACAGCCTCATCGCACGCGCCAAAGGAGCGGAACTCAGCGTCAAGGAAGAGACGGAACTTCAAGAGTTGCTTGAAGATGTGGATCAAAAATCATTTCGCTTAGTCAGAAGGCTCGCCAATCTTCGGCGGCTGAAGCCGCCCCTACGATCTACCTCCACGCCCTGAACCCGTTAAGTTCAGGTAGGTCCGGCCGTGCCGGACACCGTCCACTTAACCATCCAAGTCCGCTTGCTCAGCGGCGGAATGCGCCCCACCGAGTGGTCCTCCACCGCCCGGTCGAGCTGATCGAACCGCCCTGTCGTCGGCTCCAGCGCAAAGTGTTTGTGCCCCGCCCATCCCCCGGTATTAATCCAAACCCCCCAGTAAGCCGGCAGCAGATCATCCGACGAATACTCAATCACAAGCTGTCGATTGCGCTTGGGGTACTTGATCACCGCGGGCGCGGCGATCGGATCGGCCGCGAACAGCTTCCACCCTTTTCCCGCCGGCAGTTCCTTCGGGTGCGACAAATCCTCCTCGCCCAATTTCGGCCAGGTGAACGGCTTATCCACCCGCTTCCCAGCCGAATCATGGCTGAACGACATGGCCGATGAACTGGACAGATCAAGCTCCACGGGGCTGTTCATCGCCAGCAGCGCATGCTGGGCCCAGATGAATCGGAACTCAAACGGCGCCAGATTCACCAGCGTGTACTCGGCGACGATCGAGTTGTCCTCCAGATACAGCTTCCGCGCCAGCCGATAGCCAAACCTCAGCCCATGCCACACTGTGGTGATTCCGTTCTTGGTCGGCACCGCCGTCGTCGGCAGGCCCCAGATCTCGCCGTGATCCGGAATGGCCGTCCCCTCATACGGAAACCCCGCATATCGGCAGGGCGCAATCGCCGGTATGCACTCATCCCAGCCGGCGTACCACGAGTTCTGATACGGCATGTCGTATTGCGCCCCCTGGCTGGGGATTTCGGCGGGGTAAGTGAAGAGAAGCTGGTGGTGATCGGTCTTATCGATGAGTGAGGAAACCTTCCCGCCGATGATCGGCCAGACCTCAAAGCTCAGGGCATCGTTTTCAATCGTGACGGGGAGGGACATGACGACAGTAGCGTACCGCCGGACGAGTGGACCCGCTACTTGGCCTGCTCGGCGGCGGGCGGCGCCGCGGTGGGAGCGGTCGAGGGCTTGCCCGCGACCGGCTGTGTCGCAGTCCCCGCGGCCTTCGCGGTTGTGGCGTTCTCAAAGACGATCACGCAATTAAAAGTCTCAGCGCGTCTCGCCGCGATGGGCTGCGTCGTCGGCGAAATCGCAAATGCCTGCTGTTGTCCCGGCGCCTGTTGCGCGGGCTCAACGTATGCGAAATCGGATGGCACGCCCTTGCCCAAGAGGGTGCCCGTGACACGATTCTGTGCTTCCACTTCACGCGTCAGTCCAGCCTCGGCCGGCTTGATGTTCAAAGCAACTACCTCGGCGGGCCGGGTCGTCGGCGCGACAACCGCCGGCGCATTGGCCGCCAGTTTTCCCCGAAGCATCACTTCGTTTTCCTGCACCGCCACCTGGTAGGTCAGTAAATGTTCCTTCTGGTCCGAACCCTCCAGCACCGCCAGCGCATTGCGGCGATACTCATCGCTCACATCGCGCCGAACCGTGGCCCACTGATTCCGCTCCGGCTGCGAGAGCGATCGCGCCAGATCGCGCACCTGCTGGTCATTCATGTTCCGCGCCAGGATCACCCGCGCCCCCTCTCCATCCTGATCCGTCAATTGCGCTCGCAACTGTTGCTGCCTTGAAAGCACCGCGCCGCCAGCCACGCCCTGCCCTCCACCGACCCTGCCATTCTTCGCTTTCACTTCATCATTCACGCCCCGAGGATCAATCGTTCCCAGTGCCACGGCCGAAGGCTGCGTCGCCGGTGATGCGCCTCCATCCGGCCGAGCCGGCGTCGGACGCGCGGCCATTTTCGCAAACCGCTGCTCCCCCTGCGGGTCATCCCGAAGCGCAACTGCATTCTGCTCCGGCAGTGTCTTCGATTCCTGCGGTGCATCCTTCAGCGCTGTTTTCGCATCCGGCCGGGGCGCTTCTTCGCGGGCGCGAACCAGCGATTCTTCCCGCTTGGCCACCTGGTTCAAAGCGTCCTGAAGCGCCGGCGCCTGAGCCGCAACGCCGGTCTCAACTGACACGCCGCCGCCGAATCCAGCACCACCGCCACTCAGGCCCGCGCCGTTTGTGCTGGCCGCCAGGCGTCGTCCGGCATACAGCGCCTCGACGCCATCTTTCCAAACACCCTCGGCCGATGGCGCGGTGAAATAAATATTGTTCAACGCCAGATAACTGACGGCCGCTTCGTTGGCGCTCTTCACATCCTCGGCCGTGACCGTGATCACCATCATGTCCCCGGCCGCAATCGGCTCCTGGGCCTGCGCCTTGAACCCGGCGTAACGCGTAGAATCCGGCTTCTGCCCAACCACCTCTTGCCGCAACGCCAATGTGCTTTCACCGGCGCTCTTCTTGGCGGCCACCTCGAGCGGCCCGCCCTTGAACGATCGGGCATCGGCCAGCGAGCCGCTGCTTTCAGGCGTCAGCTCCGTATTCTTGCTCGGCTCGGTCGCCAACTGCGCAATCGGCGCTTTGGGATGATGCGGCGGCAGCACCGAGTAAACGACAATCGCCAGCCCCACCGCCAGCAGAATGATCGCCGCCGCCGACAGGAGCTGAGGGCTGTAGCTGATGCGAAACCGGCTGCGCGAACGTGTCAGTTCATCCCCGCCCAGAAGGATGTCCCGTTCCAACTGGCCTTGAAATCCCTCCGTGCAGTCACCCGGCGCTTTCTCACGAGGCAGGCCGCGCACCAGATTGCGATGCACCACCAGGTCCGCCAAAAGCTCCCGGTGCGAGGGGTTGTTCTGGAGATGGGTCTCAATCTCCACCCGCTCCTCGGGCGTCAGCTCGCCATCCACGAAGGCGGCCAGTTTTCCTTCAATATCTTCTACGTTCTCCGCCATGACGTTCTTTCCGGGCCAACAAGGTACATCAAACTTTATTCACAACCAATGGGCACTGGCGGACAAGCCGCCAGCTGCACAAAGTCAATTTTAGCACGCGGGGAATCGGGTCAGGAGCGGGTTCCCGACAGATATGGCCTCAGCTCATCTCGCAGGGCCAGCCTGGCGCGGAACAACCGGCTCTTGAGGGTACCCAAGGGCAATCCGAGCACATCAGCCATCTGCTGATAGTCGAATCCCTCGATATCCCGCATCACCAGCACCGCCCGGTATTCGGCATCCAGCCGGCCCAGTGCCGCCAGGACCTGCTCGCTTTGCTCGCGATCTTCCAGGTCTTCCGACGGACGGGCCGTGTTCTGCGATGCCAGCCGGTCAACCAGGCTCGAGGCCTGATCATCGGTGCCATGACGGCCATTCCCGTTGCGCCCCGGCTGCGAGAGCGAATAGACTCGATGACGCTTGATCTTGCGAAGCTGGCTGATCGCCAGGTTGACGGCGATCCTGAAAAGCCAGGTATACGGCGAGGCGTCTCCGCGGAAGCTGTCCAGCTTCATTAACCCGCGGCAGAACGCCTCCTGCGTCAATTCCCGAGCCTCTTCGCGATCTCCGATGAGCCGGAGCACCGCGTTATATAGTCGATCCTGATAAAGGAGCACGAGCTGGCCGTATGCTTCGCGCTGGCCACGCTGGGCCCGCCTCAGCAGCTCCAATTCGCGCTGCGCGGCAGGTTCGGCCGCGGCCACCGAAGTCTCGGCATGAACTTGTGCACCACTCAGACTCGACATGGGATTGGACGCACTCTTGCGGAAAAGGTTCCCCGGAATCTGTGTCACCAGCACCGATCCTCCGTGATCGAACCCACCAGGGATTACTATCGCACTCGGTGAAGATAACGTCAACGACACCGGCCACGGCGTTACAAAAACGTTACATTTTTCTCTTTCGTAAGTCGCGTAACAGGCGGATTCTGCGCGAAAAGAGCGGCACGGCATGCCGCGGGCCTCGCCACTGCTAACCATGCGCAAGGGCCGATAAGGTCGCACCAGGGCTGGAAAAAACCTGCAAACCGCCGCAGATTGTTTCCGGGGATACCATGGCTCCCAATTGGGAAAGCAGGACAGCGCCCACGGCCGTTGTTACAATTTCCAGCCAAGCATGGCTGCAACTCTCTTCACCATTGGCCACTCCAACCATGAGATGCCTCAATTCCTGCGGCTTTTGCGTGAACATCAGATCGACGTGCTGATTGATACGCGATCGCATCCCTATTCGAAGCACTCGGCACAATTCAATAAGGACGTTTTGCGGGAGGCGGTCACCCGCGGCGGGATCAAATACGCGTTCATGGGTGACGCGCTGGGAGGACGTCCTCCAGCGCAGGATTTTTACGATGAGGAAGGTCACGTGCGCTACGACCGCATCGCCCAGACACCCGCTTTCCGCGAGGCGGTCGATCGCGTCATCGACGGCGCAAAACGCTCGCGGCTGGCGCTGCTCTGTAGCGAAGAGGACCCCACCCATTGCCATCGCCGGCGGCTGGTGGGCCGGGTATTGCTGGAGCGCGGCATCTGCGTGCGGCACGTCAGAGGTGATGGGAGCATTCAGGAAGAAAGCGAATTGCCCCCCGATCCCGGCGTTGCCTCCGATGCCCAACTGGCGCTTTTCGGGGAGGAGCCCAAAGCATGGAGATCTACACAATCGGTTTTGGCCAAAAAACCGCCGAGC
>DASYUA010000190.1:0-4069 GCA_036001665.1 Tepidisphaeraceae bacterium
CTCTCATTGCCCAGAAAAATATTGTCCGCAATCGACAACTGCGGCACCAGCATCAGCTCCTGATGAATCAGCGCAATCCCCCGCTTCTTCGCGTCGGCAATCCCCTTCAGTACCACCGGCTGCCCATCAATCAGCAGCTCCCCCTCATCCGGCGGATAAGCTCCCCCCAATATCTTCATCAACGTGCTTTTCCCCGCCCCATTTTCCCCCATCAGCGCCAGCACCTCCCCCCCACGCAACTCCAACGACACATCCTTCAGCGCCACCACACCCGGAAAGCGCTTGGTGATCCCCCGCATCGTCAGCAAGTGTGCAGCTTCATCGCCCATCTTCTGTATCTTCTTCACCCCCTCCCGGCAGCGCTCATTTATCTGTCTTTACCCTCTCCCGGTACTCCGGGAGAGGGCAGGGTGAGGGTTTTGTTCTGAATTCTGAATTCTGAGTTCTGAATCCTTTCTGAATTACTTCTTCATCTCCGCCAGCCGTGCCTTGAACTCCTTCACATTCCCCGCCGTGATCACCTCCACACCGGTATCGACGACGCCCCCCTTGGGTATCGCCGCATCACCCTTGGTGTTCAGTTCGTGCAAGTGCTTCGCCGAAAGATAGCCGAACATGAACGGCTTCTGCACCACCGTCACCGACACCACGCCTTTTTCGATCCCGCTGAGCGTCTCATCTTCCTCATCAAACACCGCCGCCAGAATCTTCCCCTTCTTCCCGCTGCTCTCGATCGCCGACGCGATCTGCGGGCCATTGTATGACCACAGGCCACAAAGCAAATTGATGTCCGAGAATCCGTTGATGACTCCCTCGACATTGGTCCGCGCCTTGACCCGATCCGTCTCATCCTCTTTCTTCGCGACGATCTCGATGCTGTGCCCCTTGATCGCCTCTTCAATTCCCCGAAGCCTTTGCGATGCATTATCGGCCGAAAGTGTCCCCACGAAAACCGCCATCTTCCCCCCCTTCGGAAGCAGCTTCACGATCTCCATCCCAAGCGCCCTCCCGGCCTCAAAATTGTTCGTGCCAATGTAAAGCTTGCGATTCGATTTCGGCGCATCCGAGTCGTGGCAGATGACAATGGTCTTGGCCGCCGCCTTGTTGATCTCCCCCACCTGGTCCTGCGGCGCGATCGCGCTGACGGCAATCCCGTTGTACCCCTGCGTTACCAGATTCTCCAGAATCTGATTCTGCTCCTCCACCTTCCCATTCGGCGGCATCTTGATGTCCACCTGCACGCCGGCCTCCTTCTCATACTTGTGTACGCCGGCCGCCGCGATCTTCCAAAATTCGCTGGCATTGTTCGTCACAAACGCCAGCTTCAGCGTTTTGCCACCGCTTCTGTCACATCCAACAACCCACAAACCACAGACCACCAACGCGATCACGGTCTTCGCAAAAGTCTTCATCACATGCTCCTCTGCTTCCGCCACGAAATTTACTTCTTCACATAAAACTTGTGCACCGTCACCTGCGAATACGTCTGCCCCGGCTCCAAAGTGATCGATGGAAAATTCGGGTGATTCGGCGAATCCGGAAAATGCTGCGTCTCCAGGCAGAATCCCCCGTGCTTCTTATAAACCACCCCGTTCTTCCCCTTCACATTGTCCAGAAAGTTCCCCGTATAAAACTGCACCCCCGGCTCCGTCGTCCAGATCTCCATCGTCCGCCCCGTCTGCGGATCGATCACCCGCGCGGCCAGCGCCAGCTCCCCGGCCTTTCCATTGAGCACATAATTGTGGTCATAACCCCCGTCCGGCGCCGGCTTGTCCTTGATCCGCGACCCAATCGCCATCGGCGTCGTGAAATCCATCGCCGTCCCCTTCACCGGCAGCAATTCCCCCGTCGGAATCAACGTCGCATCCACCGGCGTAAATCGATCCGCGTTGATCATCAAAATATGATCCAGCACATCCCCCGACGCCGGCGTCCCCAAATTAAAATAGCTGTGATGCGTCAGGTTCACCGGCGTCGCCTTGTCGGTCTTCGCCTTGTAATCCAGCTTCAGCTCGTCGTAATTCGTCAGCGTATAGGTCACGGAAATATCCAGCTTCCCCGGATACCCCTCTTCCTTGTCCGGGCTGGTATGGGTGAACTTCACGGCCGGCCCATTCTTCGTCTCCATCGGCTCGGCCTTCCACACCGCCTTGTCAATCCCCTTGATCCCCCCATGCAGATGATTCGGCCCATTATTGACCGCCAGCGAATACATCACACCATTGAGCGTAAACTGTCCCTTGGCAATTCGATTCGCCACCCGCCCCGTCGTCGCCCCAAAGAACGGACTTTCCTTCATGTACTGCGCGAGGTTATCAAACCCCAGCACCACATCCCCCATCTTCCCATCCTTGTCCGGCATGTGCAGCTCGGTCAGCGTCGCCCCATACGTCGCGATCTTGGCCACCACCCCGTTCCTGTTGATCAGCGTGTACAACTCAACCGGCGTCCCATCCGCAGTCTTCCCCCAGTTGCTCATTTGAATCTGTGCCATCTTCTTCTCATCCATCTTCACCTTCTCGTCGGAATTCGTCACCACCCGTCCGTTGTCCGTCTTCTCCTTCGGCTTGCATCCGGCCACAATCGCCAGCCCAATCCCCAACATCAGTATGAATAGCGTCGCCTTACCCAGAGGTGCCACGATCAGCTCCTTAGTAAAAGCCTTCGATGTGATTTCTTTCCGCCACAGACCGCGCGGAATCCTACCACCCGCCCCCCCTCGCGCAAAGCGCCCCGCCCATCCAGCCGTGTAGCGGCGCAAGACGATAGCCCACGCCGTAAGGCGTGGGTGAAAAGATTGGCATAAAAAAAGCCCCCAAAAGGGGGCGTAAGAATCTCTCCTAACCTGCCACTGCACTCTTATTTCTTCTCCGGAAAATCAAATATCGACTTCTCCTGCTTCTCCTCCACCGGCGCCACCGCAGCCGCCGGTTTCACCTCAATCCCCCCCGCCCCAACCTCCGCCTTCCCCGCATCCGCCAACCCCTGCTCCGTAATGTGCGAAATCAGATCCTTCCGCCCCGACTCCTTGATCCTCTGCACCACCACCGGATGATTCGCCAGATCCGTCGGCGTCCAACGCGATGTATCCACGTAAGTATCCCGCCATCCCATGCAATCCTTCGGGATCAGCACCAGTTTCCCCGCCCATTCCGTCCGCGGAATCCCCGCCAGCCTTCCCGGCGCTCGCACCAGGTACAACGCACTGGCCGCCAATGCCCAGCCACCCAGCAGAATCGCCACCAGCAACAGCTTAAAAAGCTTCTTCATATCAAACCTCCACGCTCTGTAGTCGTCACCAGCGTAAGAGTATTCCGCCGCACGCCTCGCAGATCAATTACAAATCCGCGCCATTCGTAGAACCACCACCCCCGGCCATCAAAATTCACTTTCCTCATGCTCCGCCGGCTTCGAATTCCCCCCCGCCTCATCATGTTCCGGCTCCAAATCCCTGATCAGCCCCACATCCCCCGGCTGCGCCTGTGGCGGCTGCCCAACGGGCTGCTCCGCCACCGCCGGCATCGGCGCCTGCTCCATATCATAAACCGGCGCGGCCGTGATCCGCGAGTAATGCCCCATCGCAAACAACCCCTGGCCCTGCTGCTCCGGCAAATCGATCAGATCCATAAATTCCGTGATCAATTGCTGGATTCCCGAATCGTTCTTCTCAACCTCCTGAATTTCATGATGATGCTGCCGATCGCGGAACCGCATGATCTGAATGAACCGCCCAGCACCGCCTTTAAGCGGCCCCCAGTTGCCCGACACCTGCTCATACACCTCGATATCGCACCCCAGGCGCAGCATCGCCTGGCGAATACGCCGGATCAGGCGCTCATGCTCTTCCCGTTTGTCGTTCGGGACCACATAGCTGTTGGTCTGCAATAGCATCTGCTGCGATCACCCTCAATCTTCGCCAGGGAAACATCCGCCGGTGAGCCGGCGACCCCCTCCGGGCCCCTTCCACCCGGAGACAGCCTAACAGCAACTCCTTACAATCATTGTGCCAAATCCCTGCCCCCCCATCAAACAAATCCACCCCCCCTATCCATGTCCAAACGCCCTTCCC
>DASYUA010000191.1:0-15108 GCA_036001665.1 Tepidisphaeraceae bacterium
CAGCGCTACGATGCCGACACCTTATCCCTTTCTGACCTCCAGAGACACGGCGCTGATGCTCACCTATTGGCTTTGGATGCCAAAGGCGCTCCCTCCGCCCGCTGCTCGCTCTGGTGGAACAACGTTCCGCAGCTTCCCGATCAAAAACCAGGCCTCATCGGCCACTTTGAATCCCGCGATGACTCATCCTCTCTCGCGCTGCTCACCACCGCCTGCGATGAACTGAAAACCCGCGGCCGCACCCTCGCCATCGCCCCCATCGACGGCTCAACCTGGAACCGCTATCGCCTGGTCACCGACTTTGGCACACAGCCTCCATTCTTCCTCGAGCCCATCAATCCGCCTCAGTATCCAGGTCATTTCACCAGCGCCGGCTTCACCTCCCTGGCCACCTATTCCTCCGCCCTCAACACCAACCTCTCCTTCGAAGATCCCAAAATCGAAACCATCCGCCGCCGCATGCACGATGCCGGCATCCACATTCGGCCCATCAATCCCCACCACTTCGACGCCGAGCTGAAACGCATCTACTTGATCAGTGCCATCGCCTTCCGCCGCAACTACCTCTACACGCCCGTTTCCGAAGAAGATTTCCTGTCTCAATACGCAAGAATTCGCCCCGTTCTCCAGGGTGAACTCGTCCTCATCGCCGAACAAGATGCCCGCCCCGTCGGCTTCATGTTCGGTCTCTCCGACATGCTCGCCCGCGCGCCAAATGCGCCCCAGACCGTGATTCTTAAGACGCTGGCCGTCCTGCCAGAGCGGACTAAGGCCGGTTTAGGAGGATTGTTGATCGCCGAATGTCAGAACGCCGCCCGCCGACTTGGCTACACCCGCTCCATCTTCGCCCTGATGCACGACAGCAACGCCTCGCGCAGCATCAGCTCGCGTTACGCCACCCCGATGCGACGCTACACCCTCTTTGGCAAGCCCCTTTAGTAGCGCGCGACGCTCTTCCACTCCTGCTTGAACATATTGTTCGACGCGGGCCTCCGACGATGCTTCTGTTTCTTCGCTCCAGATGTGATCGCTTTGGCCGTGCTCTTCTCGACGACCGCCACCGTTCCGCTGGCCGGCGCCTGCGGCACAATTTCCGGCTCGATCGCCGCCAGCGGCGCGCCCTGCGTGCTGTAGGCCCGATCGATCAGGAAGAAATCATCGCTGTTGATCGACCCGCTGTAATTCAAATCACCGTTGCGATAACTCGCCACAAACCCCACATCATTCTTCTGCGCATACCCGGCATCGAGCCGGGCATAATCATCCGCATCCACATCCCCATCCAGATCCGAATCGCCGTCATAGCTGTACTTCACGAGGATCGCGTTTGCATCAACGCTCTGGCCATTGAACGTCCCCATTAACGTTCCGCCGCTGCCATTGTCATTGAGGATGGCGGCCAAGCCTGTGTTCCGCGCTGCATTCGCCGCGGCCGCGCTGCTGATGATTCCGCTGCCGTTCCACGCCCCGCCAGCGCGGCCGGTGCGGATATAGCCGTTGATCGTATTCAGCAAAGCTGCCTTCGCCCCCGCCGTGCTCCTCAGGATCAAATCATGATCCGCCAGATCCATGCTCGCCGTGGCCCCGATGTTCAGCGCGGCGCTTCCCAAATCCACGACCATCGTGGCCACGCCGTAAAACGCCAGATCGGCCAGCGGCTGACCATTGCTCGTCCCCGAAAGCCTCGTCTGCCCCGCCACCGGCGTGTCCGCATCGACCACGCTCGTCCCCGCCGGCGCCACATAGTTAAACGAGCCAAGTCCATGCACCGTCACATTTACCGGCCCGCCGGGCGCAACCGGCTGGTCCTCCAGCCCACTGATGCTGAGCACCCGCCCGCCAACATCCAGAATCGCGCCCGAAGCGCTCGTCGGCGTAAACGTGCCGCTCTGCGTGCCGTTTCCAATCACGTCAACCGTGTCCCCGGTATCGCTTGATTGTGTCCCTCCATCAAATCTCAACCCCGCGGCGAACGCCGGCATGCCATTGAGCGCAATATCCAGGTACATCCTGTCATCCCCACCCAGCCCATTGATCAGCAGGGACTCCGTGACGCTCACCGGGAATGAATAAGCCGGCGCACCGCCTGGCGGATTGGTCAGGAATATCTGCAAATTATTTCCCCCCGCATCCAGCCTTACATAGAACACATCATTCCCGTCCGTCCCCGCGATCGTCGGATTCGCGGCCGGATTATTCGGCGATCCCGGTGTCCCTCCATCATTGCTGCTGGCGGCCCAGTTGGCGGGCTCATTGCCATAATCGCTCTTGATCAATCTCGAAAGCGATGGCCCCGTCCCAACCGGCTCCGCCGGCCAGGGCGCGCTCGTCCCATACCGCACGCGATCCACGCTGATATAGGGAACCGTCTCTGTCGCGACATCGGGCACGCCCGGCTTGCTCAGCCGCACGCTTTCCCCCGAATTATCCAGCGCACCCGCAAATTGGAAGATGGGAATCGAATCGGGAATCCCAAAGTTCGACCGGAAATCGGCCGGATCCTGCGAGACGATCAGCATCATCCCAAACGGCGCAAGCGAGACGTTCTCCGGGAAAGCAAAGTCAACACCGTCGGCAAACTTCCAGGTATTGGCCGGATTGGCCGGGTCATAAAGCGGCACAAACTGATTGGTCAGGTTCAGCAGCTCGATGAACTCCCCATTCCCGTTGGGGTTATACATCACTTCATTGATCACCACCGGCCCGACCTTCGGATACGCATTGGCCGCTCCCTGCGTCGGCGCGCTCAGCGCCGTGAAATCGGCCGCTCCCGTGGTAAGAACATGCCGCCCCAGGGTTACGCCGCCATCGGTCGCTCCAAAGCTCGCCCCATCGTGATAGCCGCTCAGCACATTCACCGTGCTCGACGATGACAGGAACGCATCGCCGCCGAGCCTGCTCAGTGCGAATCCCAGCGTCGCCTCGGTAAACAACATGAACGAGTTGGCGCCGATTGTGGTCCCACCGGGAATCCTGAATTTCCGCGTGTCGCCAAGGGTATCCGTCAAATACCACCCGCCGATATTGACCGCCGATCCCGTCGTATTCAGCAGCTCAATCCACGTCCCGCCCGCCGGCGCGTTGCTGTTCACCTCATTCACCACCACCGCTCCGGCCGCCATAGCATTTTCGCCGATACCCGGCGTCCCCAGAATGTGCTTACTCACCCGCCACGCCGCCGGCGTATTCCACGTCGCCACCGCCGCCAGCGGATCGATGATCGTCAGTGTATATCCATCGCCGTCCGTCGCCGGCTGCCAGGTATCGCTGTACACAAAATCATGGATCACCAGGTTGGTCGCATCCAGCAGGCGGATTTCCTCGCCATTGTTGTCCAACGAATCTGTGAATGTTCCGGCGATGTTGATCCCAGTTCCATATCGCCCGATAAACGCCGCCTGATTCTTCACGACAACGATCGTCGCCCCCGCCGCCAGATCGATGTTCCCAAAAACAAAATCCACACCGGCTGTAAATCTCATTCCATTGAGATTGATGCTCGTCACCCCCGTGTTGGTCAGCTCAATAAACTCATACTCATCGCCACTGAGGGCTCCCGCCCCGGGAGCATTGAAATTGATCTCGGTAATCCGTAGCGGCGAAGCCGAAGCCCCGCCCGTCACATTCGTCAGTCCCGGATTCGCCGGCGAGAAAAACGCCATCGAGCTCGCTCCATCCGGATTCCTTCCCATCGAGATGTTCGTCCTCTGCGGCCCGTAGAGCACCCGATCAATTGGCTTTGTCGCGGTAGCGATGCCGATCAGCCCGTTGTTGTGCGCCAGCTTGAAGTTCACATGATCAGGCCCAGCGCCCGTATTGTCGTCGGCCGTAAACACGACGAATCCGCCGCCGTTCACGAAGCTCAGCGCTGGAATTTGATACTTCAGCGGCTGCGGCCCCGGCTTATCGGTCAGATACAGCCCGGCCAAATTCACCGGCAGCCCATCGGGGTTATAAAGCTCCACGAAATCATCCGCGAACGGCGTAGTCCCATCCGTCAGCCACTCGTTGATCTTCAGCGTCGATGGATCGCCCGTGCGCTTCGCCACATTTGCCGCCCCAAACGTCGGCTGATTGAGCTGCCAGCTCCCATCGCCCATCCGCCCGATCGACAGATCATCCAGTTGCGGCCCAAACACCACTCCATCAATCAACGCGCCGCCGGTTGGCAGCGTGTCATACAGATACACACCCTCGCCCGCCGCCCGCAGCGAGAAGCTGACGTGAACTTCACCCGCCACGGTCTTGCCATCCGCAAACACAATCAGGTATTGCCCGGGGTTGATCGTCACCGACCCCAAGGTCGCCTTCCGTGTCCCCGCCGTGTCCGTCAGCGCCATCCCCAACAGATTGATCGGCGCTGTCCCATCGTTGTACAGCTCGATCAGATCGGAAGACCCCTGCGGCGTCACCAGCGTGTTCACGTTGGATGCCAGCACCTCGTTGATCCGAATCCGCGGGGCGGCCGGATCCACGGTCCACGTCCGCGACACGGTTGCCTTCGCCTCATCCTGCCAAACGCCGGCCACATTCTTCCCGATCACATAAACCGTGTGGGCCCCATCGGCCAAACCCGAGAGCGAAATCGCATTGGCGACCGCAATCTCGGCGCTCCAGGCCCCGTTATCCAGCTTGTACTTGTAGTGCGTAATCCCCGGCCCGCCGATCACCAGCGTGGCCGTGTTCCGCCAGGTTGTGGCGCTGGGCTCTCCGGAAATGCTCGCACCTGCCGGCACCGTCGCCCCCATGTCCAGCCCATTGGGCCCGCTATCAATCGCCACCGATCCCGGCCGAAGCGTAAAATCCCCCGCAGCCGGATTCACCAGGCGCGGATCGCCCGAAGTATTCCCCACGCCTCTTCCAACTTCCGAAGCCGGCACAACAGAGTGGTTCACCGTGATCTGCGTCGTGACCTGGAAATCCGAGAACAGCGTCGGCGTGTTCGAGAAAATATTCCCATCCAGCGTCGCCCCCAGCCCCCACGAATTTGCCTGGCCCGGACGGAAGAAATAAATCGCCGACAGCAGCACGTTGGCCACCGTGTTGTTCTCAAAGGTCAGGAACGAATTCTCCTTCACCTGAATCACGTGCTCGCTGTTGTAGACCGTGTTGCGGTTGAAGAAATACTTGTGGCCCACCATGGTCGCATCGCCGGCCGACACGATGTTCGAATTCCCCGTGCCGGTGTTGTACACATCTTTGATGAAGTTCATGAAGGTGTTGCCTTCGATCAAGGCATCCGCCTCCAGGTCCAGCGCATCATCCCCGCCGCCCTTGAAGATGTTGTTCCTGACGATCGCAATCGGCCCCGGCAGCGCGGCCGTGTCCCAGTCGATAATGTCGCTGTGCCCCTTGGTCGTCCCGAAGATGTTGTTCTCGACGATGAACACGCCGCCCGCCGAGATCGTCCCGCCCCAGATCTGCTCGTTGAAGTTGTCCACGGTGGGCGCTTCGCCCGGCCCGAAAATGTCCGTGAACTCCGAATTGCGGACAATCAGCGATGAATTCTGCGTGCGAATGCGGCGCCGGTCGGTGTGGTCGAAATAAACGTGATCGATCACCAGCTTCGATCCCGTCAACCCAACCATCCCGTTATTGACATCCACGCCCGAGCCCATGCCGCCGTACTCGATGACGGCATAGCTGATCCGGTTGTCCTGCTGCGTGTTGAGGAATTGAAGCCCGTGCCACGGGCCCGTGGCCGCGCCAGGCACGCGCGTAAAGCGAATCTGATTCGTCTCCGTCCCCTCCGCCAGCATCCGCCCGCCATTGATGGTGAATCCCGCTCCCGCATCGAAGAACACTGACGTTCCGGGCAACACCATCAGCGTCGCCCCGGCCGGCACGTTCACAATCCCCGTCACGTGATAGGGTCCGCCCTCGGGCGCGAGGATCGTCGTTCCCGCCGCCAGCGTTCCCGCCGCAATCGTCGCCGCCGCCCGCGTTCCCGCCGTTCCATTCAAAAAATAACCCTGATCCGCGCGGCTCCCGTCGGGATCATTGGGCGAGGCCGGATTCCCCGCGTTGATGCTGGGCGATCCCGGCCGCAATCTGAAATTCTTCCCGGCCGCATCCAGATAAAGCGGATCGGCATTGATATTCCCCGTGCTTCCCGCAAACGCCCACGCCTCCCCAAGGTTCGAGTAGGTGATGATCAGGTTGTTCGGATCATACGGCGACTCCACCGCCACCGAATCGGTCGTGCGAATGATCGAATTGCTCACGTTGTAGCGGATGATCGCCGTGTTCTGCGCCGTCTTGTTCCGCGCCTGGATTCCGACGTTTTGCCCCGAAATTGTCGTGTGATCGATGTTGACGGTGGCCGTCTGCCCGTTGTCCGCCTTGGCCGAGATTTGCGCCCCAATCGCCTGGTCCTCGCTGGCGTATGCGTTGTCGATAACCTGGCTGTTCCGCAGCGTCACGGTGCCCGCATAAACGCTCATCCCCTTGTCTTTGCCATCCCGAATAATGTAATTATCGACGAGCACGGTCGAATTCAGCGTATCGATCCCATCGTCGTCGAAAACCGCCGTCACCCCATTCCGCATCTCAATCGTCTGCCCCGCATTCTGCGCCTGGAGATAAATCCCATCCGCATCGTCCGGCCCATTCATCTCCGTGATCCACGTCCGATCCAGCAGCAGGGCGGTGCCAATGATCTCAAATCCCATCCGCCCCCGCGCCATCTGCGAATCCAGCATCGTCAGGCTCGATCCACTGGTCGTATATCCAATCTTCCCGATCGTGTCGGTGATCGTCGAATGATCGAACGTCACCGCCGAATTCGCCAACCGGATCGTCGGCCCCGTCCCGGTGTGCCCAACGCCCGGCGAATTACCGCTGCGATTGATGATCGTGTACTGATACAGTGACGCCTGCGCATTGGTATGCCGCAGCTCACCCCACGGCAGCGCATTGTTGAACGCCGTAAACACCACCGGCTGCGCGCTCGTCCCCAGCGACTGGATCTTTCCCAGCACCTCTATATCAAACCCACCGCCTGCCGCGGGAATCCCATCCAGCAGCACCTGCGTCCCCGGCTGAATCGTCAGCGTTCCCCCCACTGGCACAGTCACATCCCCCGTCACATGAATCACCCCGCTCCAACTCGTCGCCCCCACTGGCAGCGTCCCCGAAACATTGGTCATCGCCGTCGGCGCAAGGGTAATCGTCTTGCTGATCGTCTTGCCGCCCAGTGTCGCAATGAGTGTAAATGTTCCCGTCCCCGTCCCCGTTGGCGTTACCAGCATGCTTCCCAGTCCATTGCGCAGCGTCAGTTGCGTGGCCGAAAGCCCAATATCGCCGCGATTCGTCGCCAGCGTCACCGTCGCGTTCCACAAATCCCGCTGCACGCCCCCCAGCGCATCCAGCGCCTTCACCTGCACCAGAATCGGGTTCCCCGGCCGATACTGATCTGGCATCAGCAGTTCCAGATTGCTCACCGGCGCGCTCGGCTGCGGCAGGGGGGTGGCATTGGTCCCATCGAACCAGATATCCACAAACCCCCGGTTCAGCTCCTTCCCCGTTCCCAAAAATCCATCGAACGCCTGCACCAAAACCCGATTGATCCCCGGATTCAGCGCAATCCCCCCGCTCCCCACCAGCGTCGCATCCAGCCCCAAGTCAAAGCTGATGTCGCTGCTGTTATTCAGGTTCTGATGAATTTCCACCGCGAGTTGATTCACCCCATCCACCAGCATCGCTGGATCAATGCTCGCAGTCAGGAATGTCAACTCCGCCGGCGCTGCCAACTGGCTCAATGCCAGCGTCGTATAATCGAAAGACGCCGGCATGTCGCTCACGCTGCCCACCCCACTGCCCAGTGGCACCAGTTGGCCATTCAGCCAGACCTCCACACCATCATCCCGCATCACCCGCAGCGTCAGAGCGCTGATCTGCGACTTGTCCGCAACATTAAACTTGGTGCGGAAATAGGTGGTGATGTTCTTCTGCACGCCCGCCGTCACCGGATCGGTATCAATAAAGCCGACCGTGGTGTTCTCGTCACAATCCCCATATCCCAGCTGCGCCGGCCCCGATGCCCATGTCCCATCAGGGAAATTCACATCGTGCCAGGCCGTTCCCTGATTGCTCCCATTGTCCAGGTATTTCCAGGTCGCCCCCGCCGCTCCTGGTGCTCCGCCGGTGCATGGCGTCCCCGTCCCCTGCGTTCCCTGCACACCCGATTGCACGAGATTCAGGTTTCCACCACCGCCTCCATTGGGCGTTGTCCAATTCCCTGTTCGCGGGTCGTAACTCACCAACTGTCCATTGACCATCACCGACCGCGTCCCGGCCGCATTCGCCTTCCCGGTGATCACCGCCGCGCCCGTCGTCGTCCGCGGATAGCCGCTCACCACCGGCAGCGCTGTGCTGATCAAAAACTGCTGTGGAATCTGTGCCAGCACCGCGGCCGTGCGATTGATCACGAAGTTCTTCATGCCCGAGATCTGCCCTGCCGACGCCACGCCCGTCAGCACCTGGTCGATCAAGGGGTTCATCACCGTCGGGTTATAAATCGTCGCAATCGTGTCCAGAAACGCCTGGTAATACATCGGCACGATGTCCGGATGATTCAGCAGCCGGCTGAGCCCCTGGACATTGGTGAACGTAAAGATGCTGTGGTCCAGTGGGAAGCCGCCGGTCCCCAGAATCGAATCCAGGTCGTGAGGGACCAGGACAAAACGGGTGTCGTCGATGCCCCGATACAACCCATAATCATCCCCGATCCCGCGCACCAGCCCGGTCTCCGTGTTCAGCAGAAGCGAATCCAGCGCCAGATAGTGCAGCCACTGATCCAGGTTGATGACCTGCTTCACATCATCCACGAACGTCGCCGCCGACGCGTTATTCAGCACATTCGTCAGGTTGATCAAATCCGAATAGTCGTTTAATTCGCCATTCGTCTGCTTTGGATACAGAGGCACGTACGAATTCGGGTTCGACCCCAGATATTGCAGTTCCGCCTCCGGAACGAAAGTCGGGTCCAGCCGGAATGCGGCGTAATAGTCCCCCTGGGGATCATCGGGGAAATGGTTCTCCATGAAATCGCTGTCCGCCTCTTCGACCAGCGCATACGTCCCCAAAAGTGTCGTCCCATTCACCCGCAGGTTCACCGGCGCGGTGTCCGGCGCTGCAAAACCCGCCATCCGCCAGATCGCACTGCCAATGATCTGGTTCTGAGTGTCCCGCGTGTTGAAGTTCATCGCCGTCAGGTCGTTAAACGGCCTGTCGGATGGAAGATTCAGCCTGTAGTTGTTCGGCGGCCCGGTTCGGCTGCCATGCCCGCGGTTCCGCACTCCCGCGTTGTAGCGCACCCCCGTCGTCACGCCATCAATTCCAATGAACGTGGCGTTCATCTGCGCATCGCTGTTCTGCTCCGAATTCGGCCCCCCGTTCCCGATCTCCGCCAGTTCCGCCCGCTCCACATCAGTCATGATGAACCGGTAAATCGGCCGCGTCCCCGTGTAAACCGTGTCGTCCACCTGATACAGCGCGTTGGCCCCCTGCGTGCCCACCCCATCGGTCGGCCCCGGCATCGTCCGCACGTTCGTCCCATCACTGGCCGAAACATAGAATTCCACCACCGTCTTGTCCGGCTGCGGCCCCAGCACGCCGGACCAGATCCCATCTCCCGCCACCAAATCCCCGCTCGTCCCGTTGTCCAACATCGTCAGCGAGTCGAAGCCAGGGGCTCCATCGTTGCGATAAAACAGCGTCACGCTCGCGCTCGAAAGTTCATCCACGATCCGTGCGGTGATCGTCACCGAATCCGTGGACTTGGGCAGCACCGGAGTATGCGCCAGGTCAAGGATCATCGGCGCAATGTTCGTCGAGTTCACCGAGTTCACCGCCCCCGGCGTCCCAAACGGCGCACTGCTCGAAGTCCAGTTCTGCCCCTGATTGTTTGAGAGCGCCTTGTCGATCACCTCCAGCGACGGCCCATTCCCATCCGCCGCCTGCACCCAGCTCCACCCCACATGCCCGTTGTCGTTCACCTGCGTGACGGTAATATTGCCCGTGGCCGGTGTGACGGTCGTGTTGGGTACGGTGAAGGTGAATGTGTTGGGCGTCCAGTTGCCGCCGACCGTGACCAGCGTGTTGTAAGCCGCCTGGTCCGCGCCTGAAATCTGCACTACATCGCCGGCGTCAAAACCATGGTTGATGACCGTTACCGTTGCCGTCGTCGAGGTGCGGGTGATGCTCTGCACCGTCTGCGTCGAATACGCCCCTTTGCGCCGAACCGCCCAATCCCCCTCGTCCGCATAGGTCACCGAATCGACTGTTCCCCCAACCGAGTCGACCAGCCGAATCTCTTCCCCCGAGTTGGAGAGTTTCCCCGTCCACGGCCCCACCACGTTGCTCACCCCCGCATACTTCGCGGCAAATTTCGCCAGGTCCGCGGCGATCACCAGATATTCCCCCGCCGCCAATGTCCCCCCCGTGAAGGTGTAATCAATCCCCCGGTCCAAATGCCACCCTGTCAGATTCGCGGCCTGGTTCCCCTTGTTGAACAGCTCGATGTACTCCTCCCCGATGGCTGGCTGTCCCGGGAAGGCCGGGTTCATCGGGTGGTACATGATCTCGTTGATGACCACATCGGCCGCCAGCATCAGCCGCGGCTCCAGCGGCTCGATCCGCCGCGAAGCCTCGCGCTGCGCGCGCGTACGATGCTGGCACTTTCCACGACCCGACGAGTTGTTCCGTTTCATTGACTGGTCTCCGGCGCGAGACTGTTGGGAATGCCGGCCCTCAACCCTCTGACTCACTTGCCCGCTGCCATCGCAAGCAGGCAGAGGAGTGAGCAAAGCCCTTCAAATGGCCAGCCAGCCGGGCTCTGCCGCACGGGTTGTAAGGGATAGAGCAAAACCCGCAGGATTAGGCGCAAGCCCCTGTAAATACAATACTTGCGCCATTACTCCTCGCGCGCACAACCAGATGCCGCAGCCCAGCTGAGATTCTGAAGGTCACATTACACCGGCGCTATCATCCTGCAAAGAAGATTTCCGACAATTGAGCCTGGTCGAGCGGCGAAGAGCGCTCGACGTGGGAGAGGGTTCGCATGACAAAAGCCTTGGACGCCGTAATAATCGGCTGACACATGTTTACCGCACTCACCGACAAGCTCAGCGGGGTATTTCGTGGTCTGGCGGGAAGGGGACGAATCTCGGAAGAGAACGTGCGCGATTCGATGCGCGATGTCCGCACAGCGCTGCTGGAGGCGGATGTCAATTTCAAAGTCGTCAAGGATTTCACCGATCGCGTGCTGGAAAAGGCGCAGGGGCAGGAGGTCATCAAGAGCCTCAAACCCGGGGAGGTGATGGTCAAGATCGTCTATGACGAGTTGGTCAACCTGATGGGGCCGGTGGATACGACGATCTATTTTGTGCAGCCCGGGCCGACGGTCATCATGATGTGCGGCCTCCAGGGCTCGGGCAAAACGACCACCTGCGGCAAACTGGCCAAGTTCCTGATCGGCAAGGGGCATCACCCGCTGCTGGCGGCGGCGGACTTGCAGCGGCCGGCGGCCATCGAGCAGTTGCGGGTGCTGGGGGAGCAGGTGGGGGCGCCGGTTTATACGGATATTTCCAAGGCCGCGCCGCACGGGCAGGTGACCAAGGGGGCGGCGGTGACGGTGTGCCGGGCGGCCATCAATCAGGCCAAGGCGAATGGGCGCGATGTGGTGATCCTGGATACGGCCGGGCGGTTGCACATCGATGAAGAGCTGATGGGGGAATTGGGCGACATCAACACGCAGATCAAGCCGGCGCAGATCTATCTCGTGCTCGATGCGATGAGCGGGCAGGATGCGGTCAACAGCGCCAAGGCTTTCAATGAGAAGTTGGAGCTGGATGGGCTGATCCTCACCAAGTTTGATTCCGACACCCGCGGCGGGGCGCTGCTGTCGGCCAAGATGGTGACGGGGAAGCCGGTGAAGTTTCTGGGCGTGGGGGAGAAGCTGGATGCGCTGGAGGAATTCCGTCCCGAGGGCATGGCGCAGCGGATTCTGGGGATGGGCGACATCGTCGGGCTGGTGACGACGGCGATGGAGAAATTCGATCAGGAGGAGACGGCCCGGCTTCAGGCCAAGATGGAGAAGGGGCAGTTCACGCTGGAAGACTTCATGTCGCAGATGAAGCAGGTGAACCGAATGGGCCCGGTGGGCAAGATCATGGGGATGATTCCCGGCATGACCGAGCTGACCAAGCAGATGAACATGAAGGATGGGGATGTCGAGAAGCAGATGGGGTCGATGCAGGCGATTTACAACTCGATGAACACGAAGGAGAGGAAGAACACCGATCTGCTGGACGGCGGCCGGCGGCGGAGAATAGCGCGGGGCGCGGGAGTTGATGTGCAGGAGGTGGGGCATTTTGTGAAGCAGTTTGAGCAGAGCCGGGACATGATGAAGGCCGTGGGATCGCTGGGAATGATGGGGAAATTGCAACTGATGAAGCAATTGATGTCGGGGAATTTGAACAGCATGGGAATGCCGGGCGGGCCGACATTGAAGGTGAAGAAGAGCGGGTTTATGGAGAAGAAGGATAGGAATAAGAAGAAGAAAAGGCGCTGATGCTCCTTCTGATGGCATGGGCGCCTGGCCCGTGGCTGTTTTGTAGCGACACGGGCGAGACACCCGTGCCATAGTTTTGAGACACGGGCGGGACGCCGGTGCTATGTTTTTCGTTTCCCCCCCTTTGAATCATTAGTCGGTCTCCGATTCGGAAACAATTTTGCGATAGACTTCCCGGGCGTGGTCGTAGGCGGATTTGGCGTCGGCTTTTTCTTCCTGCTTGTAGAAGCGTTCCTTGGATTTCCAGCATGCATCAACGCCGTCGAGGCACCATTGGGCGCTTTTTTTGCTGGCGCGGATGGGTTTGTCGGCCACCATGACGAAGACGGGGTTGGTGTGGGAGGAGGGGAGGATGCGCATGGCTACCCAACTGCTTTTGTCGATCTGGATGTTGTCGAAGGTCACATCTTTCGCGTTGCCGTCGGCGGTGAATTCCTGGGTGGCGAGCGGTTTGCCGTTGACGATGAGCTCGACTTTGACGTTGCGGGTGTCGCCGATTCGGGCCTTGGCCAATTGCCAGGAGCCCAGGCCGCGGCGGTCGGGGGGATTGGGGATGGCCTTTTCGGGCAAGAGGGCGGCGACTTTGGCGGTGGCGGAGATTTTGGAGGGGCTGGCGAATTTGATCTCGCTGCCGTTCTCGCCGACGTTGGCGTCGTTCACCTTGAAATCCATGAGGTGGCTCCTGCCATCGGAGACGTAGCATTTGCCCTGGCGAATGCCTTCGCACCATTGGTCGTAGTCGAGCTTGTCGAGCTTGACGTAGGAGCGGCCCATGCCGACGCGCTCGCCGCTGATGCAGGGGAAATCGGTTTCGCCGGATGCGCGGGTGCGGAAACCGCAGTTGAGGGCGTGATACCACATGTTCAATTCGGAGAGATAATTGGTGTCCACGGTGGAGGTGAAGTCGATGGCGGGGACCGGGGCGCCGTCGGGGCCAGGGACCATGTGGGTGATGTCGACGATGAATTCGTTGGCGCCGATGCCGTTGTAGGGGGGGATGATGTAGTTGGGGAGCTCGGTGGTGCGGACATCCAGACCGGAGCCGCTGTGGGCGGGGCCGCAGACAGCGCCTTGTTTCTTGGCCCATTTCAAGGTGTTGAGGCCGAGGGTGGGCCAATGTTTGTCGGAATCGCCGCCGGGATAGATTTCTTCCTTGAGGCGAAGGAGCACGAGATGGCCGGACTGGTGGGAGCCGAAGCCGGAGACTTCGACGTCGTAGCGGAGGATGTAGGGATATTGGGAGACCTTGTCATCCTTGCCGGTGAAGAATTGTTTTTGATAGTCGAAGCAGGGGCCCCAGGTGAGGTTGGAGCCGATTTTCAGATCTTCGCCCTGGATCTGGCGGATCATATCGATGGCGAGGACGCCTTCGGTGGGATTGGTGTAATGGGCGCAGCCGGCGGCGTGGATGTGATGATCGCCGGACCACCAGCCCGCTTTGGCGGGATCGACCCAGCGATTGAGGTTTACTTTCACGGTCTGGGGATCGGCGCCGACACTGATTTTGGTGTTGCCGATGCGGTATTCGGGGCCGCGGGAATATTCCATGTTGAATTCGCCGGCCGGGAGGGTGACTTTTTCACCGTCGTGGCGATAGACCTGGGGATGGAAGAAAAAGTCGGGGGCGAGGCGCTTGGCCTGGGAGGGATAGACGCGGCCCTGCTTGTCGCGGATGGTCAGGGCGGCGGTGGAGGGCTTGCCGTTCTCATCGAGGATGTTGAAGGTGACGGCGGTGGAGGGAGTGCATTTGAAGAGGATGGAAACTTCGCTGCGGAAGCCGACATCCTGTGTGCCCTGGCCGACGTTGAAGGAGAGGGTGGCCTGGCGCTTGCCGGCGTCGCGGGAGTAGAGCTGGATGATGCGATATTCGAGCTCGAGGCCGGAGAGGGTTTTGTTGACGGGGCGGCCGTTGAACATCTGCATTTCCAGCCAGCGGTCGCGAGCCATTTCGGCGGTGATGCTGCCGGGCTGATTGCGGGAATAGACATCGCCGGCCTGCGGGCAGCCGGCCTTGAGCTCGGCGGTGACACCGGCGTCGTTTTGAACTTTCACGAGAAACTGACGCCAGCCGTTTTCGAGAAGCTCGGGGGTGGCGGGGCCGATGGCGACTTTGACGCGCGACTCGGGGTTGATGGTCACGCCCAGGAGACAGAGGGGGTCGAGGACTTCCTGGATGAGCTGGATTTGCCTGGCGGGATCGGCTTCGCTGAGGGCGATGTTGAGGGCGGCCCTGATCTGCTCGGGGAGGGGATTGCCGAGGTAGTCGAGGGCTTCGGTCAATTGCTTGACGTGGGCGGCGAGGGGCTGGAGGGCGACTTTGGTAACGAGGGGCAGGGGATCGGCGGCACGGGTGGTCGAGCAAATCAGTAGCAGGCACAGGACGAGAGCCGAGGAGCGCGGCAGTTTGGAGGCCATAGTTCCCTTTCGGTGAGTCCATGTAATCTACCCGTGAAAGGTGAAGACGTGAAACATGAAACGGGCGGAGGGTGAAAATGGGTTCGTTTTGTAGTTGGAGCGGTTGCCGGGTTGAAGAT
>DASYUA010000192.1:0-5888 GCA_036001665.1 Tepidisphaeraceae bacterium
GCCACCCCACTACCGAACGAACCCATTTTCCCCCGCCCCTGCGCCCGCCATGTCCATCCACCATTCACCCGCCATTCCTCCCTTCATCATTCACCAGCCCCCGCATGTGCTACAGAACGAACCCATTTCCCCTCCGCCCGCGAAAATTTAATTACCAAATCTCCCGCCCCCGCCCCCCGCGCCAACACACCAAAACAACCGTTGTAACCCCATTATCGCCAACGCCTGTTCCTGATAACATAGCGATCGCAAATTCCAACTCATCCTTTACGCAGAGGGATTCACAATGACTCGTGTAACACGTCGCAGTTTCCTGGCCACCTCGGCCGCCATCGGTGCAACCACGCTCTTCTCCACCAAACTCCGCGCCATCGGCGCCAACGATGACGTCCGCATGGCCGTCGTCGGCCTCAACGGCCGCGGCCAGGAACACATGAAAGTGTTCCCCTCAATCCCCGGCGTCCGCCTCGTCGCCCTCTGCGATGCCGATGAAAGAGTCCTCAACAACGCCGTGAAAAACGCCGACGGCAAGGGCAGCAAAGTCCAGGGCTACAAAGACATCCGCAAGCTCCTCGAAAGCAAGGATGTCGATGCCATCGCCATCGCCACCCCCAACCACTGGCACTCGCTGATGACCGTCTGGGGCTGCCAGGCCGGCAAGGATGTCTATGTCGAGAAGCCCTGCTCACATGAAATCTGGGAAGGCCGCAAGGATGTCGAGGCCGCCGAGAAATACAAACGCGTCGTCCAGATCGGCACCCAGCGCCGTTCCGACACCGGCTTCGCCGAAGCCGTTGCCTGGCTCCAGGCCGGAAACCTCGGCAAAATCCTCTACGCCCGCGGCCTCTGCTACAAACCCCGCCCCAGCATCGGAAAAGTCACCCAGCCAACCCCCATTCCCGCCAGCGTCGATTACGACCTCTGGTGCGGCCCCGCCCCCATGGAGCCGCTCATGCGCAAAAACCTCCACTACGATTGGCACTGGGTCTGGCCCACCGGCAACGGCGACATCGGCAACCAGGGCGTTCACGAAATGGATCAGTGCCGCTGGGCCCTCGGCCAGAACACCCTCCCCGAGCGCGTCTTCGCCTTCGGCGGCCGCTTCGGCTACGACGATGACGCGACCACCCCGAATACCGAAGTCGCCATCTATGACTACAAGCCGGCGCCCCTCATCTTCGAAGTCCGCGGCCTGCCGCGCAAGAAGGGCGACACCGCCATGGATGCCTATCGCAGTCAGGTCCGCATCGGCCTGGTTGTCCAATGCGAAAACGGCTACTACTCGGCCGGCGAAAATGGCGGCTGGGCCTACGACAACGACGACAAGAAGGTCAAACAATTCACCCAGGCCGGCCAGAAAAACCACCAGGCCAACTTCATCAAGGCCGTCCGCAGCCGCAAGCCCGAAGACAACGTCGCCCCCATCCTCGGCGGCCACCTCTCCTCCGCGCTCTGCCACATGGGCAACATCTCCTATCGCGTCGGCAAACAGGTCCCGCCCACTCAACTCGAAGACATGATCAAGTCCGACAAGCTCGCCACCGAATCCTTCGAGCGCGTCAAGCAGCACCTCGCCGCCAACGGCGTTGATCTCGGTCAGACCCCGCCCACCCTCGGCCCCTCGCTCGCCTTCGATCCCCAGAAGGAACAATTCACCGGCGCTCACGCAGAAGAAGCCAACAAACTTGTAAGGCGCGAGTACCGCGCTCCCTATGTGATTCCCGATCAGGTCTGATTTGACCTGGTCATCTTGAGTTTCTCGGATGTCCGGCGTATATCGCCGGACATCTCATTTAGAGGGGCAACAGATTCCTGTAGGTCCGGCTTTGCCGGGCATTTTGAGGGCAAACGAATGGAAGTCGTCGTTCAGAAAAACCAGCATGAAATGTCCATCGCCGCCGCGCGCGAGGTGGCCAATGTGCTCAATGCCAAGCCCAACGCCGTGCTGGGCATGGCCACCGGCTCCACTCCGCTGGGCCTCTATCAGGAACTCGTCCGCCTCCACAAAAAGGGCGAGCTGGACTTCTCCCACGTCACCACCTTCAACCTCGACGAATACGTCGGCCTGCCCATCACTCACCCCCAGTCCTACCACCACTTCATGCACGAGCACCTCTTCCGCCACATCAACATCCCGCCGCAAAACATCCACATCCCGTCCGGCACCACCACCAACTATCGCGCCTTCTGCGCCTGGTACGAAAGCCGCATCAAGGAGTGCGGCGGGATCGATCTCCAGATCCTCGGAATCGGCACGGACGGCCACATCGGCTTCAATGAGCCCGGCTCTTCCCTCAGCTCGCGCACCCGATTGAAAACCCTGGCGCGGCAAACCATCGACGACAACGCACGGTTCTTCAAAAACCGCAACGAGGTGCCGATCTACGCCATCACCATGGGAGTGGGAACAGTGCTCGAAGCACGGGAGATCGTGCTTCTGGCCAGTGGCTCGAAAAAAGCAGAGGCAATCGCGGCCGCCGTGGAAGGCCCGGTGACCAGCATGATCACCGCCAGCGCGCTCCAGCATCACCCCAGCACGCGGGTATATTTAGACGAAGAGGCAGCAGCGCATCTAAAGATGCGTGAATACTTCGACTGGGTTCAGGAAAAAAAGCCCGGTGCGCCGCCAGCATGAGTGTCGGAAACCTGGATCTACAATCCGGGGTATCCACACAGCTCTTTTACAGCTTGGCCGCCACCATCCGCCGCACGCGGGTTGCCTTCATTCCCTTGGGCCCGGGTTCCGCTTCGTACTCGACCGGCTCGCCATCATCGAGGGTTTTGAAGCCCTGACCTTCGATTACCGAATGATGGACCATCACATCTCCGCCGCCGGACTCAGGAGTGATGAAGCCGAAACCCTTTTGGTCGTTGAACCATTTCACCTTCCCCATCGCCATACGAAATGCCGTTCCTTTCCCTGAGAAGCCTTGGCCGCAACCATGTCGTGCAAACCTTTGCCCGTTTTGCACTTCCTCGGCCGTCAAGCTCAACAATACCGTGGCTCCAGCGCAAAACAAGCCGAATCGACAGAGCGTCCGGCATTTTCCTCCCGTGCCGCAATGCCCACTCTCTTCACGGGTTATCCACACACGGCTTGATCCGTGGTCCCTGCCCTGAGTGCTCTGTTACTGGCATAGCATGACCACCGAACACGACAAGCGGTCACAGCAATGACAATTTGGCGGATTTACATGATAAATCGTTATTTGACAAATAGTTGTGAAATTCAAACGTGGCTGGCAAAACCCGGAGCGACGAATTGCCACGGTTGAGTTGGCACGATAAACCGAGTCGCCAATTTTTCCGATTTTCCTTAGGCTGCGAGGTTATCCACACCTCTTCCACACGGAGCAGCCCTTCATCAAGCCCCTTGCTTTTCCAGCTTTCGCCGCGAGACTACTCCCCTTCGCTTCCCCGCATGAACCTTCTGGAAACCACCAAGCTGGTCAAGTCTTACAACGGCCGGGTGGTCGTTAACCAGGTCAGCTTCGTGCTGCACCAGGAAGAGATCATCGGCATCCTCGGCCGAAACGGGGCCGGCAAGACCACCACCTTCCGAATGATCATGGGGATGATCAAGCCCGACAGCGGCGCTGTGGCCTTCGATGGCGATGACATCACCCACCTCCCCATGTACAAGCGGGCTCGACGGGGAATTGGCTATCTGTCACAGGAACGCTCGGACTTTCGGCGGCTGACGGTGTGGCAGAACCTTCAAGCCATTCTGGAGACCTTGAACCTGCGGAGTTCGGAGCGCAAGAAACGGGCCGAGGTGCTGCTGGATCAGTACGGCTTGCTGAAGCTGCGGGACCAGAAGGCGGAAACACTCTCCGGCGGCGAGCGTCGAAAACTGGAAATCGCCCGGGCCCTCTGCACCGCGCCCAAGCTGATCCTGCTGGATGAGCCATTCACCGGCGTCGATCCGATCGCGGTGGAGGATTTGCAAAAGGAGATACGCCGGCTCAAGCAGGAGTTTGGCAAGAGCGTGTTGATCACCGAGCACAAGGTGGCCGAGGCGCTGCGGATTTGCGACCGGGCGCTGATCATGCACGAGGGTGAAAAGTTCGCCGAGGGAACACCCAAAGAGATCATCAACAACCAGGCCGTCCGCTCCGCCTACCTGGGCAATACCTTCCGAGGCGATGAGTTTGACTGATTGAATGCGGCAACTTTCGGGGGACCATGGCATACTAGGGGTATTGGAGGTCGTACATGACCGGCAAATTATCCCTGCTTCTGGCGGCCAGTTTGATCACTTCATTCACCATCGCACAGGATGACGATGATGATGCGCCCCTGCCGGCGGCCATCAAAGCGCCGGCCACCAGGCCGACGACGCGTCCCGCGGGGCCGCAGGCGAAGGTGACGCCGGAGGTGCAGGCGGTGCTCGAGCGGATCAATGCGGCGTATGGAAAGCTCACCACGCTGGAGCTGTCGGGGACCATCTCCCTTAATGTGGAGGATGGCGGCGCCAAGCGCAATCATGAGGCGAAATTCACCAGCTCCTTCCTGGCCCCCAATCGCTTTCGACATCAGGTGAAGGACCATCCGCTGCTGGGCTCGACCGGGAGCAAGTGGTATGGCTATTCGCCACTGAACAATCTGTACACGCAGTCCGATGCGCCGGGGGCCAAGGCGTTCGTTCGCGAGTTGCCGGAGGAACAGGTCAGAATTCTTTCGTTTGAAGATCCGTCGCTGATTCTGGCCCTGTCGAAAGATCCTTCGACCGATTTGAAAGAGGTGGCCTCGGAGATCGTGAAAGTCGCGGATGAGAACATCGATGGCAAGGCTCACACGACCTTGAGCCTGACGCTGAACGCCGGCAACAAAGGGCCGATGGTGCTGAGCTTCGATCCACAGACGAATTTGCTCCGTCGCGCGACGCTGAACATGGAGGATACCTTTGAGAAGGCGGGCCGGCCGGACATTACCAACGCGCTCTTTCGGGTCGATTACACCACGATCAAGGCGGATGGCGCTCTGAAGCCCGAGCAGTTCGCGTGGGCGCCGCCGTCGGGTTCGAAGGACATGGCCACGGCGAAGGCCGAGGCGCTGGCGGCGGCCGATGAGGATGCGGGTCCGGCGGCAGCGCTGGCCGGCAAACCGGCGGGGGATTTCACGCTGGATGACATGCAGGGGAAAGCGGTGACGCTTTCGGAGCTGAAGGGTTCGGTGGTGGTGCTCGATTTCTGGGCCACCTGGTGCGGCCCATGCGTGGCCTCGCTGCCGCATCTCAACAAGATCTACAAGGAGTTTGAGAAGGACGGCCTGAAGGTCTATGCGCTGAATCAGCGCGAGGCCAAGGAGAAGGTGGCCGATTTCATCACCAACAAGACGCTGACGATCCCGGTGCTGCTGGACAAGGATGGGAATGTGGCCAAACAGTATCTGGTCACCGGAATTCCGCAGACGGTGGTGATTGGGAAGGATGGGGTGGTGAAGAAGGTGATCGTCGGGTTCAATCCGGATGGTGATGAGGAGTTGCGGGGGTTGATTGCGCAGGAGATGAAGGCGAAATAGCAACACCACGGGGGAATCAAATGCTGTCTTTGCGCGCTGCGATCGGAATCATCCTGCTCGCCGAGATCATCTCGGCGACATCTGGAGCTTCAACCGCCCAGGAGAAGAAGGCGGAGGAAGCCGCTGCGGGCAAACCCGCGATAACTATTCCGCTGCATCGCGGGCGCGACCGGCTATTCGCAAAAGCTACTATCGATGGTGTCGATATGGGCTTTCTGGCAATCGACACCGGCTCAACATTTACGTGCGTCTACACTGACATTGCCAACCGTCTGGGATGGCGGCGGCTTGGGAGTCGGTGGGTGAACACGCAGGAAGGCAATAAAAGGTTCGAGGTCGCAATTGCCGACTCGCTCAAAGTAGGC
>DASYUA010000193.1:0-29382 GCA_036001665.1 Tepidisphaeraceae bacterium
CCTCTATGTCCACTTCGCCATGCGCCAGCTCCTTCTCGGCTACCACGCCTCCCGCCTCCTCGACATCCCCCTCGCCTGCACTCTCCCCGCCCACGACATCTTTACCAACCCCCTCACCAGGTTTTTCCCCCAGCTCCTCGGCCAATGCTCCTTCGCTGTCACCGTCAGCCATTACAACAAAGAAGCCATCCTCAAGCTCGCCCCCGCCCTCAACCCCGACAAGATTCACGTCCTCGCCAACGGCATCGACATCAATCTCTTCAAGCCCCGCTATCACGACCCCGACTCCCCCTTCCGCTTCGCCGCCGTCGGCCGACTCGTCGAGATCAAAGGCTTCCACATCCTCATCGAAGCCGCCGGCCTCCTCGCCCAGCGCCGCCGCGACTTCACCATCGACATTATTGGCGATGGCCCATTTCGCCAACGCCTCGAACATCGCATTCACGACCTGGCCATCGAACACGAAGTCCAGCTCCTCGGCCCGCGCGATCACTCCTTCATCGCCAACTGGCTCCCCGATCAGGATTCCCTCATCCTCCCCTGCGTCATCGCCAGGGATGGCAATCGCGACGGCATGCCCATGGTCCTCCGCGAAGCCATGGCCTGCGGCCTCCCCCCCCTCTCCACCAACATCCTCGGCCTCCACGAAACCGTCGCCCCCGGCACCGGCCTCCTCGTCGAAGCCGACAACCCCGCCGCCCTCGCCGACGGAATGGAACAAATGATCCAGCTCTCGCCCCAGGCTTATCGCTCCAAGGCCCAATCCGCCCGCGCCCGCGCTGAAAACCTCTTCTCCCTCGAACACCAGGTCGGGCTCATGTCCACCTGGATGCAGCAGGTTCACGATCCAACGAAGCAGAAGATGCCCGCGCAAGCACGGTTACCAGAGCTTGCCGGCGCGGCGTCTTGATTTGGCAGGTGGCAGGTAGAAACGAGAAGGAAACGATGAAGCCCATCGTCAGTGCCATCATCCCGACGTACAACCGCGCCGATCTTCTGGCCCGTGCCCTCGATTCCGTCATCGCCCAGGACCATCGCCCCCTCGAAGCCGTCGTCGTCGACGATGGCTCCACCGACCATACCCCCCGCATCATCGAAGCCTACCGCCGCAAACTCGCGGATAAGCAAGTCGGCTTCATCTTCCACCGCCAGCAAAACGGCCGCGCCCCCAAAGCCCGCAACGTCGGCATGAAGCTGGCCACCGGCTCCCTCCTCGCCTTCCTCGACTCCGATGACCTCTGGCTCCCCCACTTCGTCTCCACCCTCGTCCACCTCTTCGACAAATACCCCTCCGCCGGCCTCGCCTTCTGCGGCATCCACGTCATTGACGGCCACGACCGCATCTGGAAAACCCGCGAAATGGGCATCCGCGGCCGAACCGAAGGCCTTCTGCATCGCCCCTTCGAGCGCATCCTCCGCCACATGCCCATGCAAACCTCCGGCGTCATCGTCCGCCGCTTGGTGATCAACGACATCGGCGACTTCGACCTCGATCTCCCCGTCGTCGAGGACTGGGACCTCTGGTATCGCATCGCTAAGGAATACGACCTCGCCTACACCCTCAAATGCCTCGCCTGCAACCGCTCCCACCCCGACAACCTTCCCAAGTACGACATGGTCGCCCTCGGCAGCAGCGTCCGCCTCAACACAAAACATCTGCCCGACGTCGCCGACCCCGAAACCCGCCAGCTCCTCATCCAGCGCATCGAGCGCCAATGCACTCTGCTTCAGGAAGAGCTTTTGCGCGAAGGCAAAACCGGCAACGGCGAATCGCACCTCCTCAACGAGCTGTCCCCCCGCACTCCCCGCTTCGCCCTCGGCTCCATGATCAGCGAAGGCCCCGACTGGGTCGGCCGCGGCTACGCCTGGATGATCCGCGCTCTCGGCGAGCTCAAGCGAGGCACCGCATGACCACCACTCTCCACCAGGAGGACAAAAACCGGGAGGACAAAAACCGGGACTGGGCTAGTTTCACGCCGGACAAAAACCGGGACTGGGCTAGTTTAAATCCATTCCTTCAAAACCTCCGCCTCCTCATCGTCGCCGACTCCTCCACCACCCACACCCACCGCTGGGCCCACCACTTCCGCGACCGCGGCTGCGACCTCACCATCCTCTCCCACGTCCCCGACCCCATCGACGGCGTCCGTATCATCCAATTCCCCGCCAAAAGACATTGGTACCACCACGTCCCCAAACTCCGCGTGCTCCTCGACTACACCCCCTTCCAAAAACTCATCCGCCAGCTCGATCCCCAGCTCATCCATTTCCACTTCATCTCCGAAGGCGGCCGCGCCTTCTACTGGGACCGCATCAACGTCCCCATGATCGCCTCCACCTGGGGCCAGGATGTCATCTTCGACAACGGCCCCTACCCCGGCGCTGAAATCAGCCTCCGCAAAATGCTCTCCAAAGCTCGCCTCATCACCGCCACCACCCATCAACTCGCCCGCGAAACCGCCCGCTACACCCCCCCCAACAAACCCATCTACATCATCCCCTTCGGCGTCGATCTCTCCCGCTTCCAACTCCGCGACGAAAAGCCCAACGACACCATCACCCTCGGTTTCGTCAAATGGCTCCTCCCCAAATACGGCCCCGACATCCTCATCGAAGCCTTCGCCGCCATCCACCGCGAGCGCCCCAACACCAAGCTCATCATGGCCGGCCGCGGCTCCATGCACGAACAGCTCCAAAACCGCGTCGCCCAGCTCAATCTCACCGACTCCGTCCAAATCCTCGGCCGCGTCGATCACGCCAAAGTCCCCGACCTCATCCGCTCCTTCGACATCATGGTCATGCCCAGCATCTACGAGAGCGAAACCTTCGGCGTCGCCGCAATCGAAGCCAGCGCCTGCGCTCTCCCCGTCATCGCCAGCAAAGTCGGCGGCGTCCCCGAAGCCGTCCTCCACAACCAAACCGGCCTCCTCGTCCCCCCCAAAGACATCGCCTCCCTCGCCCACGCCTGCATCGAGCTCATCGACGACCCCAATCGCCGCCGCACCCTCGGCCTGGCCGGCCGCAGATTCGTCGAACGCTACTACACCTGGCAGAACAATACGAAGCAGATGGAAGAAATCTACCGCGCTGCTCTCGAAGACGATTCCCCGCGCAACATCCCCATCTACGACCCCGCTCGCACCCCCCAACTCGAAATCCCCGCATGAACAAAATCAACTCGTCCACCTCCTCCATTCCGCCTGATACGCCAAGTTGGCCTTCGTGCCTTAGCCTTGGTGTTTGATCCTCTTCCCACACGCCAGCCAGCCTCATCCATTCCTCTGGCACACCATTAGCTCATACCTGAGCACGGCGGGTCTGCCCGTCAAAAAGGCTTGGTGTGGTCTCTGCGCACGCTTCGTAGGTCCGGCTGTGCCGGACATCTTGCCGGAGCACGAAAATTGTCTCGCTCGTTGCTATATCTGTCCTACCTCTTCCCCCCCCGCGGCGGCGCCGGCGTCCAGCGCTCGCTCAAATTCGCCAAATACCTCCCCGACTTTGGCTGGCAACCCCTCATCGTCGCCAACGGCGGCCATGCCAACGACGGCGTCACTCAGATGCGCGATGCCACTTTACTTCGCGACCTTCCGTCGCAAACCATCGTCCGCTACACCAAACACGAATCCAAAATCGAGCCCCGCTGGCGTCGCGCCCTCAATCCCACCGACACCAGCTCCTGGTGGATCGACCCCGCCATCCGCACCGCCGAAGAACTCCTCCAGCGTCATTCCCCCAGCGCCATCCTCGTCACCATGTCCCCCTTCACCGCCGCCCAGGCCGGCATCCGCCTCAAACGCAAAACCAATCTCCCCCTCATCCTCGACCTCCGCGACCCCTGGGCCCTGGATGAAACCAAAATCTATCCCACCCGCTTCCACGGTTGGCGCGACCACTCCGCCATGTCCCGCGCCCTCTACCAGGCCGACCTGATCATCATGAACACCCCCCAATCCGCGCAGGCCGTCCGCAACGCCTTCAATCTCCCCTCCACCACGCGAATCATCTCCCTCACCAACGGCTTCGACGAAGCCGATTTCACCTCAACCTCGACCAGGGTTCCCGCGGCAGAACCGAATACTCTCCGCATCGTCCACACCGGCCTCTTCCACGCCGAATGGGCCCAAATATGGGACAACCTCCTCGCGCGAAAAGGCCTCGTCAACAAATTCAAACACCCCCGCCGCCCCATCAACCTCTGGACCCGCACCCCCCACTATCTCCTCGAAGCCATGCGCCGCGTCCGCTCGAAAACCAAAATTGAGCTCATCCTCGTCGGCGAGCTCACCCCCGCCGACAAACACATGCTCGAATCCTCTCCTCTCCGCGAGCAAATCAAAATCCTCGGCTACCGCTCTCACGAGGAAAGCGTGGCGTGGCTCAAGTCGGCGGATCTTCTGTTCCTGCCGCTTCACACGCCACTGGATGGCGGCCCAGCCCTCATCGTCCCCGGCAAAGCCTACGAATACCTCGGCGCCCGCCGCCCCATCCTCGCCATGGGCCCCCCGGGCGACATGCGCCGATTCATCCAGGACTGCCACGCCGGCGTCACCATCGACGGCGATGACGTCAGCGCTGCCGCCGCAGCCCTTTCCCAATTCCACCAGGCCAAACTCACCGGCCAAAACCTCTCCCACCCCGATCCCGACCAGATCACGCGCTTCCAGCGCCGCCACCTCACTTCCCAGCTCGCCGACGAGCTGAACACACTCACCCGCACCGCCCATCAACCCCAACCATCTCCCATTCACAATCGAGAGCCAGCACTCACCCACTCATGACACCCGACCAGCACCTATCCCTCGCCGTCGCCATCCTTGGCTCGATCCTCTCGCTGATCCTGCCAAGACGCTACGCCATTGTCCCCCTGGCCATCTCCATCATCCTCTATCCCAGCACCCTCCTCGTCCCCCCCAAAAATCTCTCGCTTACCGCCCAGCGCTACATCGCCTGCATCCTCTTCCTCCGCTGTATCTTCCAGGGCTCCATCCGCTCCCAGTTCAAATGGCGCTGGGTCGACACCGCCGCCATCATCTATTTCCTCCTTATCACCATCTCCATGCTCCTGGCGCTCCCACTCCCCGGCCCCGCCCTCAACAACCGCGGCGGCTTTTTCCTCAGCGCCATGCTCCCCTACTTCTGCGTCCGCTTCCTCATCACCGATCGCCCCAGCTTCTACGCTGCCCTCAGCGGCTGGCTCTGGTCCGCCGTTCCCCTGGCCCTGGTTGGCGTCTACCAGATGTACACCGGCGATTCTCCTTATTTCAAAATTCTCCAATACAGCCAGTTCTGGGTCCGCGCCCCCAACAGCAAATGGGATGTCCGCCCGCTCTTTGGCGACATGTACTTCCGCGCCTCCGGCCCCATCTTCGGCTTCATCATGTTCGGCTGGTATTTCGCCCTCTGGATCGCCCCCGCCACCAACCTCTTCTTCAAAAAGCGCAACATCTTCCCCTGGATCATTGCCTTCTGCGCCCTGCCTGTCGGCGTCATGAGCTCCATCGCATCGGGCCCATGGATGATGATGGTTTTCAGCGCTGGCCTCTGTGCTCTCTTCCCCTTCCGCCGCTTCTGGAAACCCGCCGTTCTCACCCTCGCCGGCATGTGGCTCGCCCTCATCGTCGGCGCCAATCGCACCCCCATGGAATTCATGGCCCTCTTCGGCAAGGACCAGTCCAGCTCCTGGTATCGCGTCGGCCTCCAGAATTTCACCCTCTCCGGCGGCGGCATGAAGGGCCACTGGATCACCGGCTACGGCGAAATCCCCGGCCCTTACAACGAATCCTTTCACGACCTCTGCATCCACTGGGTCTGGCTCCTGGTCATCCACGGCTTCATGGGCATCGTCGGCTTCTACGGCTTTGTCGCCACCGCCGCCTGGTCTCTGTGGCGCGCCAGATCATTGAGCAAAAAACTCGAGGACCACTGGCTCCTCTGGTCGCTCATGGCCACGCTCTGCGCCTCCATCCTCGGCATGCTCCTCGTGACCCTCTTCTCCGAGGTCTACTTCATCTACCACATGTTCCTCGGCATCCTCGCCAATTCCGACATCATCATTAAATCCGGCCTCGACAATCAGCAGCGCGGCTTTGAAGTCGTCGGCACCCGCCAGGTCGGAGTCCTCGTCGAACAAAATGGCAAAAAATATCTCCTCCGCTACACCCTCCATCCCAACCAGCGCCTCGCCCTCGTCCATCAACCCAATCCCCCTCAACCCGCCCCGCAAAAGGAGGAACAAACCGTGTAGGGTGCGCTCCACGCACCGCATTTGTAGGGTGGGGCTTGCCCCACCGCTCCGGTAGGTCGGGCACTCCTGCCCGACATTTACAGGTGAACGACCATGACCCATCTCTTCCGCCAGCTTCAACGTCTCGAGTCCCGCAACCAGTCCATCCGCACCGCGGTCATCGGCGCGGGCTTCATGGGCCGCGGCCTCATCTACCAGCTCTCCCGCACCCCCGGCATGTCCCCCGCCCTCCTCGTCGTCCGCAACCCCGAGCGCGGCGTCGATGCCTACCGCGCCTGCGGCTTCAACCCTCAGGACATCATCGTCAGCGACAACCGCCGCGTCCTCGAAGACGCCGTCCAGAAGCGCCGCCCCGCCATCACCACCGACGTCGACGTCGCCACCGCCGTCATCCCCATCGACGTCTTCATCGAAGCCACCGGCCATGTCGAATATGGCGCGCGCTGCGCCCTCTCGGCGATCCTTCACCGCAAACATTTCGTCTCGCTCAACGCCGAAACCGACGCCACCGTCGGTCCCATCCTCAAACAAAGAGCCGACCAGGCCGGCGTCGTCTATACCAACGCCGACGGCGACCAGCCCGGCGTCCTCATGCGCCTCATCGAATACTGCCGCGGCTGCGGCTTCGAAGTCCGCTGCGCTGTCAACTGCAAAGGCTTCATGGACATCCGCGCCACCCCCGATTCCATCATGCAATGGGCCATCAAGCAAAACACCAGCCCCCGCATGACCGCCGCCTTCACCGACGGCACCAAAATGAACATCGAGCTCAACGTCGTCTGCAACGCCGCCAACCTGGTCCCCGCCAAACCCGGCATGATCGGCATCAAAACCGACCTCAAAAATGCCATCAAAGATTTCCAAAACTCCGCCGCCCTGACTGACCACGGCACCGTCGACTACACCCTCGCCGGCGACTTCGCCGGCGGCGTCTTCGTCATCGCCCGCGCTGAGCACCCCGAAATGGTCAAGCCGTACTTGCGTTACCTCAAAATGGGCGACGGGCCCGACTACCTTTTCTTCCGCCCCTACCACCTCTGCCACATCGAAACCCCCCTCAGCGCTGCCGAAGCCGTGATCTACCGCGAACCCACCATCGCCCCCCTCGGCCAGCCCATCGCCCACACCATCGCCATCGCCAAACGCAACCTGAACGCCGGCGAAACCCTCGACGGCATCGGCGGCCACACCCTCTACGGCCAGCTCGACTCCGCCGACAACACCGATGGCTTGCTACCCATCGGCCTCGCCGAAAACATCCAGCTCACCCGCCCCATCCCCCAGGACCACCCCATCCCTCTCAACGCCGTCGACCTCGACGACTCCAGCCTCCTCATCAAACTCTGGCGCGACCAACAGCGCATGACCACCCCCCGCCCCTCCCTAATCACCGCCCACATGCATCACGACGCCACCGACTGATCTCTTAAACTTCGATGTTCAGCGTTGAATGTTCGATGTTCGATGTTGAACGTCACAACCTGAACGTTGAACATCGAACATTCAACATCGAACATCGAACCGCTTTACAAACCCTCCCCTTCCCGCTGAAAATCCTACCAACACCCATGCCCAAACAACTCATCCACGGCGTCACCGTCAAAAAACTCCAGATCCACTGCGACGAGCGCGGCCGGCTCATGGAAATGATCCGCGCTGACGACCGCGAGCTCAAACAACTGAAATTCGGCCAGGTCTACATGACCACCGCCTACCCCGGCGTCACCAAGGCCTGGCACTACCACAAAAAGCAAACCGACCATTTCATCTGCGTCCGCGGCATGATGAAAGTCGTCCTCTTCGACCCCCGCGAAGGCTCCCCCACCAAGGGCCTCATCAATGAATTCTTCATCGGCGAGCACTCCCCCTTCCTCATCGAAATCCCCAACCTCGTCTATCACGGCTTCAAGTGCATCAGCGACACCGAGGCCATGGTCATCAACTACACGACCGAGTGTTACGACTACCAAAACCCCGACGAATTCCGCCTCGATCCCCATACCAAAGACATCCCCTACGACTGGTCCCGCAAAGACGGGTAACCCGCCGCCAATCTCCCATGTAGGGTGTGCTTCAGCACACCATTATCTCTCGTGCCACTGGCAGCTTGCTGCCAGTGCCTCTCTTCTCATCACCCTTTCACGTCGCAGTCTCCCCTAACGGCTCGGCCACGATCTGAAACTCGTCCTCAAAAACAACGTATCCCGGCCGCGCCGTGGTTATCATCTCCGTCGTTACCTCGTGCTCATTTAGAATCCGGCCAGATCGCGTGCATCCGGCCGATGTGCTCTATCGCCGTGCTCTTAAACCAACTGATCGCCTTCGGCGCCGCACCAGACCGCTGGCTCCGCGAAAATCGCTCCGGCTTCTCCAAGTGCTCGTTGAACCACGCCCACACCGCCTTCAGATCCGCCACCTCATAATCTCGCAGCTCCTTTCCATCCTCCAAATCCCCTGCCGCCTGAAACAGCCCCTGCCGCCTGCCGGAGCTCTCGTCAATGTTCGCTGTCACAAACCGAACGTAAGTCTCTCTCATGACCCATCACCATCCTGTGCTGCAGAATCGGCCTCAAAATGAGGCATTTTACGCCGCTGGCTTCATCCCGCAGAACCCCTCTAGCGGCCAAAGCCCCCCTGCCTATAATCCTGCAAACTTGCTTCGGTAACGTGTAAAAAAGGATCACCTTGCCCGACCGCTATTTCCAACACACCTTCCCCAACGGCCTCACCCTCCTCGGCGAAAAAATGCCCGGCATGCAGTCCGCCGCCATGACCCTCCTCATCGCCGCCGGCGCTTCCATCGATCCCCGCGAAGGCTCCGGCACCGGCGCTGTCCTCTCCGACCTCGTCCTCCGCGGCGCTGGCGCCCGCGATAGCCGTGCCCTCACCGACTACCTCGACTCCCTCGGCCTCCAGCGCTCCGCCTCCGTCGGCGTCCACCACTCCCGCTTCTCCTGCGCTGCCCTGGCATCAAAGGTCATGGAAGGCCTGAGTGTCTACGCCGACATCATCCGCCGCCCCCACATGCCCGAATCCGGCTTCGAAGCCGCCCGCGATCTCGCCCTCCAGTCATTACAAGGCATCGAGGACGAGCCCCGCCAAAAAGTATTGATCAAACTCCGCGAATGGCATTTCCCCTGGCCCTACGGCCGCTCCACCATGGGCCAGAAAGCCGAGCTCGAAAAACTCACCCTCGACCTCTGCAAGCTTCACCACAACAAGCGCTATCAGCCCAAATCCGCCATCCTCTCCTTCGCCGGCAACATCGAATTCGCCCAGATCAAAGAACTCACCGCCAGATATTTCGCCGACTGGACCCCCCTCGACGAAGGCAAAACCGAAATCATCCCCCCGCCCGGCCGGATTCATCACGAACAGCACGAATCCGAGCAAACCCACATCGGCATCGCCTACCCAAGCATCGAGGAAACCGACCCCGAATACTACGCCATGCGCCTCGGCATCGAGGTCCTCTCCGGCGGCATGTCCGGCCGCCTCTTCACCGAAGTCCGCGAAAAACGCGCCCTCGTCTACAACGTCTCCGCCGGCTACACCAGCCTCAAAGGCTACGGCTCCATCCTCGGCTACGCCGGCACGAGCAACGACCGCGCCCAGGAAACCCTCGACACCATCATCACCGAGCTCCACCGCCTCTCCGAAGGCGTCACCAAAGAAGAGCTCGCCCGCGCCAAAACCGGCGTCAAGGCCGCCACCATCATGCAAGGCGAATCCACCTCCGCCCGCGCCGGCTCCATCGCCCACGACTTCTTCATCCGCGGCCGCATCCGCACCCTCGAAGAAGTCAAATCCGCCATCGACGCCGTCACCCTCGATCAAGTGAACGCCTACCTGAAAAAACACCGCCCCCAAAACTTCACCATCGTCACCGTCGGCCCCAAAAAACTCAAAATGCCCGAATAGCTTCCGGAAACACCATGGCATTTCAGATCTCACAACTCCACGGCCTCGCCCAACCTCGCCAGGGCCGCCCTCGCTACCTGGACCATCTGGCCAGACAGCATTCGGCGTCCAGAAAATGCAATCGCAGAGACGCCCAGACGCAGAGACGCGCCTGGTATGACACGATTTTGACGACTTCCGCTGATCTAGGTCAAACACTGCCCGCCCTTTCAATTCATCAACCGCTACCTGGACCGTCTGGCTGGGATGCGTACCGGGCACCGGAGGGCCAACGTGCCCCGCACGCGCCAGCCCTCGCACCCCCGCAACCCCTCTCCCCCCTTTTCCTCCCCGCAATTGCATTTAAAAACATTCCTCCAGTAAGCCGCCGCAGGAGGCGTTATCTCAACGGCTTTCGGGGGTTGCAGGGGGGTACTCCCCCATGCATCTGCGCATTAAATAGAACTCCAGCCCCGTCGCCTTCCGTATTGCGCAATTCCGATTTCAACGTCGCCCACTCACCTTCTAACAAGTTCAAAACCCAATAACATGCCCCTCACTTTTAAACATCATCAGCTTCAAAATGGCTTCGACATCATCGCCGAAATCAACCCCGATTCTCATTCCATCGCCGCCGGAATGTTCGTCAAAACCGGCGCACGCGATGAATCCATGGACGTCAACGGCGTCTCCCATTTCCTCGAGCACATGATGTTCAAAGGATCCGAAAAATACACCTGGGAAGACGTCAACCGCATCTTCGACGAAATCGGCGCACGCTATAACGCCTCCACCTCCCAGGAAATGACCAGCTATTACGCCAACGTTCTCCCCGAATACACCGAACAAGCCGTCGAACACCTCTCCCACCTCCTCCGCCCCGCCATCCGCGAATCCGACTTCACCACCGAAAAAAAAGTCATCCTCGAAGAGATCGCCATGTACCTCGATGATCCCGGCCATCGCCTCTACGAACAGGCCATGGCCGAGCACTTCGGCAACCATCCCCTCTCCCTCTCCATCCTCGGCTCCCCCGCCTCCATCATGAAGCTCTCCCGCGACCAAATGGCCAAATATTTCGCCGACCGCTACGGCCCCGGCAACATGGTCCTCGCCGTCACCGGCAAAGTGAACTTCCCCGAATTCATCAAGCTCGCCGAAAAATACTGCGGCCACTGGCCGCGCGTTAACGCCCCCCGCACCACCCCCCAGCCTCTCTTCCAATCCAAGCGCAAAAAAATGGCCGACCCCAAGCTCAATCGCCAATACACCATGGGATTCACCCCTGGCCCCAGCGCCCAGGACGAGCGCCGCTTCGCTGCCCGCGTCCTCGCCGACGTCATCGGCGACTCCGACGGCAGCCGCTTCTACTGGGCCCTCGTTGACAACGCCATCGCCGAAGAAGCCGACTTCGGTTTCTACCCCCACGACTCCTGCGGCTCCTTCTATCTGAGCCTCATCAACGACCCCGAACGCACCGATGAATGCCTCGACCTCGCCCTCAAGGAACTCCAAAAAGTAAAAACCGACCTCAACCCCGACGAAGTCGAGCGCGCCAAAAACAAAATCGCCTCCAGCATCGTCCTCCAGGGCGAAATCCCCCTCGGCCGCATGCGCGCCATCGGCGGCCAGTGGATCTACAACAAAGAATACCGCTCCCTCGAACAAGACATGGCCACGCTCACCGCCATCACCCCCGCTTCCCTCCAACAACTCCTCCACGATTTCCCCTTCGATCCGATGACGATCGTTACCTTAGGCCCCAAATGAGTAGTCGTTGGAGATCAGCTAGTCGAAACGTATAATGGCAGATGGAGGTTTTGCATGACAGAGACAGCGACATCTCAACGGCGCTCGGCAAAAGTCACGGTGTGGGTAAATCAGCCTGCTCCTCCGGAGATTCAGGCAGTTTTTGAACGAGAAGCCGCCGCTCGAGCAAAACGCGCCCTTGAACAAAAACGCGAGCAAGATAAACGCCGGCAGTAGGCAAGGCCATTCCAGGCACACGCATCTCAAATTGAAATATATCGGTCGGTCCCCATTCATCCATGTCCAGAATTGCCTTCACCAACAGTTCCCCGTCAGGGGCCACCAACTCTAAGTAGTATCGAGTCTCGGTCGAGCCCTCTCTTGCCACCGATGCATAGATAGAGAAATCCGACGCAGTCGCGGGAAACTGCTTCGGGTTCATCATCTCAAAAATGCCAATCAACGATCGCTTACCACTATCACGGTCAACGATAATCTGGTCGCACAGGAGCAGTGCCAGCCCCTTCGATTCACCGAGACCTTGGTCGCTCAATCTGCTCATATCCTTAGCCCTTACCCCGCCACTATTGGCAGGTCAGTCCTAATAGCTATGATCCCCATCCCAGTCAATCGCGGTTCACTGAGATCCCAGTTATGGAATCCCCCTTCTCCCCCTGGGAAAGTTTCTACATCATCATCGGCTCCTCCGCCGCCGCACTCACCGGCCTCCAGTTCGTCGTCATCGCCCTCGGCTCCGAATCCAAAGCCCTCGGCTCCGAACGCGAGATCAACGCCTTCGCCACCCCCACCATCGTTCACTTCTGCGCCGTGCTATTAATCTCCGCCATCCTCAGCTCCCCCTGGCACCATCTCTGGCCCCCCGCTCTCACCCTCGCCGCCTCCGGCATCGCCGGCCTGATCTACACCTTCATCATCTTCCGCCGCGCCCGCCGCTCAACCAATTACAAACCCGTCCTCGAAGATTGGATCTGGCACACCATCACCCCCTTCCTCTCCTACAGCGCACTAACCATCTCCGCCCTCTTCCTCCCGAACCACGCCACTCCCTCCCTCTTCATCATCGCCGCCTCTGCGCTCCTCCTGCTCTTTACCGGCATCCACAACGCCTGGGACGCAGTCATCTACCTCGCCATCGCCCGCCGCCAAAAAATAGACTCCACGCCAGGCGATTTCTCTTCCAAAGATTGATGCATCTTCTCTGTGTCTCTGCGGTTCAATTCGAATTCATCCCCAGTTGCCACATCAGAAACCCATAATCATCCCCCGCCGCCCTTATTCTTAAATTCAGCGGCTTCCCCATCCCATGCCCCGCCTCCTGCTCCACCCAAACCAAAACCGGCTTCTTCGATTGATCCGATCCCGAAACAGCCTGCATCAACGCCCCCATCTTCCTCGCATGCATCGGATGCACCCGCGCATCATGCTCCCCCGCCGTAAACAAAATCGCCGGGTACTTCACCCCCTCCCTCACATTGTGATAAGGCGAATACTTCAACAAGTACCTGAATTGCGACTCATCTTCCGCCGACCCATACTCCGGGACCCAATACCTCGCCATCAAGAATTTCTGGTAACGAACCATATCCAGCAGCGGCACATGACAAACCACCGCCCCCCACAAATCCGGCCTCTGCGCCACCGCCGCCCCCACCAGCAATCCCCCATTGCTCCCCCCCGAAATCCCCAGCTTTTCACTCCTCGTATATTTCTCCCGGATCAAAAACTCCCCCGCCCCAATAAAATCATCAAACACATTCTGCTTCTTCCCCAGCATCCCATCCTCATGCCACTTCTCCCCATACTCATTCCCCCCGCGCAGATTCGCGATCGCCAAAACCCCGCCTCCCTCCAGCCACGGAATCGCCGTCGGATTGAACCCCGGCGTCATCCCAATCCCAAACCCTCCATACCCGCTCAGCAGCGTCGGATTATTCCCATCCAATTTCAGCCCCTTCCGATGCACGATGAACATCGAAACCTTCGTCCCATCCTTCGACGAATAAAAAACCTGCTTCACCTCCGTGCTCCCCGGATCAAACTCAATGTCCGGCCGCGCCCACACCGCCCGCTCCGCCCCCGCCGCCGCCAGATCAATCCGATAAATCGTCGAAGGCTCATTAAAACTCGTATACGTTAAAAACGCCTCCGTCCGATCCTCATTCATCGATAGCCCCGCCGACCCAATCCCCGGCAGCGTCAGCTCCCGCAAAAATTTCCCACCCAGATCAAACAACTCAATCCGCGTTGCCGCCTTGCTCTGATATCTCACCACCACCATCCCCCGCGCAAGCTGCACACTCTCAATCACCGCATCCTTCTTCTCAGGAATAATTTCCTTCCAAAACTCCTTCCCCGGCCGATTCATATCCACCATCACCACCCGCCCATTTGGCGCGCCCAGCGTCGTCTCCATATGCAAAACATCCCCCAAAATCGGCCCGCCAAATTTCGCGTCCGCCCCCTTGGTGATCTCATTCATCACAAACTCCCCGCTCCTCTTCCATCGATCCATATCCACCGCCCACAGATCGTTCGACTTCGTGCTCGTCGCATACGACAGCGCCAGCCATTTCCCATCTCTTCCGATCCAGGCATCCGGCCCCCACGTCGTCGCCAGCGGCCCCTCTTTATATTGCTCAAACAGCAGCGCATCCTCCCGCGCGTGCTGCCCCACGCGATGAAACCGAATCTCCCCCGAATACGGGTTCTTCAAATCCGCCAATTTGCGATAAACAAATCCCGCCCCATCCGGCATCCAATGCACATCCGTCACCTTGCCCGAAATCTCATCCGCCATCCACTTTCCGCTCTCCACATCCATCAAATGCAAAACCGAATTCTCATCCCCCGATCGATAAATCCCAAACGCTAAAACCTTTCCATCCTGACTCGCCTCATACCACGAGAGCGTGATCAACCCCTCCGTATCCAGCGTATTCGCATCAATCAAAACCCTCGGCTCCCCATCAAACCCCTCGCGCACATACAACACCGCCTGATTCTGCGTCCCTTCACGCTTCGTATAAAAATATCGATTGCGCGCCATCTCCGGCGCACGAATCGCCCGCATCTGCATCACCTCACTCAACCTCTTTTCCAATTTCCCCCTCCCCGGCAGCCCATCCAAAACCGCGCGCGTCCGCGCATTCTGCTCCGTGGTCCACTTCTTCACCTCCGCCGTCGCCACCCCCTTCTCATCCCCCTCCAGCCACCGATACCGATCACTAATCTCCACCCCATGAATCATCTCTTTCACCACCATCTCCTTCCCCTCATTCTCAGCCCCCACCAATCCACCAGGCGCGACCACGATCACCACCAACATCAAATATCGTAGGGGCGGCTTCAGCCGCCGTGCCCCGTGCCACCGCCCGCTAAGTCGTGCCCGACATTCCTGTTCGCCGCCCCGCCTTCCTACCCCTCCGAGATCGCCGAACAATCCCCCCTTCAATCGCCCAACCACCGCCGCAATCCATCTCACCATGACCACTCCTCGCGTTGCTTTTGCCGGTTATATCGGCCCCACCACCCCACAAGTCAATCCGTCCTTAAGTGGGGCGGACATTCTTGTCCGCCATTTGCCCCTCCTGCACTCCTAATCGCCCCTTCTCAAACAACCGATGCACTCCAAAGCCGCCGCCCTGTCCGGCGGCCATCGTTTCTTACTAAAGAGCTCCGTCATGCAAAAACCAGTACTCGTCGTCGTCCTCCTCGTCCTGCTCTCTTCGGCGGGCTTCGCCTTCGTCAAATTCTGCCCCCTCGCCATCCCCAAAGGCGTCACCATCACCAAACTCCTCTCCATCACCTCCCCCGATGATCTCCGCACTCTCCGCGATGCCAAACTCGCCGACCTCGCCAGATTGCTCGAGCAGATCACCGACGCCGACTCCGCCCGCATTCACCGCCCCGCCGCCGAGCGCGCCTACCTCGAAGTCGAGCTCATCACCGCCCGCTCCCGCATGCTCCCCGCCGGCGACCAGCCCGCCGCAACCCCGGCCGCCGACCATCCCATCACCCAGACCCGCACCCAGTTGCTGCGCCTCGCCAAATCCGAGGACATCACCAAAGAACTCACCCCCGCCCTCTCCCCGTTGTTCCGCGAATATCGCATCGCCGTCTCCAGCAACGCCAGCCCCAACATCCTCCTCATCACTCAATTGCAAACCCTTCGCTCCCAGCTCGATCTCTACAAGTCACAGCACAACGACCAGTACCCCGACTTCCGCAAATACGGTTGGAAACAACTCACCTACCGCACCAACTCCGCCGGCCAGATCCTCGACGCCGCCAAATTCCCCGGCGCTGCCCCCTTCGGCCCCTACCTCCAAACTCCTCCCCAGAATCCTCTCACCCGCTCCTCCGACATCCTCGTCGTCAACGCCATCACCACCACCCTCAAACCCACCAAAGATTACGGCTTCGTCTTCGCCGACGGCCCCGGCCACCTCCGCGCTGTCGGCTCCGACGGCCTCGTCTTCGACGAATCCCCCGCCTCCGCCGACATCCGCTAACCTCATCTTCAAAACTCCTCGTGCTTCGTCATTTGTGCCACTGGCAGCTTGCTGCCAGTGCTTCTGTGAAGGTCCCACGTCCTCTTCTACGTAGGGCATGCTTCAGCATGCCTCCGCGACTACAATCCCTTAGCATGCCAGGCCCGCTGACTGAAAAAATCACCCTCCAACTCCTCCGCCAGGCGCGCAAGGAGAACAAAAAAATCCCCATCCTCACCTGCTACGACTTCCTCACCGCCCGCCTCATGCACGAAGTCGGCCTCCTCGCCATCCTCGTCGGCGATTCCGCCTCCAGCGTCATTCTCGGCCACGAAACCACCCTCCCCATCTCCCTCGACTTCATCATCGACATCACCGCCGCCGTCCGCCGCGGCGCGCCCCTCTGCTTCCTCATCGGCGACATGCCCTTCGGCTCCTATCAGGCCAGCACCGAGCAAGCCCTCACCAACGTCTTCCGCCTCGTCAAATCCACCACCTGCGACGCCGTCAAACTCGAAGTCACTGAAGAGCACGCCCCCCTCGTCCGCGCCCTCTCCGCCGCCGGCGTCGCCGTCATCACCCACCTCGGCCTCCGCCCCCAATCCGTCAACACCCTCGGCGGCTATCGCTATCAGGGAAGAACCGCGCTTGAAGCAGAAAAAATCGTGGCACTATCATTGCTAATGGAACAATCCGGAGCCGCGGCCATTTTGCTCGAAGCCGTGCCTCCCGAGGTCGCCAACGCGGTTATTGAGGTGTCCAGCGTACCGGTGATCGGCTGTGGTGCTGGGCCAGCGTGTCACGCAAGTGTCATCGTGACCCACGACGCCCTTGGCCTCACGAAGAACAAGCCACGCTTCGTCCCCACCCTCGCCGACATCGCCACCCCGCTCCGCGAAGCTTTCGCCCGTTACATCGCCGATGTATCCAGCGGAAAGTACCCGGCGCCGCAGCACAATTACCCGATGCCACCCGAAGAACATTCCCAACTTCGCTCGTGGCTGAACGTGGCACGGGCGTCTCGCCCGTGATACTGGTAGGTCGGGCACTCCTGCCCGACACCGAACGTACAATTTTGAAATGGTGGCCTCCCTCCACCGATGTATATAAGTAGGGTCCGCTTCAGCGGACGTTCTTAGAAATGGAGTAACTTCAATGAAGACCTGGCCCAAACGTTTCCTGTCCCTCACCCTCGCCGCTTCCGCCTTCGGATTCGGCTACCTGGGTTACACCCACACCCAGAATCGTTCCTTCGCCCTCGCCGAAGAGAAGCGCGAAGAGGTCCGCGCTGGCCTCGCCCACGCCGAAGACCTCGCCACCGCCTTCCGCTCCGTCGGCAAAGTCGTCGAGCCCTCCGTCGTCAACATCAACGTCCGCAAAAAGGGCCCCGACATCCGCTCCCTCCCCATCGACCCCGAAGACCTCCGTAAATTCTTCCCCAAAGGCCCCGACGGCGAAGATCTCGTCCCCAAGAATTTCCGCAACCCCAAAGGCGGCAACGCCCCCGCAGATCCCGATTCCCCCGATGATGAAACACCCTTCGAAATGCCCGACCAGATCGGCACCGGCTCCGGCGTCATCATGGAATACTCCGATGGCAAGGGCTATATCCTCACCAACAACCACGTCGCCGGCGCGGCCGAGGAAATGATCATCACCCTCTCCGACGGCCGCGAAATCCGCAACGGCAAGCTCCTCGGCACCGACCCCAAAACCGATCTCGCCGTCGTCCAGATCGACGCCGACCGCCTCTCCCCCGCCAAGTGGGGCAACTCCGACGATCTCCAGAAAGGTGACTGGATCATGGCCTTCGGCAGCCCCTTCGGCTACGTCGGCTCCATGACCCACGGCATCGTCTCCGCCCTCAACCGCCAGGCCGGAATCCTCGGCATGGGCGGCTACGAAGCCTTCATCCAGGTCGATGCCCCCATCAACCCGGGCAACTCCGGCGGCCCACTCGTCAACCTCCACGGCGAAGTCGTTGGCATCAACACCGCCATCGCCTCCCACTCCGGCGGCTTCCAGGGCATCGGCTTTGCCATTCCTTCGAATCAGGCCAAATTCATCTACACCGCCCTCAAGGACAAGGGCAAAGTCACCCGCGGCTGGCTCGGCGTCGGCATCCGCGACGTCGCCAAGTTCCCGCAGATCGCTAAATCCTTCGACTACGACGGCCACACCGGCGTCATCGTCGATCAGATCATCAAGGGCACCCCGGCCACCGGCAAGCTCCAGCCCGGCGATATTATCACCGCCGTCAACGGCAAGGATGTCGAATCCGTCCAGGAGCTCCGCAACGCCATCGCCGCCATGCCCCCCGGCGCTGAGGTCAAGATGAAGCTCTTCCGCGGCGGCAATACCGAGAACGTCATCATCAAGCTCGGCGAACAGCCCGACAACGTCCTGGCCATGCGCGCCAACCCCCGCGACAACCCCGCCGCCCCCAAAGACACCACGACTTCGGCCGATGCCCTCGGCGTCAAAGTCCAAACCCTCACCCCCGAAATCGCCAAACGCAATAACCTCGACCTCAAATCCGGCGCTGTCGTCATGCGTGTCACGCGCAACTCCCCCGCCGCCCGCGCCGGCCTCGTCCCCGGCGACGTCATCACCCAAATCGGCAAAAAACAAGTCGAAACCGCCGACGACCTGATCGCCGCGCTGGAGAAGGAAGATCTGAAGAAAGGCGTGAGACTCTACGTCACCAACGGCGACGCCTCCCGCTTCGTGGTGGTCACGAGCGAGAAATAATCATCGCTCTGCCACGCAGACCGCATAGGACATGCTTCAGCATGCCGCATCGGTGTTAGATTCATCAGGGTCCGCCCCGCGGCGGACCCTTCTTTTTTTGCACGTCTCGCGCGCACAAAACCCCAACCAAAACATCTCGCCGCAATCCGCAGTCTCCGCTTCAGCGAGCCCGCGCACCCCGAAGGCGCGACCGCATTTGTAGGGTTCGCTCCGCGAACCGTTCCCGCTCCGCCCGACAAAGCCCCGCAGGGTCCCTTCATACATCGTCACGCCTTTTCAGTGCTGCATTTCCGCGCTGCCACGCGCCTCGATCTGCTGAGCGCATACGCCACCTTGCCGATCGACTCCACCACTTGGAACATCGCCCCGGAACTTCGTGGAAACCGTGGAAACGCCGGAGCTCCTCGCGACCAATACCCCGACGGAAGCCACCCCGGCCGCCGCTTTCGCTGCGGATCGAGCGCCACCTCGGCCACCACCACGCCTTCCCGCTCATCCAACTGATCGCGCACCTTCCCATCGGCGTCGCAGATGGTCGATTGCCCGACGAAATGGAAGCGGAATCGCACCAGCGGCACCCACGGCACCGGCGAGCTGCTGTCCTCACCCGCCGCCTTGTTCGCCATTACCGTCGGGATGCCAAACGCCTGCGCGTAAAAGCCCGCGGCCCTGCGCAGCATCTCCCGTCCGTGCTCGCCGACCAGCTTGAGCGGCCCCATCGCGATGCACGGCCCGGAGTGCGGCATCAGCAGAAGATCCACCTGCTCGTCGCTCAGCCTGCGCATAAACCGGCCGGTATTGGTATCGTGGCAAATCCCCACTCCGATGCGACCGATCTCCGTCTCGATCACCTTCGACCCCGAGCAACCGCGAAAGAACCACCCCTCAAAGCCCGGCAGCGACTCCTTTCGCACCCGTCCGGCCACCGACCCGTCCGGCTTCATCAGCGCAAAGGTGTTGAAGAAATCATCCCCGCTCGCCTCCAGATAAGATGCGCCGATGTAGACCTCGTGCTGCCGAGCCATGCGCGCCAGCCACAGTTCCGTCGCCCCACCGCGAGGCTCGGCCACATCCCAGATCAGCGGATCATACACATATCCGGCCGCCAGCAGCTCCGGGCAAACCACCAGCTCAGCGCCGCGCTCGGCCGCCCTCGCCACCAGCCCCTCGGCGCGCCCCAAGTTCCCCGCGACGTCGAAGTTCCGGCTCTCCACCTGTAATCCGCCGACTCTCAGCATTCTGGTGGTGTTCATTAAACAACCATCTTGATCGTTCATCGTAGGTCCGGCTCTGCCGGACAACGGCCGAGGAACCTTCGACTTCTCCTACAATCCAAATCCCTCCGTAAACGGCCACGACCAGCTCCGCCCTCCGCATTGCGGACATCTCTTCCGCAACGCCAGAAGCGGCGGCTCCTTAATTTTCGTTTCCGTGAACCTTTCACCTCAGCAATGTAACGACGACGCAGCGAGTTTCATTCTTTTAGTAATTCGTCATTCGACATTCTTTCGTCATTAGGAATTCGTCATTCCCTCGGCCGAACCATCCGCAACACTCCCCCCCGCAACCCGTCCCTCCTCCCCCTCGTTATAAACTCCTCCCACATTTCCCATAGCATCCCCGCGCCAATCCTGTATTTTTATCCCTTCAGAAATGCCCAAATCCTCCCGCGCCATCGGCCTCGTCCTCGTCCCCCTCGCACTCGTCTTCCTCGGCTTCCACGCCTGCTCCGACGACGACGACGGAAATTACTCCACCACCCAATCCTCCTCCGGCAGCCATTATCACTCCTCCTACTGGGGCCGCTCCTCCCGCTCCTCCGGCGGATACAGCTCCGGCTCCTCCTCCCACTCCGGCGCCTCCCGCGGCGGCTTCGGCTCCACCGGCCACTCTTCCTCCTGATCGCCATGCAAAGGCTCACCGTCCAACCTCGCCCCAATTGGCAATCCATCGTCGAAGCCCAGGGCTTCCACTTCCACTCCCTCGAAGATCAACCCTACTGGGATGAATCGGCCGCCTACCTCTTCTCCCGCCCCCAGATCGATCAGATCGAGGAAGCCACCTACGCCCTCAACGACCTCTGTCTCCAGGCCATTCCCCACATCATCGAGCAAAACCTCTTCCCCCAATTCCAAATCCCCCCGCAGTTCATTCCCTGGATCATCGAATCCTGGAAGCGCGACGAGCTCACCATCTACGGCCGCTTCGATCTCGCCTACGACGGCCGAACCCCGCCCAAATTGCTCGAATACAACGCCGACACCCCCACCTCCCTCCTCGAGGCCGCCGTCATCCAGTGGTTCTGGTTCCGCGAAGTGCAAAACAATCCCCAATCCTTCAGCCCCGACCTCCCCTCCGGCCCAACTCTCGACCAATTCAACTCCATTCACGAACGCCTCATCGAGGCCTGGAAATCCTACACCCGCATCCTCGCCATCAACCGCGCCTCCCACTCCCACTTCAACCCCACCCTCTACTTCGCCGCCCTCCGCGGCATCATCGAAGACTTCATGACCACCACCTACCTCCGCGACACCGCCGTCCAGGCCGGCCTCACCACCCAATACATCGACATCGAAGACGTCGGCTTCAATTCCGGCCAGGACGCATTCGTCGATCTCGCCGAAAAACCAATCCACCAGATCTTCAAGCTCTATCCCTGGGAATGGATGGTCCGCGAACAGTTCGCCCCCCAACTCCAAACCGCCGGTGCAAGCTGGCTCGAAGCCCCCTGGAAAATGCTCCTCTCCAACAAAGCCATCCTCCCCATCCTCTTCGAATTGAATCCCGACTCCCCCTATCTCCTCCCCGCATCCCAGCAACTCCTCGCCGGCCCCCAGGTCCGCAAGCCCATCCTCTCCCGCGAAGGCGCCAACATCGCCATCATCGACGGCAACCGCATCATCTTCGAAAACCCCGGCCCCTACGGCCCGCCCCACGTCTATCAACAGCTCTTCCCCCTCCCCGATTTCGATGGCAATCACCCCATCATCGGCTCCTGGATGGTCAACGGCTACGCCTGCGGCATCGGCATCCGCGAAGACACTTCTCCCATCACCGGCAACACCAGCCGCTTCATCCCCCATCTCTTCACCAACTAACTTGAAAGGATTTCCATATGCACTCACTCGCGATCATGACCTTCGACAAAGCCGGCCTCATCGCCCTCTCCTGGGCCGCCATCTTCGGCCTCGTCGGCATGCTCCTCATGTTCCTCGGCTTCAAAATCTTCGACCGCATGACCCCCCACATCGACGTCGAACGCGAACTCGCCGAAAAGCAAAACATCGCCGTCGCCATCGTCTGCGCCTCCATTTTCATCTCCCTCGCTATCATCATCGCCGCTGCCATCGCCGGCTAAGGAGACCCCCATGCAGTTCGACCGATTGCCAGATTACTTGCGCTGGGCCAACCGTCGCATGCTCGACTCGATGGAGAAAGCCCCACCCCTCGAACCCCGCGCCTGGGAAATCGCCACCCACCTCCTCGAAGCCGAATCCCTCTGGCTCGACCGCCTCCAAGCCCGCCCCTCCCCCCCAATCTCCTGGCCCACCCTCACCAATCCCGCCAACCTCCCCCCCATGATCGACCGCAATGCCTCCGCCTACGAGCAATACATCTCCCACCTCGCCGGCCAAAACCCCACCATCACCTACACCAACACCAAAGGCCAATCCTTCAACAACACCGCCCACGACATCCTCGCCCACGTCTTCTCCCACGGCGCCTACCACCGCGGCCAAATCGCCCCCCTCGTCAAACGCGCCAACGGCACCCCGGCCCAAACCGACTACATCCTTTTCGTCCGCGAAAACCAGTGACCGCAACCTGATGTCATCACCTCTCCCCCTGCTGAATTCTGATTTCTAATTTCTGAATTCTCTTCCCCTCCCTTTCAAATCCGCGCCTCCAACCCATCAATACTCCGCACGTTCTTCTCCCTCCGATACGCCTCCAACCCCTCCTCCCCCTTCTTCCTCGCCCACTCCTCCATCAACCCCCGCTCCCCCACAAACTTCATCACCGGAACCCCAAACCCGCACGACGTCGCCACCCTGCTCACCTCAACCACGATGATCTGCCTCAACCCCAAATGCTTCGGAAACAATCCCTCCATCTCCCCCCACTCCCCCTCACCCCTCAGCACCACCCGTCCCCTCCCATAAACCCTCACAATCACCGCCCGCTCCTCAAACCCGCAAAACATCAGCGTAATCCGCCCATTCTCGCTCACGTGCGCTGACGTCTCGTTCCCGCTCCCCGTCAAATCCGCATACGCCACCCTCTTCGCCCCCAAAACCCGCAAACAATCCAACCCCTTCGGCGAAACATTCACGTGCCCACCACCCCCCAGCGGCGCGCTCCCCACAAAAAACACCCGCTGCCCCCGAATAAAATCCGCGATCTCCCCCGAAATCTCCTCCATCACCTTGCCCATCAAACCTCCCAAATCGAAATCCCAAATCCCAAATTTCAAATCGCAAATCGCAAATCGCAAATCGCAAATCCAAAATCAATCCGATTCCCCCCTCGGCTCCCACTGCTTCCCCAACTGCCGATACTGCTCAATCAACGGCAATTCCTCCGGCGCAAGAATCAGCGGCGTCGCGCATTGCCCCCCGCTGTCCCGCGGATCGCAAAACGTCACCGCCCGCGCCTCCCGCCGATGCCGATCAATCACCCCCAGCGTAAATTCGGCCGTGAAAACATACCGGTGCCGGTCCCCCTGCGTCGCATAAATCATGTCGCGAATCTTCAGATCGGCCACCCCCGCAATCGGAAACTCCCCCGCCACCCGCGCTGCCAGGTTAAACAAATCCGCCTGCGCATACTGCATCCCCCACTGCCCCGCCAGCGCCCGCAGCCGCTTCTTGTGCCCGTGCCGCATCACCCGATGAATCGTCCACACCGCCGCCGTTATGCACAGCAGCGTGATAAAGAATACCGAAGGCGAAATCCTAAACATGCGCCACAACGCTCATCCCCCACCTCTCCCGCCCTCGTCCCTTGTCCCTCGTCCCTTGTCCCTCGTCCCTTGTCCCCACCCTCACTTCGCCGGCGGCGCCTGCGGTTTGGGTTGCTCCGGCGCTGGCACTGCCGGCGCAGGCGCTGCCGGCTGCGTCGCCGGCGCCTTCGTGCTCGGCAGCGGAAAATCAATCCCATAATTCGGCTGCACCGCCACCAGCCCGTTCTGGATCCAGTCCAGAATCTGTGCATACCTCGTATCCTGCGCATTGCGATAAATAAACGCCCACCCCTGCGCCTCCGGATGATCAAATTCCGCCCGCTCCCGCGGCAACCCAAACTGAATGATCAGCGAGTTGTTCGAATAAAGCCGGTCCACCGCCCTCCGCTCCACCTTCTCCACCGGCGCGGTGAACTGCGAAAGTGTGTAAAAATTGGTGTAAGTCACCCCGTCATTGTCGGCCGGATTGTAAAGCAAAAACCGCCCCGCATTGCTCCCGCCATGACACGCCACCGACGCGCACCCCTGAAGCAGCGTCGGCTGCACCTTGCTCTTGAATTCCAAAATCGCCTGCGGATCGGTCAGGATCCTCACATCCGTCCGCATCTCTTTCGTCCCGTTCCTCAAAATGTCCAGCGCCTTCAACCCATCCGGCATCGCCGCAAAATCGCGCACGTCCCGGTTCGCATATTCAATGAACCGCTTCGCCACCCCATTATCCAGCCGAACCCTCACCCGCTGCTCCGTCTCCCGCAGCTCAAACTGCTTGATCGTGTTGATCTGATCCGCATTCAGCAGCCGCCGCTCCTTGATCGCACCCCCCGCCGCCGGCCTCGTCCCCGCCGGTGCAACCCCCGCCGGCCGCCCCGGATTGTTCCTCTTCTCAAACAACATCGTCCGATCCACCGTCTGCCGAAGCATCACCGCATCCGCATAATTCGGATCCAGCGAAATCGCCGTATCCAGTTCCTTCCGCGCCAGCTCATATTCCTTGTTGTCATACAGCCATCGCGCAATCTCAAAGTGCGACCTCGCCCCCGCATCCTTCGGCAGCGCGGCCACCCGCCTCTCATACGCCTCCTTGATCGTCCCCCCATACTCAATCCCCGCAATCTCATCCGCCTTGATGGTGATCTGCCCCGCCTTGGTCGTGATCATCGCCCCATTGTCCCCGCGATCGGTGATGTCCCCCTCGATGCTCCGCCCATCCTTTGTCCGCACCGTCCCCGGCCGCGCCAGCACAGATGCCGACAGGAGACAAACCAGCAACCCACCCACAACACAGCGTCCAATCATCGTTGTCTCCTCAAGTGAAGGCGTCCCCCAATCCTAAAGACGCCCCCCCCCACTGGCAAGAGATATCCGCTTCTCCCAAACCCACCGACTCAATTTCATCCCCCTCGTAGGGGCGGCTTCAGCCGCCGTCTCTCACTCTCTCCCCTTGCTCCCCATCCTCCTCTCCTCCCGACTCCCATCGGGTGCGGCTCGCCGCACCAGTCCTCTTCCCCCTCTCCCGGTACTCCTCTCATTTCCCTCGCCCCCGTACTCGGGGGAGAGGGTCAGAGTGAGGGGGTCGTTCTGAATTCTGAATTCTGAATTCTCTGTTCCTATCTTACTCTTGCTCTCACTCCCTCCTTCCTTGGGAACCCCAACCCCAACAATTTGAATTTCCCCCCCACCCAGACGATATTGCCCCCACATGTCCCACCCACCCGACCGGGGCGCATCTGCGGCCGTTGACTCCACCGGCCCCCTCCCCGGCGCGCGATCCACTCTCATCCTCCTCCTCCTCATCAACCTCTTCAACTACATCGACCGCCAGGTCCTCGCCGCCGTCGAGCCCGACATCCGCCGCGACCTCCTCCTCTCCAATGACCCCAACGATCCCAACGCCAAAGGCAAAATGGGCCTCCTCTCCACCGCCTTCCTCATCACCTACATGACCCTCTCCCCCGTCTTCGGAATCCTCGCCGAACGCTTCTCCCGCTGGTGGATCATCGGCATCGGCGTCGCCCTCTGGAGCATCGCCAGCGGCGCGGGCGGCTTCGCCCACCCCATGTTCGGCCTCTCCGCCTTCACCATCCTCCTCATCACCCGCTGCTTCGTCGGCGTCGGCGAGGCCGCCTACGGCCCCGTCGCCCCCACCCTCCTCTCCGACTTCTATCCCCCCCGCATGCGCGGCCGAATCCTCGCTGCCTTCAACGTCGCCCTCCCCGTCGGTGGCGCACTCGGCTATCTCCTCGGCGGCCAGATCGCCTCCCGCGACCCCGCCCACCAAAGCTGGCGCTGGGCCTTCTACGCCGTCGTCATCCCCGGCCTCATCCTCGCCGCCGTCTGCTTCTTCCGCAAAGAACCCAAGCCCGGCTCGGCCGACATCGGCGGCCCCGTCACCCGCCGCGCCCGCCTCGGCGATTACCTCCTCATCCTCCGCACCAAATCATACATCTTCAACACCACCGGCATGACCGCCATGACCTTCGCCATCGGCGGCGTCGCTTGGTGGATGCCCGATTATCTCCTCACCCGCGGCGTCGCCCCCGTCCTCGGCATCGAGCCCCGAACCGTCTTCGGCGCACTCACCGCATTGGCCGGCCTCATCGCCACCATCGGCGGCGGCTTCGCCGGCGACGCCCTCCGCAACAGATTCTCCGGCTCCTACTTCCTCGTCTCCGGCATCGCCATGCTCCTGGGCGTTCCTTGCTTCCTCCTCATGCTCAAACTCCCCTTCCCCGCGGCCTGGGTCTTCCTCTTCCTCACCGTCTTCTTCCTCTTCTTCAACGCCGGCCCCACCAACACCATCCTCGCCAACGTCACCCACCCCTCCGTTCGCGCCACCGCCTTCGCCCTCAACATCCTCATCATCCATACCCTCGGCGACGCCATCTCCCCCCCTCTGATCGGCGCCATCGCCGACAAATTCCACCGCCCCGCCGACCCCTCCCACGGCCTCGAAGTCGGCTTCATGTTCACCGCCATCCTCATGGTCGTCGGCAGCATCCTCTGGCTCATCGGCTCCCAATTCCTGGCAAGCGACACCGAAGCCGCCCCCCGCCGCGTTCAAAGCCTCATCCCCGGTACCAACCAGCAGTAATCCGGCTCCCTGTATCCCATCAGCCCATCAGCCGATCTAAAACAAGGGGATAAGTCGTGACCCCTTTTCGTTTCGAGGATCGTGTTGCATGAGGAGCCGACAGCGTGTTATCGTTTACTCATCAATTCTGGAGCGGCCGGGCCTTACACGACGTCTCATGACGCAATTTAAAGAGTGGGTGAACGATGCGAGAATCGGGCAAACTTCGTCTGATCGGGACGTTCTGCGTTTTCTTTAGCGTGATGTCTACGCCAATCTTCGCTTCGGGTATCTTCTGGAGCGATCAGCAGACTAAACAAATTTCGCGCGCGAATCTTGACGGCTCAAATGTTCAACCGGTCGTCGCCGCAGGCTTGGACACCACACGCGGCATCGCAATCGATCCGATCGCACAAAAGGTATATTGGACGGAATACGGCGGAGCTGTCATAGGGGTTAAGATCGCCACTGCAAATTGGGATGGAACTGGAGCGCACGATCTGGTCACCAGTGGAATCGCCGGTCCGGCGGGGATCGATCTGGACATAATTCACGGGAAAATGTACTGGACCGACAACGCCCTTCGCACCATCAAACGCGCTAATCTCGACGGCACAGCCGTCGAAACAATCGTTTCACCTGAAACGGCGGATATCATTTTCCCCTGGGGAATTGCGGTGGATGGTATTGCCGGAAAGGTGTACTGGGTTGACTCGAGCATCCTTAAGATCAGTCGCGCTAATCTCGATGGAACCGGCGTTGAGGAGCTTCTGCTGCCTGGCCCGAACTTCACGATCACTGGCCCACTTTTCGGTATCGCCCTCGATCCGCTGCACGGAAAGATGTACTTCACGAACTCCAACGAGAAAATTCAAAGGGCAAATCTCGATGGTTCAGGAATTGAGGACATAGTCACGACAGCGCTGCATACCCCCCGAGACTTGGACGTTGATCCAATTGCGCAGAAACTCTATTGGGTCGATCCGGCCTTTGGCGATGGACATGGTGGAGTATTTCCAGCGACACTCAATCGCGCCAACCTCGATGGTAGCGGGATAGTCACGCTTGAAACTTCATTGAATGGAGGATATTCGTCGATAGCCGTCGATTCTGTCGTTCCCGAACCATCGTGCGCTGCGTTGTCCCTATTACTTGCGAGCGTCGGCTTTTGGCGACGACGATGAATGCGCCGTCTATCCTGGAACCGCTCCCCTTCGCTTCCTGCTCAATCGACCGGGTCCCCCTCCCACTTATATCGTCCAAAACTCTCAGCATGAGTGCGGAGCGCTTTGCCAAAATCGAAGTTCGGTGGCATCGATGCAGATCGCATCCGTTCTCGCATCCTTTGGGGGGCGCCGAAAAGTGGTTGACGCGCGGCTTCGACCAACTTAGGTGGGAAAGGAGACTTGTCACCAACTGCGGCGTGTGCTGCTTCAAGAATAGCTTTGTCGCTGGCGAAAATGTAACGGTGTGCCCATGCGACGGAGAAAAAGTTCAGATCCAGTGGCGTAGCGTCCCTCATGCCCTCAATCGCATCGCGAGCCCCGCCAATCAATGCCGTATTGTGCGCTAAAGGCACCACCACCATCTGGCCGCCCTCTTGAAAGATGCTCGTTATACCTACTGGATGATCGGTGAGGACCAAACAAGGCTGCGGGAACCTCATAAATTTCCAACGCCACCCAGTTCGGGCAAACAAGTCTTGGTAAACCGTGAATAAACTCGACCGCCCGAGATTGTCCAGCAGCTTTTTTGCATTTCGAAGCTGTTCTGCGATTGGGATGGGAAGCCCATCTGGGAAAGTCGGCATCATTGCGCTGATCAACTGCGTTCGCACCAACATCGCGGCTACCCAGTCAATGAACGCAGCACCTTGGTGACCGTTAAGCCGCGAAGCCTTCAATACTTCCGGATAAACGCGTGCGAACTTCTGCTCAACAGGCGTGAGAAGCTCTGCATCGAAGTCCGAAACCGAATCGCGGTAAAAGTCGTCTTGAAACAAAATCCCCTTCGGGCCTCGCCGCCTCGTTCCTATCCGGAACTCCGGCTTAATCATCTCCGATAATTTGCCATCCGATCCCGCAAAATTACGGATCATCTGCTGTGGTACGATATGCTGGCGTTTCCCCGTGCGATGTTCTGCCATTTGACGTCCCTTGCCTGCTAACAGAGGCCTTTGATAGTTGAGAGT
>DASYUA010000194.1:0-19438 GCA_036001665.1 Tepidisphaeraceae bacterium
CCCATCGTCGCGAACGTCGCCGCGACCGCCACAACCCCCGCCCCTCCCCCTCCCGCGGCCGCCCCGCCACCTCCGGCCGCACCACCCCCCGCACCCACCCTTCCCCTCGATCCCGTCGCCCAGGGCAATGAACTGGAAAAACAGGTCCTGGGCAAATCCCTCCTCGCCGCCTTCAGCGGCCCCGCCGATGCTCCGGCCGCCGCATCCGGGCGAAAATGGCCCAATCTCTCCTTCCTCCTCCGTCCCCTGGAATGGCTCAACTTCCCCCTCTCGGCCTGCTCCGACGTCGTCCGCGAATCGCTCGGCAAGGTCGCCATCATGACCCTCATCAACGCCCTGGCCATCCTCCTCTACGTCCTGTTCCTGCGCAAGCATTGAATCGGGATTGACAGGCCAGCCCCGCTAGGGAAGCCTCGCTGCGTCCTCCGCCACAAAATCTTTGACGGGGATCAGCCGCGAGACAATGACGTAGGCAGCGCCAGCGATCGCGATCAAGGCCACGAAAGCCAGATAATAATTGGGACTGTTGTGGCCGGTGACATATGGCTTGATCGACGGCAGCTCAAAGAGGCTGATGACCCGGCTGGCGATCACATTGCCCAGGGAAATCGATCCCCATAAATACGCGGCCATGATCAGCGATTTCATTTTCCGGGGGGCTTGCGTGTAGGCGAATTCCAGTGCGGGGATGGAGACCATGATCTCGGCCGCGGTGACGATGGCATAGCCCAGCAGTTGCCACCAGACCGAAGGGCGGTGGCCGGCGGCGATCTGTCTTTCCAGATAGGCGGTGATCAGGAACGCGGGGATGACGGCGAACATTCCCGCGCCGATCTTCCGCTTTGGGGTCAGGTTGATGAATCGTTCGGCGATGGGGTAAATGACGTAGGTGAAGAGCGGAATGAAGAGCAGGATGAGGATGGCGTTGACCGATTGCACCTGGTCCTGGAGGAGGGTGATGCCCATGACGTGCAGGTTCAGGTCAAGATGCGCGGCCTGGTTCACCCATGCTGCGCCGCTCTGGTCATACAGAGCGTAAAAGGGAGAAACGAAAATAAAAAAGATCACCAGGCGAAGCAGGATCTTCAGGTTGTTTCCGGAAAAGTATTGGCGTACCTCCCTCCAGCCCTGCGGAGGGCGATGGACGAATTTGTAGCGGCCGAGCCAGAAGACAAAGAGAGCGATGGCCATGACGATTCCGGGCACGCCAAAGGCGACGCGCGGCCCGTAATGCGCCCGCAGCCAGGGGATCGACAACTGCGCCAGGAACGCGCCCAGGTTGATCGAGAAATAAAACCAGTTGTAAACTTTTCCCAGCAGATGCTCGTTGCGGCTGCCGAATTGATCGCCGACATGCGCTGAGACGCACGGCTTGATGCCGCCTGCGCCCATGCCGATGAGGATCAGGCCGATCAGCAGATGCGTTCGGGTCTCTCCCATCGCCAGCACTCCGTGGCCGAGGCAATAGAGAAGCGAAACCCAGATGATGGTGTTGTACTTTCCCCAGAAAATGTCGGCGATCAACGCGCCGATGAGGGGTGTGAAATACACGAACGAGTTGAAGTTGTGATACCAGATGTCGGCCTGGGCCGCCGTCATCAGATCGGGGCGGCCGTCCCAGGTTTTCAGATACTGGGTCATGAAGACGACCAGGATGGCGCGCATACCATAGAAGCTGAAGCGCTCGGCCAGCTCGTTGCCGACGATATAGGGAATGCCCGGCGGCATCCGATCGGAGGGATCGGGCTCGGTTTTATATTTGGATCGGGCCGGCGCATCGCGCGGAGGTTGATCCAGCGAGGCGCTGGTCATCACCGGCTCCCGGAGTTGTTCTGGGCGTTGCGGTTGGGAGGGATCATTCCCTGGAGGTGCAGCAGGAAGAAATCCTGCAAATGCCGCTGGGTGATGGGGCTGGGGGCGCCATGGTTGGCGCCGGGGATGACCACCAGGTCGAAATCCTTTCCCGCCTTGATCAGCGCATCGGCGAATCGATACGTTGATTCCGGGGGAACATTATTATCCATCTCGCCGACGATGAGCATCAGATGGCCGCCGAGTTTGGCGGCGTTGTCGATGTTGGAAGATTTGGAATACCAGTCGCCGACGGGATACCCCATCCACTGTTCATTCCACGATGCCTTGTCCATGCGGTTGTCGTGGCAGCCGCTGTTGGCGACAGCGGCTTTGTAAAATTCGGGATGGAAGATGACAGCACCGGCCGCGTTCTGCCCACCGGCGCTGGTGCCGAAAATGCCAACGCGGTCAAGATCGTAATAGGGATATTTCGCGGCCGCCGCTTTGTGCCAGAGGATTCGATCGGGAAAACCAGCATCGCCGAGGTTGTGCCAGCAGACGTCGTGAAAGGCTTTGGAGCGGAAGGCGGTGCCCATGGCGTCCATCTGGACGACGATGAAACCCAGCTCGGTCAGGGTGGAAAATCGCTGCTGAGCGCTGAATGTTTTGGGCACGTACGCGCTTTGCGGCCCGTTGTAGATCACTTCCAGCACCGGATATTTTTTGTTTGGATCGAGGTGTGGCGGACGCGAGATGATGCCCCAGATGTCGGTTTTTCCATCGCGGCCCCTGGCAACGAACACTTCGGGCGGATGCCAACCCTTGGCCCCCAGCTCCGAGATGTCGGCCTCTTCGAGCTTGCAGAGCAGGCTCCCGTCGGATGTCCGCCGCAGCTCGTTGACCGGCGGCATGTCCACGCGGCTGTAGCTGTCGATGAGATACCTGCGGTCGGGAGAATACTGGATGCTGTGGCTGCCGTTGCCTTCGGTCAGTTGCACCAGGCCGGTTCCGTCGAAATTGACGCGGTAATAGTGGATGAAATAGGGGTCCTGGTCGGGATTCTTCCCGCAGGCGCGGAACCAGACTTGGCGGCTGTTCTCATCGATGCGGTCGATGGCGCGCAGGACGTAGGGGCCGCTGGTGATGGGGTTTTTGACAGCGCCAGTGCGCGCATCGATCAGGTACATGTGCCGCCAGCCATCGCGCTCGGAGACATAGATGATCTCGTCGGACTTCTGGAGCCAATTGATCAGGTTGAGGGCAAGGTTTTCGGCATGAGCGGTCCAGTTGAACGTGTCGGATTTTTCGTCGATGATGTTTCGCGCTTCACCGTTGTGGCCATCGACTTCGATCAGGCGCAGGCGCTGGTGCCCGCGATCGGCTTTTTCGTACGCGAAGTGAAAACCGTCGCGATTCCAGTGGAGAACGGGATTGGGATCGCCGCCCTGGGGGCTCATGTCGATGCGATCGACCAGCGGCTTGATCTGCTTTTGCGAGCTGACTTCAAACAGATTCAGTTCGAGCGAATCAAAGCGGTCGCCGGGGAGCGCATAGGGGTTTGTATGGAGAACCGCGCGACCGCCGCCGCGTGGGGAGGATTCGACTCGATAGACTTCCTTGTGCTCACCCGCTTCGATGCGAAAGGCGACAACAACAGACGAATCCGGCGACCATTCGAGCCGGCCATAGTCAAAGTTCTCCCTGCCATCAGTGCTGAGCTGGATTTCCCTGGCGTCGGCTTCAAAGCGGACAAAAACGTTGTGATCTTTTATGAAAGCAGTCCATTTGCCATCGCCGGAGCGTGGAGAGCGACTGTTGCGGCCGGCGCGGAAAGGTCGTGTCGTGCTTTGCGGAGGCAAAGCGAGCGATCGTTCCTGTGTCGCCGGAAGCGGCGCGGCGGCGGCGCGAGTGCATTCGTATGAATCGAGAGTGCATTTCCAGGTCACATCGCTGGCTTGAAAGCGAATCGCTTTGGAATCGTCGATGAATTCAATCGAATTGAAGGAAAGGCGGTCCGGAGTAACGTCTTTGCCGATGGCCTTCGACAGGGCCGACGCCAGACGCTGATGATCGAACGCCGGGCCGCGCGTGCCAGCGGCCGGATCGACGAGGATGAACTCCTTGCCCCCGTCGCGCAGATCGTTGCGATACCAGAAACGCGTGTTGTCGGCCAACCAGTTGGGGACGATCTGCGACTTGTAAACGCCCATCGTCTGCGGGTTGCCGCCACGCCTGGTTTGAGCAATCGCTTCGGGAGCCACCATCAACAGCGCTGTCAGCAACGCAAGTTCGATTCGGCGGCGTGGCATCACAGACCCTCCTCTGTAGGGGCGAACCTTGTGTTCGCCCGCGGCTATCGTGCGGCGGCACGCCTGGGCAATCGCCAATCGACGTGCCCGTCGTAGGCCATGGTCTGGCTAATCAGCGAGAACAGCTCTGGATCATACTGGCGCAGCGCCTCCCGCGTGGTGATGCTCTGCTGGGCATCGGGGGGCGGCATGCTCTGGCCGGCCGCGTCGAAATAAGCCAGCACACCCTGCACGAAGTAATCGGCTCGATTGTGAACGGCCGTACCTTTCCACATGCCTTTGGCGCCGGCATTGGCATAGAGCTGCTCGAGGCTGTGATCGAGGCGCTCGTCGAGCCGTTGCAGATGGAGCTCGTACTGCTGCCAGAGATTTCTCGGGCGCGAATCCCAGTTGGGATCAATGCCGCGCCTGGCGGTGACGTGGTAGATGGCGCTGGCCATCACGCGGATGACTTGTGAATCCCCAACAGCGTTTTGCGCAGGATCGCCGATGACGTTCTCCTCGCCGACGGCCAGCAGCTTCAGGTCCGGGTTGTATCCGAGAAAACGAGAAAGGGCGTCGACGCCTCTTGCGTCGGCGAGCTTCTTGTATTCCGGCAGGTCGGAAATGCGCTCGGTCGGCGCCAGCACCACCAGCTTCACACCGTCGGCGATCAGCGCTTTGAGCACATCGTGCCGGTAAGCGAACATTTTTCGCACGATGTCATTGGCCGCCAGCAAGGCTTCATCGCCTGCGCTGCGGCCGACGATGGTGAACTCGCGCGCCCAGGTGAATTTGGTGTAGTAGGGATCAATATTGAATTTGGCCGGTGGGAGGGTGACGCTGGGCTGAGATCGAAGGGGCTTGTAGCGCCAATCGTTTTGCGGTGAGAGGGCAAACGTCGTGCGCACCAGCTCGTATCCCCGCGGGTCATACACCCTGAGCTGCTCGCGCGTGCCGATGGGGGCATGGTTCCAGTTGTTGATGCGGTTGCAATCGAAATAGGACTGGCAGATCTCGGCCCAGTATTCGGCCGGGTTGGAAGAGGTGTAAGCGTTTTTCCAGAGCCCCTGGCTCATGGCGTTCTGGTAGGTTTCGCGCAGCCGGCCGCGCCAGGCTGGATCGATTCGCGTCAATGCGGCATCGATCGTGTGACAGAACTCGTGTACGCCGATGCTCTCGTCGTCGTAGCGGTCCAGCGGCAGATTGAGAAGGTTTTCTTCTCCGAAGCTGGTGACATTGAAGCCGCCAGTGCCGCGGACGCGCTCGTTCTGGTAGGCGGGGTTTGGGTGATTGCGATATTCGGGCATGTCGGTGTAAACCTGGTCCTTACCGATGATGATCAGGCGGGTGCCGCCGGTGACCATCTTCCGCAGCACGTCTGGCCGCCCGGCCAGTAGATGCGTGACGATGTCGTAGGTACGCTGCAAGGCCAGGTCATCTACCTCGGCCGAGGCCAGGACCGGCATGCCGTTGACATCGATGTATTTCTTATAAAAGGCGCGGGCGGCATCGCGATCATTGGCCCCAGCGCGATCAAAGAGCGTGTCGGGTGGCGAAATGACCCCGGGCGCGCTGGGGATGGCGAGTTTCTCGGCCGGCTGCGGGATTGAAGTCGCCTGCTGAGCCGATGCGAAGGCGGCGCCAAAGGACAGCACCAAAGCTGCGAGGATAGCGAGCAGTTGGGTTCTCACATTAATGCGCGAATCGTATTTTGCAGGGGGTGGGAACGTCAAATGCGCGGCGTGGCCGGTGTACCGCACGTTACAGTTCTGCCCCACACTTGACGCCCCTCCTCCATTGCCCTATTCATTTCCCGTTCCATGGCCAAAGCCCGAGCAATCGTCAAACGCCGCAAGGCCGTCCGCAACATCCGCAAGATCACCAAGACCATGCAGATGATCGCCACGGCCAAGTTCCAGAAGTCCCTCAAGCGCGCCGTCGGCGCCAAGCCCTACACCCTCAAACTCCGCGAGCTGGTGACCGAGCTGGCCGCCAGCGTCGGCGATGTCGAGCATCCGCTGCTCCGCCGCCCGGGCGCGGTCGGCCCCGATGGCCAGCCCATCCCGCTCTCCAACCGCATCGCCCTCATCGTCGTCACCAGCAACCGCGGCCTGGCCGGCGCCTACAACGGCAGCATCCTCCGCGCTGCCAACAGCTTTCTCCGCCAGCAGGAAGCGGCCGGCAAGCAGATCGACCTTTACGTCTCCGGCAAAAAGGGCGTCAGCTTCTTCAACTTCCAGAAGCGCCCCATCGCCCAGCGCTACGACCTGCCCGGCGATGTCCCACGGTTCAGTGATGTCGAGCGCATCGCCGGCGAGTTCATGAGCCAGTTCACCGCCGGCCGGATCGATTCGGTCCACGTGGCCTACATGAACTTCATCAGCACCAGCACGCAGCGGGCCGAGGTGCTCACGCTGCTGCCACTGGCGGGGGTTGAGGAGGCGGTGAATCGGATCGTGCGGGAAGTGGCCGAAGGCGAGGCCCAGGCCAAGGCCGGCGCCCTGGATGCGCGGCGCAGCGGCGCTGATGTGAGCGCGGTCCTGCCGGCCGCCGAGGCCAGGGCGCAGGTGATTTACGACTTCTCCCCCGCCCCGCGCGAGCTGCTTGACGAACTGCTGCCGCTGACGGTCAAGACGGCGCTGTTCCAGTGCTTCCTGGATGCCACGACCAGCGAAAACGTCGCCAGAATGGTGGCCATGAAGAGCGCCACCGACAACGCCGACAAGATGGTCAAGTCGCTGACGATGCGCTACAACCGCGCCCGCCAGAGCCAGATCACCACGGAACTGTCCGAGATCATGGGTGGCGTGGAGGCGATGAAGGGATAGAGGAATTGAATCATTGATTCATCGGCTCATTGAATCATTGCCAATGCGCCAGAACGCGCGACGACAAATGGCTCAATGATTCAATGACTCAATCTCCGTCTCCCGCTGTTTCGTCTCTGGTTCAGCAGCCGGGACCGCGACCATCGGGGCAATTTCCGCCCGCGCGTCGGCCAGGGTTCGTACTACTTTGTCGTTCTCGCTGCACGCCAGCCGGGCCATCGCTTTCTTCGAATCCACCTTCGTCCCCCACAATCCTACGAGCACCGGGATGTCCTTCTTCCTGGCCCGCACCCTTTTGCACAGGTAACGCGCATGCGCCACCGCCGACGGGGGCAGGGCGGAGATGCACACCAGCCGCGCATCATACTTCTCGACCGTCTGCACCATTTCGCTCGCCAGGGCGGCCACGGGAATGTACTTGGCGACGCATCCCAACTGCTCGAGCACCTGCGAAAGCATCATGGCCACGATCTCATCGGCCTCGTCGCGTGCCGGCAGACACAGGGCGCACGGCGCCGTCTTCCGGTCATCGTCCCCGTTTCCGTTGCCGTTTCGGTGCTGCGTTGCCTCCGAGGCATGCTCCGCCTCGGCATCGGCAAGTCGGTAGCGCTCGCCCAGGTCCTCGACCAGTTCCTTCATGCTCTGGCGGATATACTTCTGCCGCTGCTCATCCAGCAGCCCGCGATGGCGGTCATGCTCGGCCAGGCCAAGGGCGGGGATCAGCACCTGGTCGTAAACTTCGATCAGATTCTTCTCCTTCAGATACTCCTCGACGAGATCCGTCGCTTCTTCCTGGTCCATCGCCAGCAGGCGCTGATAAATCTTCACGTGCGGCTCGAGCACCGGCTCATCTCCGAGCAGGATGTCGAGGAACTGGAGCTGGGGCACGTATTTGCCCATCACCACCAGGCACACCGTCAGGGGTGTTGACATGAGGAGCCCCAACGGACCCCAGAGCCAGGTCCAAAAAACGGCCGAGACGACGACGGCGGTGGCCGACAATCCGGTGCTGGCGCCATAAAGCCAGGGCTCGATCACGTTATTGCTGATCAGCTCAACCACCACGTACAGTCCCACGGTCATGAAGAAATGCTGCGAATCGGGGAAGGCGGCGATCGAGAGCAGAATCGGCACGCTGGCGGCGATCCATGGGCCGATGTAGGGGATGAATCGCAGCAGCGTGGCCATCAGGCCCCACAAAATCGCGTTGGGGACACCGATGAACCACAGGCCGATTCCGATGGGGATGCCGTAGGTGACGTTGACCACGAGTTGCATGAGCAGATAGCGGCTGATTCGCGTGGCCGCGTCGTCCATGGCCTGCGTGGTGAGATTGATCTGTCCCTGGCTGACCAGGCGGATCATGCGATCGCGCAGGTCGTCGCGCTGAAGCAGAATGAAGACGACAAAGACGATCACCATCGCCGCGGTTGCCAGCGGGCTGACGTACGGGGCGACATGGTCCTTCATGAATTGAATCGGCGTCGGGTCGCGCTCCTTGACTTCCACCTGAATGGGTTGAGTCGTGGGCGAACCCGAAAGGTTCTGCACCGCCTGCGCCACCGGCGGCGTAAGCGGCTTCTCGGGCGATCGTGCCGCCGCTTCCACATCATGAGTTGTCGGCCGGCTGGTCAGATTGGGAGCGGTGAGGTCCTTGAAGCTATCCTGGAGCACCTGTGTCTGTTGGTTGAAATTCCCGGTGGATGCACGCCAATACATGACCTTCGAATGAATATTGTTGCGGTAACTCGGGAGCTTGTTGGCCAGGTCGATCACCTGCCCGGTGACAACCCATCCAACTCCCGCCAGCAGCCCCAGCGAAAACACCACGACGATGATGACCGATACCACTCGGCCCAGTTTCCATCGTTCCAGCCGGGAGCAGAGTGGCGCCAGCAGAAAGCTCAGCAGCAGCGACAGCGCCAGAGGAATCAGAAAATCCTGAGCGAAATATAGGGCTGCGATAACAACCGCGACGCCCGCCAGCACCAGCATGCGCGAGGGCCGACCGGGCAAATAACTGCGGGCCATGGATTGCCCTGATGCAAAAGCCGCGCCCGGGCGTCCGATAAGCCCCCCGGGCCATGCGGTTGATATGAACCGATCCGTTTTCCCGCACCTCGCTCCCAATCTGGCCGATACGGAGCGAGGAGGTATGCCGAAATGCGCTGGCTAGTACTATCTGCCTGTTTTTTATTTGGCCTGCTTGGACAAGCGAGCGGCGATGGCCCGGCGGCTGACAACTGGCCGAAGACCGTGGAGGACCTCGCCAGCGCCCTTCGCGACAGCGATCCCGGCGCGCTGCTGCCGGTCCTTAGCGATGATGTTTCCATCAACATGTTCGATTCCAAGAATGGCGATGCGGTGCGGCTGCTGGCGCGCACCCGTAAGGGCAATTTGATCGGCACGCTCAACTACGTTCATGCTCCGGACGCGATGGCCAGCGATATCGCGGAGATATTCAAGTCGGCGGAAGTTCCGGAAGAATTGAAGCATCGAATGGGCATGCATGATTCGGCCCACGCCCGCCGCGCCAACCGCACGGCCGTCACCTGGCTGAGTGAATCCCTGGGCGCCAAAACCGGCGACAAGGTTGGGGTGCTGATCTTCTGGTGCGACAAACCGGCCGCCGGTGATCCCGAACTCATCTTCATCCTTGTCAAGGGCGACCCCGAAGCGCAGTTCACCAAGGTGAAGACGATCTGCTTTGGCAATCCGATGCCGCGGCCGGGCAAGTAACTATTGATTTAATGATCCGGCGATCTGATCATCTCTTTTGATGATCAGGTTTCTTTCATGGCTGCTGCTGTTCCTTCTCCCCGCCGGCAGCGCCTTCGCCTGGAGCAACAAGGAGCACATCCAGCTTACCCGCATCGCGGCCGAGCGTCTGATGATCAACCCCGACACGCCTCCGGCCATGAAAGAGTGGCTTGCCCGCGGCATCGGCGGCGGGCCGAAGAATCTGGAGGAGGAGAAAGAGTATCTGCTGCGAAATCGCGTCGGCATTGCTCCCCGCGGCGTGGATGGCCTGCCATTCTGGGCGGTGATGCCGGATGCAATGGGAATGATCGATCGCGAAAAGCCGATCGAGCCATTCGGCGTGAACGAGCAGAAGCTGCATTACATCGACGTCGAGTTGTTCATGCACGACGAGGCAGCGCAAAAATATGCGGGCAACCTCTCGCACAAGCCGGCGCTGAAGGATTTTCCCCGCGACATCACCGATCCGAGGTACAAAAAGGCCGGAATGCTGCCGTTTGCGGTGGAACATTCGTATCGGGAGCTGGTGCGCTGTTTTCGCGGCAAGAGATTGGGGGATGAGCCCGGAAAATTTCCGCGTGATGATCACGCCATGAAATGGGCGGGCTATCTGGCGCATTATCTTCAGGACAACACCCAGCCGCATCACGCGACCGAGGATTACCAGAGCCGGTCCTATTTCCCCGGGATAAAGGACCCGAAAAAGACTCCCAACGTCCACGGCGACATCGAATACCGAATGGTGGACGACGAGCACAACGACTATCCCGACCTGCGCGAGGAATTCTGCTCGCTCTTCGTCGAGGCACTGGAAAGCGTGGATGATCCGGCCGATTCGGCGGACCTCTGGACTTCGACGCTGCAAGTTTCTCTATACAGCTATGACGCGCTGCCGCTGATTGGCAAGGCCGCCGTGGCCGCTTATCCCAACGCCGGCGACGCTGGAAGCGGCCGGTGGAACGCCGACGCGTACTTCCATTTCAAAGGGGACTATATGGGCAAGCAGATGACCGTGCTGGAGATAAAGGCCCGCCAGCAGGCACTTGCAGTCAAGCGGACCGAATCCCTCTGGTTGCGGGCGTGGAATGAGTCGCAAAAACCTCGATAACGCTCAGTCCTTGGTATCCTGCGCGTCTTTGGGAATGGTTAGCTTGTCCCCCACCTTCGCGCCCACCTTGGCCGCGATCCCCTGATTCAACTCGATCGCATATTTCACCGGGACATCACTGCTGACGGATGTGAGGTCATAGGGCTTGAGCTGATGAATCGAGCGGATCGTCCCCGCCGCATCCACAAACAGCAGATCCAGCGGGAAGCGGGTGTTCTTCATGTAGAAGCTCCACTCCCGCTCGTTCCTGAATACAAAAATCATCCCGTGATCCGACGGCATTGAATCGCGCCGCATCAAGCCGGTCATCCGCGCTTCCTGGGTATTGGCGATTTCAATGTCGAACTGCCTGCTGCCGATCTGCATCTTCGTCGCCGGCAGTCCGCTGGCGGGCGGATTGCTGGCGCATCCGGAGAGGCGATAAAACGCGAAGAAGATGATCGCGCCGGCCGCGATGATGCTCTGAAGGACGATCCGCTGTGACATTTTCACGATCGCTTGTCGATGGGAAATTCCGGGCGCTGCGTGCTGCGCAGCCGCCAGGTCAGCCGCAGGTCCACCAGACCCAGCGCCAGCAGCGCCAGCACCAGCCCGCAGACCGCCAGCCACACAATCGCCGTCATCTTCGTGGGATGATCCAGATCAACCGCGAAGAAGCCGGAGAAAAAGCAGATGGCCAGCAGGAACATCATCAGCCCATTGGCCCGCCGCAGCCAGACGCGCACCTTGTTGGCGCTGGGATCCTCGATCCCGGAGAGCCGGCTGGCCGCCCGCGAGTAGAACATGTAGTACCACCCGGCGGCGGCGATGAAGAGCGAGAAGATGGCGCAAAACGCCCGCAGCATGCTTCAACCTTATTATTCACGGCGAAAAGTGCAAACGCACTTTAGTCCGAGAATATCACACGTCCGATCATACTCACTTTGTAGTGCAGGCTTTCCAGCCTGCTTCCGGTTGCAGATTGAAAGCCTGCACTACAATCCCCGCGCCACTGGCAGGATATTCATCTCCGCCAGCATCTTTTCCACCATTTCCATGGGCAGCCCCACGATGTTGCTGTGGCTGCCCGACATTTTGGTCACAAACGGGTCGTCGTCCTGAATGCCATACGCGCCCGCCTTTCCTTCCCACTGTTTGCCGGCGATATATCCATCGATTTCGGCCGGCGAGAGGACGCGCATGCGCACCGCCGACATCACCGCCCGCGTCTGCTGCACTTCACTCTCTTTCTGCATCAAGGTCACGCCGGTGATCACAATGTGCGTCGTTCCCGAGAGCAGGGAGAGCATCCGCCGCGCATCCTCTGCATCTTCAGGCTTGCTCAGGGCGCGATCGCCGAATGCCACCACCGTGTCGGCCGCCAGCACCACATCGTGCGGAAATCGTCCGGCCACCGCCTTGGCCTTTTCGAATGAAAGATGCCGCGCCAATTCCAGCGGCAGCAGATTGGGATACGAATCCTCATCAATATTGGCCGGAAAAACCGCGAATTCATAACCGGATTCGCGCAGCAACTGCTGCCGGCGCGGCGAGGCGCTGGCCAGCACCAGCCTCCGCTGTCGGACCGTCCCTTCTTCCGTCATGTGCTGCGCCAGCGTCAATGGTTTCTCTGTGTCTGTGTGTCTGTGTGTCTGGGCGTCTGGGCGGTGGATGATCCGTTCTCAAAATCATTTTTTAAACCGCACCATCAAATCTCCCGCTTTCGGCGGCCGCTGTCCGGCGGTTGGCTCGGCATATCGCACGGTGATTGTATCTTTGCGTATATCCACCACCTCGCCGCCGGTGGAATGCTCATCGCCGGCACTGACGAATACAACCACGTCGCCGCGCTTAAAATCAGCCACGGGCATATCCCCCACGGCCACCAGGCGATCTTCCGGCCGGACGGCGATCACGCGCCCGATCTGCGCATCCGGATGCTTCTTGCGAAACGCCGCGATGACATCATCTCCCACCTGCGCTGGCTGCGGCGCTGGCGGCTCAGGCTGCTTTTGAGTGCAACCACCCCATGCGATGGTCCCCAGCAAGCACACCACGACCGTGCGCGACCATTTCATGTCAACTCCCTGGTGTAGTTTAGAATCCTGCGGCGACTGACGGACGGGAGCATGATACACCACGGGCCGCAGTTCGCGTCCACAAACTGTGCGAATGCGGTGGACCGATCGGACCGGCAAACGCGAACAACCGGGGGTCGCCGCATAAAAAAACTGAAGAAAGGGACTTGCGGAGCCGATATAAAAGGATATAATGATCTTGTTATCCTTTGAAAGGAGGACCATATGACTTTCCGACGAATCTTAGTGGCGACTGATGGTGGCCAGGCGGCGGAATGGGCAACTGATGCTGGCGCATCCATGGCAGCGCAACTCCATGCTAAATTGGCATTTGTGCATGTTATTCCCCGCGCGTTGGCCTATCCGACAGAGCTGGGCTTCGTCGAATCCGACCGAATCGCCGACCTGCACGAGCGGGCAGACCATTATCTCTGCCATGCCCAGAGGCGCGCGGGCGATGTTCCCAGTGAACGTATTATGCGGGAAGGCATTGCGCCAGCGGAGATTATAGTAGCTGCCAAGGAATGGAATGCCGACCTGATCGTTGTTGGCAGCCATAACCGTGGCCGCTTTTCCCGGCTGATCCTCGGTAGCACCGCCGAAGCCATTGTAAGAGGAGCGAATTGTCCAGTATTGGTAATGACCCAAGCGCCAACACAGGCGGCCGATGAGGCGATCGCCGCCGGAGAACTGGCTTCTGTCTGAATGACCGCCGACCCGCCGGGAGCGTCTGCTTAAGCGATGAAAGGAGCATGCCATGACAGACAAAAAACCCACCACCGGTCTGGTCATCCGCGCGGCCCGCGCCAATATCTGCCCCCACTGCCCACTCAAATGGGGCCCGGAGCGCGCGAGCATCGACCATGCCAACCCGTGCGAGTTGAACTGCGACCTGTTTCACAATCTCCACGCCGTTGGCAACGTGGCCGCATGCGCTGATCCGATGCTCCGGCCTGTGGAGGATCGGACTGCCGCGGCCATCAGAGAGCGCGTGCCGGCGGATGCTAAGAGGCAGAGCCCGCTTTGGCGGAACCGCAAACGCCTGCTGGCTCTGTTGACGCACCTCTTTGGCGGTTGACGCAGGCCCGCGCAGTGATGGATTATTGAACCCCCTACGGAGTGACATCATGATTTTCAGCAGCCCAACCGAATACGCCATCCGCGGCCTGAGCGAAATGGCCATCCGCGGCGATGATCAGCGCGTCATGCTCGACGAACTTGTAGACGGTACCGGGCTGCCACGCGATTTCATGGCCAAGATCTTTCAGAGACTGGTGCATGGAGGTCTGCTCCGCAGCGCCAAAGGCCGGGGCGGCGGCTTCTCGCTCGCCCGGCCGGCTCACCAGATCACGATCATGCAGATTATTGAAGTCATCGATGGGCCGCAGACCATGGACCGCTGCGTTGTGGGCCTGGAAAAGTGCAACGACCACATGCCCTGCCCGCAGCACGACCTTTACAAGCCGATTCGCCAGCGGCTGAAAGATTATCTGAACACCACCACGCTGGCCGACCTGGCCGCCTCGCTGAAAGTCAAACTCAGATGGCAGGAGCAGAGCCAAGCAGTGCCCAACTCCGCTTGAGATGGGCCAATAACAGAAGGAGAGCAACATGTGCACGTTACATAACCATCATGACCATCACGCGCGGCACGATTCGCCGGCGGCCCGCCGGCGTTGCAGCAGCTTACAAGAGGCCGCTGATGTTGATTTGTCTGGGAGTGGCCGCAGTCGTGGGCTATTACCTTTGGGTTTACCATAAACAGCATGTCCTGGCGGTCCTGCCCTTCATCTTCTTCCTGGCTTGTCCGCTGATGCACCTGTTCATGCACCGCAATCACGGGCATCACCACCAGCCCGACCCGGTTCAAAACGGGATTGCACGCCGGCCCCGTCAATTGATGGAGAGATGATGGCCACCGATCCTGTAGGCCGAATGACTTTAGAGCCGGTACTGACCGACCAGCCAAAATCCAAGGTCGAATACGTCTGCCCGATGCACCCGCAGACCGTTCGTGATCGGCCGGGGAATTGTCCCATTTGCGGCATGGCTCTGGAGCCGCGCACAGTCACGGCCCAAGAGGAAGCCAACCCTGAACTGACCGACATGACGCGCCGCTTTTGGATCAGCGCTGCGCTGACCATTCCACTGGTTGCATTTTCGATGTCCGAATATCTGCCAGGCCGGCCGCTGGAGCGCCTGTTGTCCCGACAGTTCCTCATGTGGGTGCAACTGATCCTGGCGACGCCGGTGATTCTTTGGGGCGGCTGGCCCTTTTTCACGCGAGCGTGGGTGTCCGTTGTCACGCGGCAGTTGAACATGTTCACGCTGATCGCGCTGGGTGTGGGCGTGTCATATGTGTTTAGTCTCTTCGCCACCTTCGCCCCTGGCGTTTTCCCACCATCATTCCGAAACAAGCACGGAATGGTGGAAGTCTATTTTGAAGTTGCGGCCGTCATCACGACGCTCGTCCTCCTGGGACAGGTGCTTGAACTGCGCGCCCGCAGCCGAACCAGCAGTGCGATCAAGGCGCTGCTGGGCCTCGCTCCGAAGACTGCGCGGGTAGTGAAAGATGACGGCAGCGAGGAAGATGTGCCACTGGAGCAAGTTCAGGTTGGCCAGCGCCTGCGCGTGCGGCCGGGGGAGAAGATACCCGTTGATGGAACAATCATCGAAGGCCACAGCGCGGTTGATGAATCGATGATCACCGGCGAGTCGATTCCAATTGAGAAGCAGCCGCGGGACAAGGTAATCGGCGGGTCGGTCAACAGCACGGGCAGCTTCATCATGCGGGCGGAGCGCGTGGGCCGGGAAACGCTGCTGGCGCAGATCGTACAGATGGTCAGCGATGCGCAGCGCAGCCGGGCGCCGATTCAGCGGCTGGCGGACGTTGTTTCGGCGTGGTTTGTGCCGGCGGTGGTGATCATCGCCATCGTCACCTTCATCATCTGGGCGATCTTTGGACCACCGCCAGCCCTGGCTTATGCGGTTGTGAACGCGGTGGCGGTGCTGATCATCGCCTGTCCGTGCGCACTCGGATTGGCCACGCCCATCTCCATCATGGTCAGTGTCGGCCGAGGCGCGAATGCTGGAGTGCTGATCAAGAATGCCGAAGCGCTGGAGATCATGGAGAAGGTGGACACGCTTGTCGTTGATAAGACTGGCACGCTAACGGAAGGCAACCCGCGCCTCGTTTCGCTGGTCGCACTGCCGGGGCAGGATGAGACAACCATCCTCGGCTACGCGGCCGCCGTTGAACGGGGAAGTGAACATCCGCTGGCGGCGGCCATCATGGCCGGCGCGGCTGAACGTGAGGTCACGATCCCAAAAGCGGAGAATGTTCAATCAATTACCGGCAAAGGGATCACCGGCACTGTCAACGGGCATCGGATCGCCCTGGGCAACATCAAATTGCTGGAACAACTGCGAATTGACACCGGCGATGCCGTTTCCCGGGCGGAGCAGCTTCGCGCTGATGGGCAGACTGTCATGTTCCTGGCCGTGGATGAGAAGCCAGTGGGGATCGTGGGAGTCGCCGATCCGATCAAACCATCAACGCCTGAAGCGATAAGACTGCTGCGGCAGGACGGCGTGCGCCTGGTGATGCTGACCGGCGACAGCCGCACCACCGCGAAGGCCGTGGCCCGCAAGCTCGGGATCGAAGATACTGAGGCCGAGGTGTTGCCGGACCAGAAACATGAAGTCGTCAAGCGACTGCAACGCGAAGGTCACGTCGTCGCCATGGCCGGGGACGGCGTCAACGATGCCCCGGCACTGGCGCGGGCCGATGTTGGCATCGCCATGGGCAGCGGAACCGATGTGGCGATGCAAAGCGCGGATATAACGCTCGTAAAAGGCGACCTCCGCGGCATCGCCCGCGCCCGCATTCTCAGCCGAGCGACGATGCGGAACATCCGTCAGAACCTCTTCTTTGCTTTTATCTATAATGTGCTGGGCATCCCCGTCGCGGCCGGAGTTCTGTATCCGTTCCTCGGCCTGCTGCTCAATCCCATGATTGCAGCGGGAGCGATGAGCCTCAGCTCCGTTTCGGTTATTGGAAATGCATTGCGGCTTAGGCGAATATCGATTTAGTAAGAGCCCGTTTAATCCGGATCGGACGTACATTGTAAGCCTCTGCCAGTTAAGCTCGATAAGTTTGATGGAATAGGATCAACAATGGCACAGCAAGTCCAAAATCCCACTGTCGCGCCTCCGCGGATGGTTCACCAGCCTCCGCCCGAGCCGGTCGTCAACAAAACGGTCCGGGCTTGGCTCGACGAGTGCATCGAGCTGTGCGCGCCGGATCAGGTCTATTGGTGCAATGGAACATCCCACGAGCGGCAGAACCTGATTAATCAGGCGGTTCGCGCTGGCACGCTCATCAAGCTCAATCAGGAAAAACTCCCCGGCTGCTACCTGCACCGCTCCAATCAGAACGACGTGGCGCGCAGCGAACATCTCACCTTCATCTGCACCCCCAGCGCCGACATGGCCGGGCCCACCAACAACTGGATGGAGACCAAGGCCGGTTATGCGAAGCTTCGCCCGCTCTTCTCCGCGTGCATGCGCGGCCGAACCATGTATGTCATTCCTTTCGTGATGGGACCCATCGGCTCGCCGCTTGCCAAAGTCGGAGTGCAGGTCACCGACTCGATCTACGTGGCCATCTCGATGGGCATCATGACCCGCATGGGTGATTTGGCGTGGAAACAGCTTGGCGACTCGGACGAATTCACGCGCTGCCTGCACAGCATTGGAGATGTGAATCCTGATCGCCGCTACATCTGCCATTTTCCTCTCGACAACACCATCTGGTCGTTTGGCTCGGGCTATGGCGGCAACGCGCTGCTGGGGAAAAAGTGCATGGCGCTGCGCATCGCCAGTTGGCTGGGTTATCAACAGGAATGGATGGCCGAGCACATGCTGCTCATGGGAGCAAACTCCCCCAATGGCGAAAAAACCTATGTCGCCGCCGCGTTCCCCTCTTCCTGCGGCAAGACCAATTTCGCCATGTTGATCCCGCCCGAAAAATATCAGCGCGCCGGCTGGAAGATCACCACTGTGGGCGACGACATTGTCTGGATGTGGGTTGATCCGGTGGAAGGCCGGCTCCGGGCCATCAATCCCGAGGCAGGCTATTTCGGCGTCGTCCCCGGCACCAATTCCGAAACCAATCCCAATGCTATGGCGTCGATGTCGCACAACACTATCTACACCAACGTCGCGCTATTGCCCGACGGGGATGTCTGGTGGGAAGGGAAGACCGCGCAGCCGCCCAAAGAATGCATCGACTGGACCGGCCAGCCCTGGACGCCGGAAATCGGCGCATCGGGCCGAAAGGCGGCCCATCCCAACAGCCGATTCACCGCCCCATGCACGAACAATCCCGCACTCGATCCGGCCTGGAACGATCCCAATGGCGTCCCGGTCTCCGCCCTGATTTTCGGCGGCCGGCGCTCACGCATCATCCCCCTGGTCTATCAGGCCTTCAACTGGACGCACGGGGTTTATCTGGGTGCCACGCTCGGCTCCGAAACCACGGCCGCCGCCACGGGAACGGTGGGCGTCGTCCGCCGCGATCCAATGGCCATGCTCCCCTTCATTGGCTACAACATCCGCGACTATCTCGTTCACTGGTTCCGCATGCGCAAGAAGATGAAGGACTGCCCGCGCATTTTCCACGTCAACTGGTTCCGCAAAAACGACCAGGGCAAATACATGTGGCCCGGTTTCGGCGAAAACATGCGCGTATTGAAGTGGATCATCGACCGCTGCCACGGCCGGGCTTATGCGGCGGAGACGACATTAGGCTGGATGCCCAGGGCTGAAGACATCGACCTGGAAGGTTTGGACATCGACATCAATGACCTGCGGGCGATGCAGACCGTCGATAACGCCGACGTCAAATCTGAACTACTGAGCCAGGAGGAACTCTTCCTCAAACTGGCCGGGGATTTGCCAAAAGAAATGATCTTTCAGCGCGAGCTGCTCATCAGCCGCCTGTGATCTCGATGCGAATTAATGTGGCACGGGCGCCCCGCCCGTGGTGTTTAGGATTCATGGGCGAGGCGCCCATGCCACTTTCATTCATCCGAATATCGACCCGTTTCCCCCGCCGAAGATCGAGCCGCCCCCGCCAAATATGGGCCCATTTCCCGAATCCTCACCGCCGCCCGTCCCATTCGGAAATAGATCATTCGCTAATCCGGGAAACGCCCCGATGAAAACATTCAAATCCGTGTCCGCCTGATCGGGATCGGCAATTCGATCCTCCAAATCAATGCTCAAATCGGTCCCCTTCCCGCCGCTGACGGTGTCGTGCCCATCATCTCCATTCAGCAGATCATTTCCCGACCCGCCGCTCAGATTGTCGCGGCCAACGCCGCCTGACATGCTGTCATTCCCGCCCAGACCGTCCAGCGTATCATCGCCGCCATCGCCCAGGATCGTGTCACTCCCCCCGCCGCCGAGCAGCACATCATTCCCCTCTCCCCCATCCAGGCTGTCCGCCGCCTTTCCGGCAATTAACTCATCGTTCCCCGGCCCCCCCGAAATCGTCGATGCCAGCGCTGGCCCCACGACCACCGAATCATCCCCCTT
>DASYUA010000195.1:0-3742 GCA_036001665.1 Tepidisphaeraceae bacterium
GACATGAAGGCCGATTCCGAGGTCGCCAACCAGCTCACGCAGATTGAGAATCATCTGGCGGTGTGATCTGCCGCTGCCTTCATCGGATTTGCCGCGTTCCAGCCGGATTCGATAAGATCGGCCTCCATGATCGGAAACGTCCTCCAGGCAGACCTGGAAGAAATCATCCAGCGGAAGAACTGGGATGAGCTGCGGGAGGCGCTGTCGGAGTTGCCGCCGGTGGATATTGCGGAGGTGCTCATCGATCTGCCGGTGGAGGATGAGGGGGTCATTTTCCGGGTGCTGCCGCGGAAGATGGCAGCGCTGGTGTTCTCGTATCTGCCGCTGGATCGACAGGAGGAGCTGCTGCACTGTTTCAGCAATGAGCAGGTGCGAAACATCCTGGATCAGATGACGCCGGATGACCGCACCCGGCTGCTGGAGGAGACGCCGGCGGCGGTGACGCGGAAATTGCTGGAGACGCTCTCGCCGGATGAGCTCAAGTCGGCCCGGCAGCTGCTGGGATATCCGGAGGCGAGCGCGGGCCGGTACATGACGCCGGAGTACGTAGCGCTGGCGCCGGAGATCATGGCCAAGGATGCGCTGGAGCAGATCCGCAAGACGGGGCGCGGGAAGGAGACGCTGAATGTCGTCTATCTCGTCGACAACGAAGGGAAGCTGGTGGAGGACCTGAGGCTGGGGTCGCTGGTGCTGGCGCCGCCGGAAATGAAGGTGGTGGACATTGAGGATCGGCCGCTGGTGGCGCTGACGGCGACGGCCAGCAAGTCGGAAGTGCTGGCGGCGTTTGAGCGTTACGACCGGGTGGCGTTGCCGGTGACGGATGCGGCGGGGCACATGCTGGGGATCATCACGGTGGATGATGTGCTGGATGTGGCCGAGCAGAAGGCCACGGAAGAGATGCAGAAGATGGGCGGCATGGAGGCGTTGGATGCGCCGTACATGGAGGTGGGATTCTGGCCGATGATTCGCAAGCGGGGTGGCTGGCTGGCCGCGCTTTTTCTGGGAGAGACGCTGACGGCCACGGCGATGGGGCATTTTCAGAACGAGATCGAGCGCGCGGCCGTGGTAGCGCTGTTTGTGCCGCTGATCATCAGCAGCGGCGGCAACTCCGGTTCGCAGGCGACCTCGCTGATGATTCGCTCCTTGGCGCTCAAGGAGCTTCGGCTCGATGACTGGTGGCGGGTCTTGCGCAAGGAGCTTTTCTCCGGCTTCACGCTCGGCGCTTTCCTGGGGGGAATTGGCTTCATACGAATACTGCTTTGGCATTACGTGGGATGGGCCAACTATCAACACCATCCTTATCTGATGGGCATGACGGTCTGGATCAGTCTGATTGGGGTGGTCATGTTTGGTTCGGTTGTGGGAAGCATGTTGCCGTTCCTGCTGCGGAGGCTGGGGTTGGATCCGGCGACCAGTTCGGCGCCATTTGTGGCCACGCTGGTGGATGTGACGGGACTGATCATCTATTTCAGTGTGGCACTGTTGATTTTGCACAGGACGCTGCTGGCTCCGCCGGGGGCCGGGCCGACGACCAAGCCGGCGCCGGCGGCGGTTGGGGCGGCACGATGAGGAAAAGTGGGCGCATAAAAAAACGCCGGGGGGCTCGACCCGGCGTTCAGGAGGAGGGAATGGAGAGTGAGTCGGAATGTTGCAGTGGGTGTTTTGCAGACATTCCGGTGTTGACGAAGAAGCACTAGAGCAATGGGGGTGCCAATGGCTTGGGTGGATTGAAAGATTTTCTGGGGCGTTGGGTGTTGTGACATAATTGGTTGTTGGATAATCATTTGCGCATCGAATTGGCGGGTTGAGAGGTGTGGGAGCGCAGGGTCGTTCGCCGGTTGGGGGATGGTGCGACTGGCAGTGGATGTGTGCCGCGCTGTCTCGCGAGTGCCATCGCCGCGCAGCTATGATTGGTTTAAGCATGAGTGTCTCCCAACAGATCGTTGAGGCTGGGCCGGTAGATCGGTGGGTGGCTCGCGCGGTGGGGGGGGAGTGCCGGGAGCAGGCGCGGAATGTGTATTTGGCTTCGTTTTTCCTTCCGGCCCGCAAGCGGGTGGCCGTGCAGGCGGTGGGGGCGTTTGTACACATGCTGGAGGAGGCGCTGGATGTGGAAGGGCGGCCGGGCGCGATGGAGGGGGCGTGCGCTTCGGGGAGCGATCTGGAGGGACGGGTGGGATTGGTTTCGGAGAGGTTGGCGAGCATGTATGGGGGGGAGATTTGTCCGCCGAGTGTCGGGGGAGAGGCTTCGCAGGCGGTGATCCATGTTGTGGCGGGGGCGATTGGGAGGTACCAGATCCCAAAGGAATGGTTTTTGGAACTGGTGGAGGGGTTGAAGACGGCGGCGACGGCGTTGCGCTTTGCGACCTGGGCTGCGCTGGAGAGATATCTGCGGCGGCGGGGAGGATCGGTGGGGTTGATCCTGAGCGCGATGTTGGGGTTGACGGATAGCGATGGGCAGGAGCGGGCGGTGGAGCTGGGGATGGCGGTGGAACTGACGCGGATCCTGCGGGATTTGAAGCGGGATGGGGAGAGGAATCGGATTTTCCTGCCGCTGGAGGATTTGATTCGGTTTCGATATGGGGAGAAGGAGTTGCGGGGAAGTTTGGTGAATGAGAGATTCCGGGAGTTGATGCGGTTTGAGGTGGAGCGGGCGCGGGGGTTGTATCGGTCGGGGGCAGCGGGGATATGCTGGGTGGGAGGAGATGGATCGAGATTGGCCGCGGCGACGATGGCGGTTTTGTACGGTGGGTTGCTGAGGGGGATGGAGCGGCGCGGATATGACGTGTTTGGGGGGGAAATGAAACTGAATGCGGGGCAGAGGATGAGGAGGATGGTGGATGCGTGGAGGTTGGCGCGGAGAAGGGTGGGGGAGGAGGGGGTGAGGGGGTGGGAGAGGAGGTGAGAGGGAAATGGGTTCGTTTTGTAGCGAGGAAATCCCCAGGAGGGGGGAAGAAAAGATTTTGAGGGGTTGGCGGAGGGATGAGGGAGGGAAGTTTTGGGTGGGTAAGGGGTTGGGGGCTTTGGCGGGCAGTTTTTGGGCGGGAAAAACCGACGGAAACCGACGTGAAACCGACATGGAACTGACCAAAACCGACATGTGAATCACGGGGAGGGGATGTAAATCGACTGGGGGCGGCGGTGAGGGGCGGTGGGTTTGTTGCGTCGAAAAAAGAAGGGTCGGGTGCGTTGAAAATGGCGTTTTTGGGGGAGCGGAGGGGGATTTGGGTTCGTTTGGTAGATTTGTTTTTTTGGGGGAAGTTGATGGTTGGGAGTTGATAGGCGGGGAAGAGAGGTGGGCGAAAAGGGTGTGGGCGTGGAGGGGGCGCGGTGGGTGAGACTGATGGACGGAGGAAAGCATGGCACGGCCCCCTTTTGCGAATTTGCCGGATCTGACCGTCTGATCAGTTCGTTAACTGATCATTAATGGGGATGCCGGGTTGTCGCGCTTGTAGTACGTTTCAGTTTGGTATTTGTTCGAACGGAATTCGGATTATTGAGAGGGGGTTGCAGATTCGGGGAAGGCGTCGGGCAGGAGTGCCTGACCTACTCGCAGGAGGCGGAGAGAATGTCAGGGTTACCAGCTGTGTCGATGGCACATGGCACGGCGGCTTCACACGATTTTGCATCTGCGCTCACGCAGCCTCCGCCTTTTTGGCTCGGCCGGCCTGCAGCCGGGCGTGGTATAGGATCAATATGCCGCCCACCCAGCGGGTGACTCTCTGCCGGCCCCTCGCCCACGCCG
>DASYUA010000196.1:0-21759 GCA_036001665.1 Tepidisphaeraceae bacterium
GGAGTGGCACACGCGGGATGCGGAGTTTCCAGCGCCGTTTGATGAGCGGTTTCATCTGATTTTGAACGTGGCGGTGGGAGGGACTTGGCCGGGGAATCCGGATGAGAAGACGGAATTTCCGGCGGAGATGGAAGTGGATTGGGTGAGGGTTTATCAGAAGAAGTAGAATTCAGATTTTGGGTTTAAGATTGTGCGGCGGTGACTTCAATAATCGCTTGATACGTCCGGCCGATCTGATGGTATACTCCCGCACGATTGGGGCGGCGGAAGCAGGGTCCAAAGAGCGAGGACCACCGATGCAGTATCTCATCCATGGAGCAGACCAGAAGACGGGTCGGGAGATGACCATCGTCGTGGATGCGCGCGACCAGGCCGAGGCGGAGCAGCGCGTGCTCTACAATGACATCCTCATCGCGTCGATGAGCCGGTTCATATCCCCCCCACCGCAGCCGACGCGGGTGGGACCGATGGCGCCGTATCAGCGGCCGGAGCCCGCTCCGGAGGAACGGGAGAAGCGAACGCGGACGCCATTTTATAAAGAGATTTTGGCGGGTGCGCGCTGGCTGGGGGGACTGGCGGTTGCGGTGCGGATGGTGGGTGTGTTTACTGTGCTGCTGGCGCTGTGCGCGACGTTGCTGCCGGTGATCAAGCCGGTGCGGGAGATCATGCCGTTTAGAGTGATTCCGCTGTTGTGGTTCATCGGGGGGGCGATGCTGCTGGCGATGGGATTCGCATGCATGTTGTGCGGGGCGACGGTGTCGATGATGTCGGGGTTGGCCCTGGCGGTTCGGGACATGGCGCGGAATAGTTTTGAAGAGGATCCACCACTGGCGCCGCAGGGCGCGGAGGCGCCGCGGCGGATGAGCATATCGCAGGTCAGGGAGGATGATCTGATAGATTGCCCGGCCGAGGCGAGGCAGTTGCCCAGCGCGTAGAAGTACAACTCGAGGAGGCAGTGATGCGAAGATTGGCAATGGTTTTTGTCTGTTTGTCGGTTGCGATGTTCATTTCCACCGCGGGGGGCGCCGAGAAAGCCGACATCAAAAAGGGCGCGACGGTTGAAGGGATTAGCGAGTATCAGCTCGACAATGGGCTGCGGCTGCTGCTTTATCCGGATAATTCGCGGGCGAAGGTGACGGTGAACATGACCGTGCTGGTGGGGTCGCGGCATGAGGGGTATGGGGAGACGGGGATGGCGCATCTGCTGGAGCACATGGTGTTCAAGGGGACACCGACGTTTTTGCGCGTGCCCAAGGCGCTTCAGGAGCACGGGGCGCAGTGGAATGGGACGACTTCGTCGGATCGGACGAACTATTTTGAGACGATGCCGGCGACGGATGAGAACCTGGAATTTGGGATCAGGATGGAGGCCGATCGGCTGGTGAACAGCTTTGTGAAGAAGGAGGACCTGGATTCGGAGATGACGGTGGTGCGCAATGAGTTTGAGCGATCGGAGAATTCGCCGGCCGGGGTGCTGGGGAAGCGGATTGAGGCGATTGCGTACGATTTTCATAACTATGGGAAGCCGACGATTGGGAACCGGACGGATATTGAGCGGGTTCCGATCGAGAATCTCCGGGCGTTTTATCGGAAGTTTTATCAGCCGGATAATGTGGTGCTGGTTGTGGCCGGGCAGTTTGACGAGAAGCGGGCGCTGGAGTTGGTGCAGAAATATTTTGGGGCGATTCCCCGGCCGGCGCGGCAGCTTGATGTGACCTGGACGCAGGAGCCGGAGCAGGATGGGGAGAGAACGGTGACGCTGCGGCGGGTTGGGGATGTGGGGGTGGTGGGCGTGGCTTATCACGTGCCGGCCGGCCCGCATGAGGATTCGGCGGCGATGCAGGTGCTGGCGAATATCCTGAGCACTTCGCCGTCGGGGCGGCTGTACAAGGCGCTGGTTGAGACGAAGAAGGCGACGGACGTTTTTGCCAGTGCCCGCGGGGAGCATGATCCGGGGCTGATGATGATCGAGGCGGAGGTGCGCGATCCGAAGATGCTCGAGGAGGTGCGCGAGATCATCATCGGCACCGTTGAAGGAGTGGCCGCCAGGGGAGTGAGCGATGAAGAGGTGAATCGCGCCCGCCAGCAGATTCTCAAGGCGCGGCAGCGGTCGGAGATGGATACCAGCTCGATGGCGATTGCGCTGAGCAACTGGGCGTCGCAGGGGGATTGGCGGCTGTACTTTTTGCATCGCGACCGGATTGAGAAGGTCACGGCGAGCGCGATCCAGGTTGCGGCGGCGAAATATTTGCAGCGCAACAGTCGCACGGTCGGCGTGTTTATTCCCACGGATAAATCAGAGCGGATTGCCATTCCCACGACGCCGGATGTGAAGGGGCTGGTGGAGAATTACAAGGGGCGGGAGGCGATGGCCGCGGGCGAATCATTTGAGGCGACGCCGGGGAATATCGAGGCGCGGGTGCAGCGGATGGAATTGCCGGAGGGGATCAAGGCGGCGCTGCTGCCCAAGAAAACGCGCGGGCAGGAAGTGCAGGTTTTGCTGACGTTGCGGTATGGGAATGAGGAGAATCTGAAGGGGTTTGAAGCGGCCGCGGGAATTTTGCCACAGTTGATGTTGCGGGGGACGAAGAAATTGTCGTATCAGCAATTGCGCGATGAGCTGGATCGGCTCAATGCGACCATCAGCGCGGGTGGAGGCGGACGCGGGCGCGGAAGAGGAGGATCGGGCGGGGGAGGATCGCTGGGGGCGCTGACGTTTTCGGTGGAGACGCGGCGGGAGAATCTGCCGGCCGTTTTGGAGATTCTGCGACAGGTGCTGCGTGAGCCTACGCTGCCGGAGGATCAGTTTGAGATTCTGCGACGCGAGCGGCTGGCGGCGGCCGAACAGGCAAAGACGGAACCATCAACGCTGGCAAATCGATTGCTGGCGAGGGAATTGGCGCCATACGGCAAGGACAATGTTCGGTATGTTCCGACTGTCGAGGAATCGATCGCGCGGCTCACGGCGGTGAGTTATGAGCAGGTGGGGCAACTTTATCGCGACCATCTGGGTTCGCAGGCCGGGGAATTGACGATTGTGGGGGATTTTGAGGTGGGGAGTTGTTTGCCGATTCTCAAGAGTGCGCTGGAGGGGTGGAAAGCGCCCAAGCCGTATGCGCGGATTGCGATGTCCATTCCCGATGGTCTTGTTGGCTCGCAGCAGAGGATCAATACGCCGGACAAGGCCAATGCGGATTATGTGAGCGGGGCGCTGTTTGCGCTGCGCGATGATGAGCCTGATTATCCTGCGGTGGTGATGGGGAATTACATCTTTGGAAGTGGCGCGCTGTCTTCGCGGCTGGGGATGCGGGTGCGGCAGAAGGAAGGATTGTCTTACGGCGTTGGTTCGACGATTGGGGTGTCGCCGTTTGATAGGCGGGGGAGCATCACGATGACGGCGATTTGCAATCCGCAGAACATCCGGAAGGTTGACAAAGCCATTCGAGAGGAATTGGAGCGGCTGCTGCGGGATGGGATCACTCAGGATGAGTTGGACAAGGCGCGGCAGGGGTATCTGTCAGCGCAGAAGGTGCGCCGGGCGACGGATGGGGCGCTGGCGTCGCTTCTTTCGGACCTGAGCTATTGCGGAAGGACGATGAAATATCAGGAGGAGCTGGAGAAAAGGATCGAGGGACTCACGGCCGAGCAGGTTACCGCGGCGGCGCGGAAATATTTTGATCCGAAGAAGATCGTGGTGGTGATGGCGGGGGATTTTGGGAAGGAAACCAGCGGGCAGGAGCTGATTCGGCCGAATGGGAACTAATGCAACCGCAGAGACGCGGAGACGCGGAGAATTCAAGGAGTTGAACGCAGATAGCGCAGATTTGCGCAGATCAGAGAAGGATTTTTCTCTGCGTCTCGGCTCCTGCGTCTCTGCGGTTCAATTCGAGTTCGTGCCGCCGGTGGCCAGGCGCATGATTGATTCTTCGGTGAGCTGGGAGCGGGGGAGCTGACCGGTGAGGCGGCCTTCGTGCATGACGAGGGTGCGGTCGGACATTCTAAGGATTTCTTCCAGCTCGCTGGAGACGAAGAGAATGGCCACGCCGGAAGCGGCGAGTTGTTCCATCAATTTGTAGACTTCCTGCTTGGCGCCGATGTCGATGCCCCGGGTGGGCTCGTCGAGGAGGAGGATTTTGGGCTTGGTGGCGAGCCATTTGCCGACGACTACTTTTTGCTGGTTTCCGCCGGAGAGGTATTGGCAGATTTGAGCGTCGGAGGGGGTGCGCACGCCGAGTTCATCGATGGTTCGGCGGGAGAGTTGGCGCTCCTGGGAATAGTTGAGGAATCCCGCAAATTGCGTGCGTCGCAGACTGGGAAGGGAGAGGTTTTCGCGCACGGCCAGCTCGAGGATCAGGCCGTGCTGCTTGCGATCTTCAGGGACGAGGGCGATGCCGGATCGAATTGCATCACGCGGCGAGTTTATTGAAACCTCCGATTCTCCAACACGAATTGTCCCCCCCAGCGCCGGCGTGATTCCAAAAAGGGTCTGGAGGACCTCGGTTCGGCCGGCGCCGACCAGGCCGGCGATGCCGACGATTTCTCCTGCTCCGACTGAAAAATTGATTTCATGCGCGGGATGGGCGGGGGTGCGAAGTTTGGTGACTTCCAGCATGATCGCGCCGGCAATGTTGGCCTTGCGGTCGTACAAACCGGAAATTTCACGGCCGACCATCAGCCTGACCATTCGCTCGTGATTGATCTGGTCATGGGACAATTGGCCGGCCACTTTCCCGTCGCGCAGGACCAGGACGCGATCGGCGAGTTCCTTCACCTCGCCCAGGCGATGCGAGATGTAAAGAACGCTGATTCCCTTGGAGCGGAGATCGCGGACCACTCGAAAAAGCTGCTCGGTTTCGTGCTGGGAGAGGCTGGAGGTGGGCTCGTCCATGATCAGGATTCGCGCATCGACGGAGAGGGCCTTGGCGATCTCCACCATCTGCTGATGCCCGATCGAGAGGTCGGAGACGATGGTGTCGGGGGAGCAATCGAGGCAGATTCGTTCGAGGACGGCGGCGGCATTGCGGCGGAGGCGCGGCTTGTCGATCAGGCCGAATCGCCGGGGTTCGCGGCCGAGGAAGATATTGGCCGCGACGTCGAGGTTGTCAGAGAGGTTCAGTTCCTGGTGAATCAGGACAATTCCCAGTCGCAGCGCGGACTGCACGGTCGGAAAAGTCACCGCTTTTCCATCCAGCAAAATCGCACCTGAATCGGGGGCCTGCACGCCGGCGAGAATTCGCATCAGGGTGGATTTTCCGGCTCCGTTTTCGCCGATGACAGCGAGGACTTCGCCTTTTTCGAGCGAAAAGGAGACATCCTTCAGCGCGAGGACGCCTGGGAAGGATTTGGAGATATTGACGGCTTCAAGGAGCATGCGGCGTTTGCGTGGGCGGACAATTTGATTGGGCGTCCGCTGAGGTGGGCCCTACTTGCCCATTTTTTGCTTCAGGTCCTTCCAAAATTCATCGACATTGTCCTTGCGAATCTGCCGGGCGGGGATGTCGATGAAGCCGCCCTTGGGGATCACCGAATTGTCGCCCTTGGCCAGGGCGGTGAGGACGCGGACGGATTCCATGCCGTACATGTAGGGATTCTGCACGACGGTGCCGTAGCAGGCGCCATCCTTGATGGCCGAGAGGGTTTCATCGGCCTCATCGAAGGCGACCAGCTTGATCTGGCCGGCTTTTCCGGACTGCTTGAGCGCTTCGAGGCAGAGCGGCGGGTTGTAGGCGAAGAGGCCGACCATGCAGCCCAAATCGGGATAACGGGCGATGGCGTCCTCGGCGTTGGCCTTGCCCTTGGCCATGTCGAATTGGTCGGTGAGCGTGCCGACGATGGCGTATTTATTGCCTTTGAGCTTCTCGCCGGGCGCATCGTAGCGGGTGGGATCGGGATCGCGATCGAGGAGCTCATCGATGACGCCCTGGCGGCGGCGGCGGGCGTTGTCCTGCTCGAGGCGGCCGATGAAGATCATCACGGAGCCGCCGGCGGGCATGGCTTCCTTGACCAGTTTGCCGCACATGCGGCCGGCGGTGTAATTGTCCATGCCGATGTAGCAGAGGCGTTTGGTGCCGGGGGCGTCGGAGTCGTGGGTGATGACCTTGGTCGCGTCGCAGGCCTGGTTGATCAGATCGCCCTGATTGGCCGGATCGATGGGGCTGATGGCGATGCCATCGACGCCGCGGGTGAGCAGGTCCTCGATGATGCGCTTCTGATCGGCGATGCCTTCGGCCGGCATGTAGGCCCTGGCGTTGGCGCCATATTTTTCGCCGCCGGCCTTAACCCCCTGCTCGGCGATCACCCAGAAGGAGGCGATGCCGTTGGTGACGTAGGCGACGGTGGGTTTTTGGCCGGGTTTGAGCTTTGCAAAACCCAGAGATCCGATCGCCGCCAGCACAACCAGAAGTCCGCCGATTTTTTTGACCATGTTTCCTCTCCCGAGTGCAGTGATCAACAAATGGTATTACCGCCGTTGACCGCCAATTTTTGTCCGGTGATGAATTTTGCGCCGTCGGAGGCCAAAAACGCCACGGCGTCGGCCACGTCCTCGGGCACGCCCATGTGCTTCATGGGGACGGCGGCGGCGTAGGCATCCTTCATGGATTGGGGATCGTCGATGTGCCGCTCGGTGGGGATCCAGCCGGGGGCGATCAGATTCACGGTGATCTGCCAGGGGGCCAGTTCGTTGGCCCAGGAGCGGGTCAGGCCAAGCTGTGCGCCTTTGGCCGAGGCGTAATTGGAAAACTCGGGGATGCCGCGCTCGAACACTTCCGAGCCGAGGTTGATAATGCGACCGTAGCGGCGCTGCTTCATCTGGCCGACGACCGTCTTGACCAGGAGCATGGGGCTTTTTACGAAGAATTCCAATTGATCGAGGCAAGTGCGCCAGGTCAGGTTTTCGATCTTGATGAACGGCTGCGGGCCGGTGGCGTTGATGACGAGGATATCGATCAGGCCGAAGCGAGATTGGACGTCATTGACCAGCTTGCTCACTTCATTTTCATCGCGGACATCGGCCTTGAATGCCTCGGCATCGCCGCCGGCGCGACGAATGTCACCGACCACTTTCTGCGCCAATTCAGGCGAGCCGAAATAGTTCACGCCCACGCGGGCGCCGTGGGCGGCCAATTTGGTGGCGATCGCCGCTCCGAGCCCGCGCGAGGCCCCTGTGACCAGCGCCACTTTCTTCGATAGATCCTGGTTCATGGCGATGATGATAAGTATTCGCAGCAGTGGCTTCTAGCCCATGGGCGATTACTTGCCGATGCAAAAAGTGGAGAAAATGCGGCCAAGCAGATCGTCGGGCGTCAGTTGGCCGAGAATTTCGCCCAGGGCGTGCAGGGCCTCCCGCAGCTCCAGGGCGATCAGCTCAGCGCCAGAAGAACCCAGCGCCGCGTCAACGCGACTGAGCGACATCATCGCATCGTCCAGGGCGCGGAGATGGCGAGTATTGAGGGCCAGGGTAGCGGCCGCAGCGGTGGTCGATCCGAAGGCCAGGTCGGACATTCGCCGCAGGAGGAGGTCGAGATTCTGGCCGGTTCGCGCGGATAGGCGAATCGCTCCATCCGCTGCGCCGGCGGAAGGTAGATCGGATTTGCTCGCGACCACCAGATCCGGTCTTCTCGGCAGCGCTAACATCGGCCGCTCATCGCCTGCCTCGCGGAGCAGGATCACAAAATCGGCCTCTTCGACCATCCGCATGGCCAACTCCTGCATTTGGCGATCGATTTCTCCCTCGGCACTTTTTTCCTCCAATCCTGCAACATCAATCACGCTGACGATTCCGCGATCCAATGCCACCTCGGCCGAAAGGGCATCGCGCGTGGTGCCGGCGACCGGGGATACGACAGCCCTGGGCCGGCCGGCGAGGACGTTGAGGAGGGTGCTCTTTCCGGCGTTGGGCCGCCCCACCAGCACGAAAGATGGCTCGTGGCTCAGCCGCTCGAATCGGGCGCTCTCACTCATCAACTGTTGTAACTCGCGCTTGATCTTGTCGGTGCGCGACTGGATTTCCTCGGCGGCGATGAATGAAACATCCTCCTCGGAAAAATCGATGCCGACTTCTACGAGGGCGACCATTTCGGCCAATTGATCCATCAATGGACGCAGGCGGCGCGCCAATTCGCCCGATAGAAGTTGCCGCGCGGCGGTCAGTTCCTGCTGGCTGTGGGCGCTGATGGTGGCGGCGACTCCCTCGGCCGCCGTCAGATCGATTCGGCCGTTAAAAAACGCCCGCGCTGTGAATTCCCCGGGCTCCGCCGGCCGCGCCTGCAGCCGCAGCAGCTCATCCAGGAGCATCCGCGCCAGCAGCGGATTGCCGGGAATGTGAAACTCAATTAGATCTTCGCCGGTGTAGCTGTGGGGCGCGCGAAATTGGTACACCCACGCCGGCACGGCCAGATTTTGGAATTGGAGAGTCGTTCGATAAGCCTCGCCCCCCGCTCCGCTTCGCAGACTTGCCCCAGCCAACTGCGATGCAATCGAACATGCCTGCGCCCCGCTCATGCGGACGATCATCCGCGCGGCCATGCCGGCCGCGCTGCTGATGGCGGCAATGGTATCTCCGGAGATCATAGATCAGGTCACGACTTGCGCTTCTGCCGATCCGCCTCGCGCCGCAAATCCTCCGCCTTTTTCTGAAGGTCGGCCAGCCATCCGGCAAAACGGCCCTTTTTCTTCGGCTGGGGCTCGCCGCGATCCAGTTTCTTTGAGGCCCGCGTGGGCTTGGCATCGACGATCACCTTCTCGGACTTCTCGGCCTCTTCGCGCTGCTTGATGTGATCGCGAATCCGCTTGCTCTCGATGATGCCGATCGAGGTGCTGGTCAGAATGTACAAATTCAGCCCGCTGGGCCCGGTGTAGAGGAAAACGGGGAACAACAACGACATCCACTGCATCATCTTGTATTGCTGCTCCTGTTCCTTGGTCATCGTCGGCGGCTTGGGAGTCATCTTCTGCTGAAGAAAGAAAACTATCCCCATGAGAATCGGCAGAATGTTGATGGCATCAAAATGGACGTATCCCCAGAACAATTTCACCGCGTGAGGGAAGGCGATCAGCCGATCGGGCTGCGCCAAATCCTTGATCCAGGTATGTCCCCACAAGAACGAGGCATGCCGCAGCTCAAAGGTGCTCTGCAAGCTCGACCACAGGGCAATCCAGATCGGCATCTGAAGCAACATCGGCAAACATCCGAGCAGGCCGGTCGATACACCATGCTCCTTGGTGAACGCCATCATTTCCCGGTTGAGCGACTCTTTGTCATCGCCATATTTCTGCTTGAGCCGCTCGATCTCCGGGCCGAACTTGCTCAATTTCGACATCGACATCTGCGAGCGCTTGGTGATCGGGTGCAGAATCAAGCGCACGATGATCACCAGGCACATGATCGCCAGCCCCCAGTCGCGGGTGAGCATGTGGAAGAAGCCCAGCAGTTTCACCATCAGCGCGATCAGCGGTTCGAAGGTGCAGATCCCGCACATTCCGCCGGTGAGCACCAGCGTCAGGTTATAGCCGCGCGGGAATTGGGAATAATATTCCGAGTTGAGGATCGCCCGCTGGCGGGGGCCGAGGTAAACATCAAACGACTGCGACGCGTCCTGCCCCGCGGGCACGGTCAGATCGGTTGTCTCGAATGAAATGGCCGTGAAATCCTGGCCATCGTCGTTGCGCTTGGCCAGTGCCCTGGCTTTGGCGCTGCTGATCAGGGGCGAAGCTGGATCGGCCGGCCGCACGATGCTGTCGAAGTAGGCGCTGGTCCAGCCGGTCCACAGGAGCGGCAGCTTTTCCTGCGTCATAATGTCCCATGGGTCCTTTTCGGGATTGAGGCTGGCGGCCGAATGATGCTGAAGCGTCACCTGCCGCTGATCGTTGTATCCGGCGACCACTTCCGGCACATCGCGATTGTTCTCGGGGGCTGGAACGGTGGGACCGTTAAAAAACGTCTTGATTACCAGTGGCTGCGGTGTCTGGTTTTCGAACCGATACACCATGGCCAGCTCATAACCAAAACTCTGGTCCTTGTCGGGGCGAAGCGTGTAGGTTTTGCTGACCCGCAGTTTCTTCCCGTCGGCCGTAACCACATCCACGTAATAAGTGGCCGAATGGTCGTTGGATTTCTCCAGGGTCCAGGTCACATTGTGAAGCTCAACGCGCTGCCCGTTGACGGTGATAGCCTGCGTGACCAGAGAGCGACTCGAGGCTGGATCGAGATCTGGATACGGCTTCTGATAAACGTAGGGCTCCTCTTTGCCCACGGACGCCCGCAGGCGATTCAATGTCGCCGATGAAATCGCCGCCCCTTTCGGATCGATTGCCAATCCGATTGCATACTCGCTCTGCTTCCCCTGCGGATCGAATTTGGCCGAGCCAATCTCGGCCGGCTTGGACTCGCCGCCGACGGCATGAATTCCGGCCGGCTGGGTCGTTGCCGCCTGCGTGGCCGGCTGGGTTCCCGGTGGGGCAGTTTGGGTTTGGCCGGAAGTCTGCGCCGGCTTCTCATCCTGGTACCACTCCGGATGCTTCTCCTTGAGATAGTAGTTGATCCAGCTCCAACTGATGACCACCACCAGCGACAGCACCGCAACGATTAAAACTCGCTTATCTCGCATCAATCAATTCTTTCTGACACGGGCAAGAGGCCCGTGCTACCGTGCTTCACCTGCCATCGCGCAGCCGGGTGCCCAGGAAGTCATCCAGGTCGTCGATGTCCTCGACCTTCTTGATGGTCGTTTCCACGTCGTAGGGCACGCGCACAAACTCGACATTGGTCTCGGTGAGGATCACAAAACTGCTCCGCGGATCGCGGTCGCGCGGCTGGCCGACACTGCCGATGTTGATGATCGCCTTCTCGTCGGCCAGCTCAAACTTACCATCCAGCTCGTCCGGACTGTAAAAATCGGGGCCTTCGAGGAAAACGCCAGGCACGTGCGTATGGCCCACAAAACAGATCTTGTCGAAGCGCTCAAAAATGCTCACAAACTTTCCTGGATTGGTGTAAATGTCATCCGGAAAAATGTATTCATTGATCGGCCGCCGGGGGGATGCATGAACGCCCAAAATCTGGCCCTGCTTGAAGCGCACCGGCAGGTTTCCCAGAAACTTCCAGCGCCGGCCGCGCCGGACCGGATCGGGATCGGTCTCGAAGCAATTTCGGGTCCAGAAGCAGGCCTGTTCGGCTCCGCTGTTGAAGTTAAACGGCTCGTAAAAGACGGCAAAGTCATGGTTGCCCATCAGCGAAATCCGGCAGCGCTCGGCCACGATGTCCAGGCACTCCATGGGATTGGGCCCATAGCCGATAATGTCCCCCAGGCACACGACATCGGTGATGCCGCGCCGGTCAATCTCGGCAAAGACCGCCGTCAATGCTTCGAGGTTGGAGTGAATATCACTGATGAGGGCAAGCATCGTCACCGGACGTCGGGACCATCCCCGCTCGCGGAGTCACAGATGGTAAGGAGGCCCATACAGAGCGTCAAATCGCGCCAATCTGTCCTCCGCCAGGGTCCGCTTCGGCGGACCGCCTCTCTGAGCGGTTGGTCGTCCTTGATTCGCATTTACAGCACCCTTACATTTGCCCCGGCTTTTTCATGGGTATTTCATGGCCGAAAAAACAGTTGGAGTAGCCCTGCTCGGTTGCGGCACCGTGGGCGGAGGTGTTGTTGCCATCCTGCGCGAGCAACAGCAACTGCTGCTCAATCGCACGGGAATCAGATTCGAGCTGCGGCACGTTGTCGTGAAGGATCAATCGGAATATCCGCCGAACGCGGCCGAGCTGCCGATGTCGACCAACGCCAATTCGGCGGTCGACGATCCAAAGAGTGAAATTGTCATCGAGCTGATTGGCGGGACCGGAATTGCCGGGACGTTTATTGAACGCGCGTTGAAACTCTCCAAGCCGGTTGTCACGGCCAACAAGTCCCTCCTGGCTCTTCGCGGCCCGGAGCTGTTTGCTCTTGCCCGCGGCAATAATACCTGCATCGCGTTTGAAGCCAGTTGCGGCGGGGGAATTCCCATCATCGATGCCCTGACCCGCGGGCTGCTTGCCAATCGTGTCGATGCGCTGCTGGGGATCGTCAATGGGACCTGCAATGTCATTCTCACCCGCATGACCAAAAACGGCTGGTCGTATCAGCAGGCGCTGGCCGAGGCGCAGAAACTGGGCTTTGCGGAGGCGAATCCGACACTCGACGTCTCCGGGCGGGATGCGGCGCAGAAGCTGGCCATCCTTGCTTCGCTGGCGTTCAATGTTCGCATCGCGGAATCTGATATTCACGTCGAAGGGATCGACACGCTCCAGGCCGCGGATATTCAGTTCGCCTCGGAGCTGGGGTATGTGATCAAACTTTTGGCGATCGCCGAGCGGAATGCGGACGACAAGATTTCTCTCCGCGTTCATCCCACGCTCGTGCATCGCGATGATCTGCTGGCGGATGTCAGCGGCAGTTTTAACGCGATCTCGGTTTTCGGGCATGCATTGGGCCATGGGCTTTGGTACGGCCGCGGGGCGGGGCGAACCCCGACGGCGAGCGCGGTTGTGGCGGATTTGATCGGGATTGGCATGGGGGTGACTGGGCTGGCGTTCAGACAACTGAAAATCTTTCCGGATCAGACTCCCGCCGCCTCGGTTCTGCCTTTCAATGAGCTGCAAAGCCGCTATTACATCCGGCTGATGGCCAAGGATCAGCCGGGAGTCTTGGCCCAGGTCACCGCCGCCCTCGGCCGCAATCAGATCAGCGTGAGCGCGATGCTCCAGCACGAAACTCCCGACGGGCAATCGGTTCCGGTCGTGATCACCACCCATTTGGCCAAGGAAGGCGCGATGCAATCGGCCCTCAAAGAAATTGATTCGCTGAACACGATCAATCCCCCCACCGTCTGCCTCAGAATTGTCGACCAGCCCAAGGAATTCGGTGGCAAATGAAATACGCCATCATCATCCCCGACGGCGCGGCCGATGAACCGCTGAAAGAGCTTGGTGGAAAGACGCCACTGGAAGTTGCGCAGACTCCAAATATCGACCGCGTCGCCAATGAGGGCCGACAGGGTTTGGTTCGAACGGTCCCCGAGGGGTTTGAGTCGGGGAGTGACGTCGCAATTATGACGCTGCTGGGATATGCCCCGCAGAAATATCACACGGGCCGTGCGCCGCTCGAAGCCGCCGCTCAACGAATCCCCTTGAGCCCGTCAGATTGGGTCTTCCGCCTCAACCTTGTGACCGTCATCGACGGAATCATGAAAGATCACTCCGCCGGCGGCATATCCAACGAAGAAGCCCGCATCCTGCTCGCTGATCTTGCGGTGAGGGCAAATCTGGCGAACTTTGAATTCCATCCCGGCGTCAGCTATCGCAATCTTCTGGTTTATCGCGGCCAGGAAGAATTCGCGGTCAAAACCAAGCCCCCACACGAAATCCCCGAAGAACCGGCCGGCAAATACCTTCCCTTCGGGACAGGCGCGGACAAACTCCTCCGCATTATCGAGCTCTCCAAAGACCTTTTCGCCAATCACCCCATCAACCAGCAGCGCCGATTTAGTAAATCGAATCCCGCGACGCAGGTTTGGCTCTGGGGGCAGGGGCACGCGCCAAACATGCCAGAATTCTCCGATCGTTTCGGGATCAACCGTGGCGCGATGATCACCGGTGTCGATCTCCTCCGTGGGCTGGCGGTGCTGCTTGGCTGGGATGTCCTGGAAGTGCCCGGAATGACCAGTTTCCACGACACCGACTATATCGGCCAGGGCCAGGCCACCGCGGCCGCACTGGATAAATATGATCTGGTTTTCTCACACATCGAAGCGCCCGATGAGGCCTCGCATCAGGCGGACTACAAGACCAAAATCGACGCCATCGAGCACATCGACAAACACATCGTCGGCCCGGTGCTGCAAAAATTGAAATCATTCCCTCAATGGCGGGTGCTCGTCATGCCGGACCATCCCACATTGATCAGCAATCGCAAACACGGCTATGGTCCGGCGCCATTTGCGATGGCGGGCGCCAATGTCCGCGCTAATCCCAAGGGGAAGTATTGCGAGAAATCCGCGGCGGCCAGCAACCTCTATCTGGAACATGGGGAAGAATTGATGGAGTATTTTCTCCGTGGCGGCCAGACGTGAGATCGGAAATCGCAGATCAAAAATCGAAAATTCGGTTACAGTCCCGGAGCGATCGGTAAAACCGTTCCCCGATCCGGCCGGGTTGGCTTGGTTTTCGGCGCTGGGAACTCCGCCTTCTTGCCATCGACCCACACCTTCAGATCCCCATCCTTCATCGAGCCATTCACCTTGATCTTCGAATCCCCGTGCTTCGACGCCTCCCCCGCCCCAGGCACTACCGTCCCGCCAATCTCCACCTCCGCCACCACTTCCTGCGTCTGCGTGTTATACGTTCCTGTGTATTCACCCTCGCTCGTCGTCCCCTTGAATCGAATGTGCTCCGGCAGGCCCATCACCAGCATGTCCCACAGCATGTGTACCTCGTGCAGCGTGGGTGGCTGGCGATCAACGCGCGGGTTATAGAGCCCGATATTCGTCATATGAACCTGCAACCCCCGCTCCACCACGTCCCGCACATCGCTCTCCGCCTTCTCCGCCATCGGGTCCCACTCATGCTTTGCCCGCACCGGGCCGAACACAATGGCCACGACAGCCCCCACCACCAGAACCGCCCCCGCGATCATCATCACAAACCCCCACGAGATCGAAACCTTTGCTCCCTTCTCCTTCACTTGCTTGCGCACGCGAATGGCCGCGCCGCCGCCGCCAACACCCGGCACGGCGAAGACCGTCTTGCACGATGGGCATTTGACCTTTTTGCCAATCAGCTCATCGCGCACATTGAGCCGCTTGCCGCACGAATTACACGCCACCGAAATAGACATGATTATTCTCTCCGCTTTCAATTGACGGGCCTTCGCCCGCGTGCCTCAACAATTTGCCCGCCCCCGCGTTTCCATGGCCACTGTACACTCCCGCCATGTACGTCCCGACCGGTCTGATCTTCTCCATCGCCATCATCATCATCGCGTTCGTCGCCAAAGTGCCAACCTACAAGGTATCGCCGGTTTTCCTGATCCCCATTCTATGGGCTCCGTACGCGCTTCGTCGCTGGCTGCACCTGCATCCGTTCCATTACCTGTTGTTTGCCCTCGCGCTTCTGCTGCACGACCTGGGCGCTTTCGGCCTGTATCAACGCGGAGTTTTCGGCGTCTCTTTCGACATCTACGTCCACTTCTACTTCGCCTTCGTCGCCACGTTCGTCATTTATCGCGCCCTGGAGCATCACCTCGGCCTGCGGCCGTGGCAAACCGCCCTTTTTACGCTTTTGTTTATCATGGGATTCGGCGGCATCCACGAGGTCATGGAATATGCCTCTTATCTTCTGCTTGGCGAGGAGCGCGGCATGCTCAAGCCGCACACAGCCTATATTCTGGATACCTCCCGCGATCTGACCAACAATTTCCTGGGCTGCCTTGCCGCCCTGCTCATTCACACCATCCTCCGCGCGTTCAGAAGACCCCTTCCGTAGCTCACCACCCAGCGTTTTTCATCCGCCCTTCAACATCAACTCCTTCACCCACACCTTCCCCTTCGCCCCGCCCAGCACAAAACCCACCCGGTTCTTCTTCTCCTTCACTTCGCTGGCCGTGAAGGTGTATTTATAATCCTTCCACTCCTTGCCCAGTTCGGCCTTCTCATCCAGACCAATCAGGTGCCAGTCCTCCTCATCGATCCCCGCCTGCACGCCGACTTCGCGCACCTCATCCGCCTTGGCCTTGAACGTGATCGTGTATTCCTTTCCGTTTTTCAGATCCACCGGCGTCTGAAAGACCTGCACATGCCACTCGGTCCCATCGACATTGGTCACTTCAAACACAATGGCATCGCCATCCGCGCTGATCTTCCCCTTTCCATCCTCATGCTGCTCGAATCGCCAGTTGTCAGTTTTGTTGGCTGGTTTCAAGATATTGTCCGCGGCCGACGCGGTGCGCGCCATAAAAAATCCAAGCACGATCGCCACGGCGATGCACTGGTAGCCGATTCTCATCGCAGTCATGATTTCACCTCTAATTGGACTGGTTCAAGGAAAAGCCCCCGCCATTCTATCTCCGGCAATAAAAACAAAAAGCCGGCGCCAAAATTTGGCACCGGCCTGATTCATCAACGAAGTGTTCTCTACGCCGCCTGCCTGAAGAATCCTGCGTCGACCTCCGGCTCCGTCTCCTCCAGCGGGAACACCAGCGGAGTCCTTGGCTGGCCACTGCCCACAACCGTCCCCGCCAACCGATCCAGTAGCGTCTGTCCCTCAGGCCTCAGCGCCAGGAAGAATCCGCTCACCAGCGCCACCCCCACCGCCATGCCGCTCCAGCCCAACACCTCTGAACCCGTCACCATCCCCGCGATCTTCAGCAGCCACGGCGTGTTTTTGGCGGCCCACCGCGCCAGCAAAGTCACCCGCCGCGCCTGGTAGCTGTAAACCCCCGCGATCTTCAGATTCAGGCACATCTTCCCCGGCGAGGCCGCCGTGAAGATCTCGATGGTCGTATAAAGCGCCCCGGTGATCGCGGCCGCAAGCATGGCGGCCGTACTACCCCACCTCATTCCCACCAGAAAACCCGCAGTCAGCATCGCCACCGCCGCGACCAGGACATCCACCGCCAGCGCCTGGGCGCGCAGCGCAAATTGTTCTCGAGGCATCTGATCCTTTCGTGCGTCTGACAAAATAATCGGATTAAAACACCCTCCCGTGCGGCCTCTGGCTGCATTACCACACCACTTTTTTCCGGCCCCGGCGCGCGACCAGGTCGCCTATTCCGTTTATGCCGGTCATAGACGCAAAAAAGCCCAGGGATGATCCCTGGGCTTGAAAAAACTTCTTCAGCCGCATCTTGCGGGTTATCGGCTGCCCGGCTCGCCCAGGCGATACCACGCCCAGCTCGAAACCTTGTCGTTCATGTTCCAGGGCGTCACCGTCGGGTGCTCACCCTTGTTCCAGACCGCCAGTTGCCGGCCGGTTCCATCGATGTTGTCATAGAACACCACCAGGATGCCTTCAGGCAGATTCCACCGCGCGGAAGTCATCTGATCGTTGATCATTCCAGCGCCGTGATACTCAAGCTGCGATTCGCTGGTTACCGGCGAAATCGTCTTCAACTGGCCCTTCAGATCGCGGTCCGAATACAACTCCAGCGTGTCGGATGGCAGATTGGTCGTCGGCCGAGCCATGTGCGGCGGCATCATGCCCCGCTCCAGCGATGCGGATGAGTTCGCCGCCCCGCCCACCGAATACCAGGCCCATCGTGACACCTTGTCGTTAAAGGCCCATTTGCTGACCGAATCGAGCTGTCCGCGGCCCCAGATCGGGAACTGATTCCCGGTTCCGTCCGCGTTCTCATAAAACACGACCACGATTCCGGCCGGTAAATCCCACTCGAGCGAAGTCATGTCATCCGACCTCGCCCCAACCCGATCCGTTAATCCCGGCGGTTGCGAGGTGATGTTCTCGATGCGGCTGACCTTCCCCTTAAAGTCCCGATTTTCAAACATATAAATCGCATTTTGCGGCAGCGCGCCATCCACTTCGGAAGCACCGGGCGGACGCAACGATATGCCGCGGAAGGTCGTCTCTTCCGGCTTTGGCGCACATCCAACGGCCCATGCGAATATCACCAATCCCACGATAGCGTGCGGTTTCAACCATCTCATGACACACTCCTCTGACAAGGACTTCATTGACCCTCTCTAAGATCAGGATCGCCGCAAATACCAGACCGCCAACCGGCGTCCGGCCGGCAAAATCCGGGCAAAAAGCCCTGAACAGGGCCATCCCCATTTGTTTGTGCCGGCAAAAAAGACCGATATAAAGGTGATCTGTACGTAGCACGGGCGTCTCGCCCGTGTTTCTAAAAATGGTGGCACGGGCGCCTCGCCCGTGTCTGGGCAATCGAAAGCGCACCAGAAAATGGCCATCTTCGGCGCATACGAAACCTCCGAGGAGCTCGAACGCACTCCATTCTCCGTCGTCTTCAAAGCCACTCAGGCCGACGCGAAGACACGCTCCCCCTTCATCATTAAAAGCCTCGACCTCGACGCCACCGCCCTCGACCCTCAAACCCTCGACGCCAAAAACCAGCAGTTCCTCAGCGCTGTTCGCGTTCAACAGAAAATCTCCGACCGCAGCGGCGCCTGTCACTGGGCCCCTGTGCACGATGTGGGCACGGTTCGCGGCCGCGCGTTCTACGTCAGCGATTTTTATCCCCGCACCGTCGCCGGCATGATCAAAGGCCGCGTCAAAGTCAGCCCCCGGGCCCTCTATTCCCTGATTCGCGGCGTGATCACCGGCCTCCAGGAACTCAATCAATATTGCCGCCGCCCCCACGGCAATCTCAAGGCCCCCAACATTCTCATCGCCGACCCCGACCTCGATCCCACCGAAGTTTATCTCTCCGATCCCTGCCCCGATGAGCAGCTCCCCGCCGAAAGCGCTGACGCCGCCGACATGAAGGCCCTCGGCCGGCTGATCTACCAGCTCGTCACCCACCGCCCCTTCCCCGAAGTTGGCGGATGGCCGATCCAGCCCAACGCTGAATGGCATCGCCTGGGCCGCCGCCGCGGCAAAGACTGGCTCGCCTTCGCCAACCAACTCCTGGACCCCCTGACCGAAAAGCCCATGACCCTCGACGCCGCCGCCGCCGCCATCAAAAAGCTCGGCGCGCCGCCGTTGCTCTCAACCAAACATCTCGCCGCCGCGGCCGTCGTGACCGTGATGGCGGTCGGCGCCTATTTCACCTACAAATTCATCCAGGGCGGCGGCCTGGCTCCTCGCGCTAACGCTCAAACCAATTCCACACAACCGGCCATCACCCAGGGGAAACCCGCCGATCCCCAGCCGCCCGCGGTCGATCCACTCATCGCTGAAATCGAATCCCATCGCTCCGCGATCGCCAATCGCCTGCCTGTTCTCGAATCCTCCAGAGACCCGCTTCTCGCCCGCTTCGCTTCTCTTCTTCAGCCCGCCGCCACCCAATCGCTTGCTGACTCCAACCGCCGCCTCATCGATCTTGACAATCTCTCCAAAGAACTCGTTACCACGCTCGAGAAGGATTATCCCACCGTCGATCGCGTCTACTTCAATCAGCAGGCCGCCGTCCACCAGGAAACAAAAACCAAAACCACCCTCGCCCCCGAAGACTTTGGGCGCTGGCTGAAAGAGGTCAAGGACCCGCAGTTCACCCGCCTCGATGACAAGCTCGACCCGCGCAAAACCTGGCAGCCGGGGCTCCGATCTGTTCGGCTCCGCCTCGATGAGCTTCGCCAGATGACTCCGGCAGCAGCCGAAGCGCCTCAGGCCGAAGTCGAAAAGCTCACCAAAGCCATCACCCAAACCCGCGAGCGCCGTTGGAACACCGCCCAAAAGCCGGTGATCGAACAGGAAATCAAAGATATCGATGCCCGCGTCCTCGCGCTCTCCACCAACATCGAAACCACCATTCAAAACCAACAAACCGCCGACACGCGCGTCGCCCAGCTCCGCGCCAAGCTGGCCTCCAACTCCCTCATCCTCTCCGATGACTCGCTCCAGGCTGATTGGGACCGCTCCCGCCAGGAAATCCTCGAGATGCTCAAGAAAGATCCAACCCAGATCGATGCTCTTTCCAAAAAAACCACCGACCTGCACACCCGACTCACCAGGCTCGATCAGACCGTCGCCGAATCCGCCAGACTGCTCAAAAGCAACGACTTCATCCCCGCCATCGCCAGGCTCGATGACCTGAGTCGCGCCTATCCCGAAGATCGCATCCCGCGCGAGCGCCGCTCATCCCTGGCCGCCCCGCTCTACGATCGCGGCCAAAAATTCCTCAAAGGCGAGGGCATCAAAGCTGACCAGAGCGAAGCGTTTCGCTGCCTCCTTCTCTCCGCGGGTCTGGGCGAAGCCCGCGCTGCCCGAATGCTCGGCCGAATTCCGCCCGAAATCGGTGCTGCCTCCAAAGACTCTCCCGCACTCCTCGATCTATTCAAAAAGACCGCCGACGCCGGCGACGCCCCCGCCATGAACATCGTCGGCTTCCTGTACGAAAATGGCTGGGGCGCTGCCGCCGATCCGAAGCTCGCCGTCGATTACTACACCAAATCCGCCAACGCCAATTTCGGCGGCGCGATGAACAACCTTGGCTTCCTCCACTATTCCGGCCGCGGCGTCCCGCAGGACAACAAGAAGGCTTTTGAATGGTTCTCCAAAGGCGCCAATGCCGGTTACGCCGCCTCGATGAAAAACCTGGGGACCATGTACCAGAACGGCCACGGCGTGAAAGCCGACGGCGCGCAGGCCGCCCAGTGGTATCGCAAAGCCGCGGAAGCCAATGACGTCAGCGCCATGACGCGTCTGGGCATCCTCTACGAAGAAGGCAAGGACATCACTCGCGATTACAAGCAATCCGCCACCTGGTATCGCAAAGCCGCCGAAGCCGGCGAAGGCCGCGCCATGCTCGGCCTGGCCAATCTCCTCGAAAATGGCCTGGGCCTCGATCGCGATGAGGCCGACGCCGCCAACTGGTATCGCAAAGCCGTCGCCGCCGGTGAAGTCGGCGCGCTCGGCCGCCTCGCCAATCTGCTGGAACAAGGCCGCGGCGTGACCAAAGATGAAGTTGAAGCCTTCAAGCTCTATCGCCAGGCCGCCGATGCCGGCGACCCGATCGCCATGACCGCCCTCGCCGACATGTATAATTCCGGCCGCGGCACCACCAAAAACGAGACCGAGGCCTTCAAGTGGTACACCAAAGCCGCCGACGCCAACGAGCCCTCCGCCCTGCGCACACTTGCTCTCATGCACGCCGACGGCCGCGGCACCGCGAAGGATCCCAAAAAGGCCATCGATCTTTTCAAACGCGCGGCCGACGCCGGCGATCCGCTCGCCGCCAAGGACCTGGGCATGATGTATCTCCGCGGCGATGGCGTGGATAAGAATCCCACCGAGGCCGCCAAGTGGATGTCCAAAGCCGCCGACGCCGGCGAGCCCGCCGCCATGAGCAATTTGGGCGTGATGTATCTCAACGGCCAGGGCGTGGCCAAGGATGAGAAAAAGGCCCTCGAGCTGTTCCGAAAGGCAGCAGACGCGGGAAATGCCGGCGCAATGGCCAATCTCGGCGTCATGTACAAAAACGGCCGAGGCGTCGCCAAGGATCTTTATGAAGCCTTTGAGTGGTATCGCAAAGCCGCCGAGGCCAAAGACACACTGGCGATGAACAATCTCGGCCTGATGTATCAATCCGGCCAGGGAACCAAGCGCGACTACCCGGCCGCCCTCCGCTGGTTCAAATCAGGCGCTGATGCCGGCGACGCGGCCGCGATGAACAACCTCGGCATCATGTATGAGCTGGGGCAGGGAGTCGCCCGCGATCCCGCCGAGGCGGCCAAATGGTTCAAGGCCGCCGCCGAGGCCGGCGAACCCACCGCGCAGAAAAATCTCGACCGCCTGCAAAATCCACGAACCACGCCCACCAATCCCCCCCGCCGCGACCGCGTCAGCAATCCCTGAGATCGCTGTTGTGACGCGCACCTTGCCCGCGTCCCGTCCACTCGCCTACTATCTCCCATCTAAATTCGATTGCGTCTTTAATGGAGAGCACATGCGCCCCAAATTGATTCTCGCCCTGATCGTCCTCAGCTCCACATTCACCCACGCCGCAACAGCCACCTACAAAGTCGATCCCGCTCACTCCTTCGTCCTCTTCCGCATCAAGCACATGGATGTCGGCCACGTTT
>DASYUA010000197.1:0-8383 GCA_036001665.1 Tepidisphaeraceae bacterium
ACGTTCGATGTTCAATGTTGAATGTTCGATGTTCATTCTCCTCTATCCTCTATCTTCTATCCTCTATCCTCCTCCTCCAGGGCTGCGGCCAACCCCTCCTCGACCTAGAAACCTCCCCCGACTCCTCCTTCTTCGGTGCCACCGCCATGCGCATCCATCCTATCTTCTCCCAGATCAAAGACTGGACCGGCGACGGCAAATCCGACGGCTTCGAAGTCCTCATCGAATTTCAGGACCAGTTTGGCGACCCCGCCAAGGCCGCCGGCACACTCATGTTCGAAGTCTACGATTACCGCATCGCCAACCCCGACCCCCGCGGCCCGCGCCTCGCCAATCCCTGGATCGGCTCCATCGCCACCCTCGAAGACCAGCGCTCCCGCTGGAACCGCACCTCCCGCACCTACACCTTCCAGCTCGCCTTCCCCCAGGCCGACAAATCCAAAACCTACGTCCTGACCGCCATGTTCCGCTCCACCACCGGCGGCCGATTCTTCGACCGCATCGTCCTCGAAGGTGAGGAAGAACTTGCCCCCACCACCCGCCCAACCACCCGATCCCTCTTCAATTGACCCACTCCCCACTCTCCTCTCCCGTCTGGGTAGGGTGGGGCTCGCCCCACCACTCTTTTCCAATGGCCCCATCCGAATCTCCCGCGCCCCCGCCCGCCTCGACGTCATGGGCGGCATCGCCGACTACACCGGCTCCTTGGTCTGCCAACTAACCCTCGATCGCGCCCTCGCCCTCGCCCTCCAACAACGCCCCGACCGCGAGCTCCAAATCTTCTCCTTTAATCTTTTCGACGAACATCTCCCCTTCACCTTCCGCATCTCCCTCGACGCCCTCGCCAATGCCACCATCGATTCCCTCCGCCGCGACTTCAGTGAACCGGGCAGAAAATGGGCCGCCTACATCGCCGGCTGCCTCTTCATCCTCCACCACCACAACCTCCTCGACCTCAAAAACCCCCACATCCCCGGCCTCAACCTCGCCCTCTACTCCACCATCCCCATGGCCGCCGGCCTCGCCTCCTCCGCCGCCCTCGAAATCGCCACCATGCTCAACCTCCTCGCCCACTTCCAAATCACTCTCGAGCCCCTGCGCATCGCCGCCCTCTGCCAACAAGTCGAAACCCAAATCGCCGGCGCCCCCTGCGGCATCATGGACCAGGTCGCCTCACTCCTGGGCCACCAAAACCAACTCCTCCGCCTCCTCTGCCAACCCGCACAACTACAACCCCCCCTCCCTCTCCCCAACGGCATCCGCTTCGTCGGAATCGACTCCGGCATCCGGCACTCTCTTGCCACCCCCAGTCAATATTCATTAACCCGATGCGCCGCCTCCATCGGCCACAAAATCATCCTCCACCAAATGCACCAAATCGCCGCCCACACCCAAACCACCCTCACCTCCGACCCCATGAATGGCTACCTCGCCAACCTCGACCCCGACGACTACAAATCCCTCTTCCGCCCCCATCTCCCCGAAAAAATCGTCGGCCGCGATTTCCTCCACCAATTCGGCCCCACCCTCGACCCCCTCTCCCCCATCAACCCCGACCAACTCTATCACCCCCTCGGCGCCACCGACCACCACATCCTCGAATCCCGCCGTGTCAAACAATTCTGCTCCTTCCTCGAACAAGCGCGCGAGCTCGATCCTCCCCAGATGAGTGGCATGATGAGTGGCATGGGCAGCGGTACTCCGATGCCCGTGTCTCCTCCCCAATCGCAAATCGCAAATCGCAAATCGCAAATCCAATCGCTCCTCCACAAATCCGGCCACCTCATGTACGCCTCCCACCACTCCTACACCCACGACGCCCTCCTCGGCCACCCCCACTGCGACCTGCTGGTTCAATTGATCCGCGCCAACGAACACCACGGCCTCTACGGCGCAAGAATCACCGCCGCCGGCCAGGGCGGCACCCTCGCCGTCCTCTCCGATACCAGCGACTCCGCCACGAACGCCCTCCACCAAATCCTCCAAACCTATAAAGAACAAACCGGCCTCACCCCCACCCTCCTCACCTCCTCCTCCCCCGGCGCTCTGCACTTCGGCACCCACCTCGTCCCGCCCTGATTCATTTAATCCCAGATAAACCCACAGCCCCGGCTGGGGCGCAAGACGATAGCCCCGGGCACCAGCCCGGGGTTCCACCACGCCCCCATCGCAAAGCCCGGCGGGGCCAAAGAAGCAACCCAACTGTAATCGACCCTTGCTTCGTCCCGATTTCCGCGCCCTAGAGATTAAAAACCCTTCCTCCAGTAAGTCACCGAAGGTAACGTTAACTCACCGGCTTTCGGGGGTGCGGGGGTGTCCCCCGCGTCCGCGATTGAACCTGAAGCACGCCCCACACGTCCCTGGTGCTCAAAATTCCGCCCAACCGTCCCCCTCAACTTCTAAAACTCTCCCATCGCAAACCCCTCCAAATCCAGATCACCAGTAAACAGTTAATTCCGCCCTCCTCTCCGCGTCTCCGCGTCTCCGCGTCTCTGCATCTCTGCATCTCGGCGGTCGCATCACGTTGGAAGTTGCGCGTTGCACGTTCGATGTTGGACGTTCGATGTTCGATGTTCGATGTTCGACCATTACCAAACGCACCCATTTCCCCCTCCCATCTCCCTCCCCCCTCCCCCTCATTGGTCATTCCCCCTCCCCCACTGTAAACTACCCCCGCTCATCAGATGCGGGCTTCGCCGGACGACACATGACCAGCCATCCCACACCGGCCGCACATTCCCGGCCCATCCAGCATCTGCGCATCACCTTCTGGGGCACCCAGGGTTCCCTCCCCATCTCCCTCCCCAACCACGCCGGCGACACCACCGCCATCGAAGTCGAAACCAACGAAGGCAACATCATCCTCCTCGACGCCGGCTCCGGCATCCGCCGCTGCTCCCTCTCCATCGTCGATCGCCTCGCCAATCAACACGACCGCACCCTCCACATCTTCGGCTCCCACGAACACCTCGACCACCGCATCGGCCTCACCTTTTCCCGCTTCTGCTACGTCGAGCAAAACCCCTTCAACCTCCACCTCTATGGCTCCTACCAGTTCCTCCACGCCCTCGACCAGCATTACGGAATCTTCTCCAAGGAAATCTCCGACCTCACCTACCTCGACGACCCCGTCGATTTCACCATGATGTCCGCCAACTTCACCGCCACCGAACTCGCCCGCTCGGAAACTGGTGGGTCGGGCACTCCTGGTGGGGCGGACATTCTTGTCCGCCATCCTCATCGTCGCGCCAGCGACGCCTTCAAACGCCACTGGCCCATCCACGACCTCTCCTCCCCCATCCGCATCGGCCGAACCATCATCCAGCCCTTCGAGGTCTACCACGTCATCCCCTGCTGCCTCGGCTACAAGATCGAGCACGACGGCAAGACCTTCATCTTCTGTACCGACCACGAGCTCCGCCGCGGCCCCGCCGCCAACTCCGCCAACAACGATCGCCAGCAACGCAGCGATCGCGCTGAATCCACCCTCCGCGCCCTCTCCCAAAACGCCGACCTCGCCTACATGGACGGCCAATACTTCCTCGACGAATACCTCGGCAAAAAAGGCATCGGCTCCTTCCCCCCCATGCCCCGCCTCGACTGGGGCCACTCCTGCATCGAAGATGTCATCCAGCGCAGCCTCGACTGCAACATCAAGCGCACCCTCATCGGCCACCACGACCCCGAACGCGACTGGCCGCAGCGCACCCGCATGGACCACCACCTCTCCCAACTCTCCGCCGACAAACCCCACCAGATCCAGCTCGCCCACACCGACCTGGTTGTCGATCTCTAACCAACGCCCCGTAGGGTGGGGCTCGCCCCACCATCCTTCCGAAAAAAAACCAGGCAGCAAAAACTGCCTGGCTTTTCAAATCACTAAAACTTCAACTCCAAACCCAGCTTCAGCATGGGCCCGAAATCAGCGTTGATTTCGTTGCGGACATCCTGACGCTCTTCGAATGAGAATCCTTCGTAGCCGCCGCCGATGTAACCATTGAGGCCGGCGCCGTGCTTTTGCAGAAGCGTATAGCTGGCCTTGACGTCGGTGGTCAGAATCCAGGGCATGCTGGATAACGGGACCGTCGATGTGACTTCGCCGGCGATGGACAGCTTATTGGTTGCCCGCCACTCCATCTCCAATCCCATTTGCGGAGCGGCCGTGATGTACGATCGGTCGGCATCGCCGGAGCTCGGGCTCTCCAGCCTGCGCTGGAAATCGAGCACCGCCACACCAACTCGCGAATGAACTCCAAACGGCAGATCGGCATCGGGCTGGGCTTTTTGAAGCTGGAAGCGGTAACCCAACCGATACCAGTCCAATTTCATGTCTGAACGGACATCCGATCCGGCCGGAAAGTTCAACGCCCAGTCCCGAGTCCCGGATGTAGCAGGGGACGAGCTCATAGATTCGCTGTCGAGATAAAAACCCTGGTTGTTCAAGCCAGGCCCAATCTCACGATCGAGAATACCGGCGGTGTCGCTGCCAACTTCTTCAGACCCAGCCCCGTTGCGGCTGGTCGTCCACGACTTGTCGACGCTGGGAGTCTGCGGATCGTTGGAGATCGGGCCATAAAGCGAGTCACTCTCCAGCGAGAGATGAGGCGCGGGAGCGCTCGGCGCCATGCTTTGCGCACCGGCCGGCCGCGCGATCATCAGGGTAATGATAGGAAACAGTGCTGACGGCAGTATACGAATTACCCGCATGCTCAAACCTCCTTCTTAAAGGGATGCACGTGGGATGCCACCTGAGAACGAAGAAGCCCCGCAAGGGCGGGGCCTCTATGAGCAAATGGAGCCGGGGGGAGTTGAACCCCCGTCCCGAAACAGTAAATCATCCGCCTCTACACGCTTATCCACCGCTTTAATCTCAAGAAGCCGTCTGCCAGTGGCTGCATCCAGCTTCTCCAGCCTCAGTGTTTTTTAATCCTCAAGCGCTGCCGCTCCACCTGAAGACGATCCCGATGAATTTTTGACGAAACGTGATTTCTTACGGGCCGTCAATCACGTCCGTTGGCAGACTAATCAGAGAATTGTCTGATTAGGCAGCCATGCGAACGGGCGCGAAGCCCATCCGACCAATTACATCGCTGTTATTGGCATTTATGGTTTTGCACGTTTTTAACGCGGCCAACGTGCGCCTCGGCGTGCCACGAATAACCTGCCTGTCCGGTCGAAACCGGTCGGCCCCGATTGTCAAAGAACACTTCTGCCCGCATTATACGCTATCCGGGCTTCAAGTGTTTACCCGTACCACCGGCATCTTGCCGGTGTCCGCGCATTTTTTTGTGGCACGGGCGCCTCGCCCGTGACTCTATTACCCTCTCCCGGTACTCCGGGAGACCGTAGGGTGCGGCTCGCCCCACCAATTCCCTCTCCCGGTACTCCGGGAAAGGGCAGGGTGAGGGCTCTTTTTAGAATAGGAGATGCAATGTCCAAGCTGCGAGCGTCCCTCCTTGTTGTTTTTATCTTCCTCTTCATCGCCACCCCCTCCTTCGCCCAGGAACGCATCCACGACGTCATCTACGGCCGAAAATTCGGCATGGCCCTCACCATGGACATCCTCAAACCCGCCAAGCCCAACGGCATCGGCGTCGTCGTCATGCTCAGCGGTGGCTTCTCCTCCGATATCAAATTCATCGACGGCTTCGGCCTCGACAACTTCAAGGCCTTCACCAACCGCGGCGACACCGTCTTCTTCGTCTGCCACGGCTCCCAGCCCAAATTCATCGTCGCCGAAATCGTCCCCGACATTCACCGCGCCATCCGCTTCATCCGCACCAACGCCAAAGACTACAACGTCGATCCCAATCGCCTCGGCATCATGGGCGCCAGCTCCGGCGGCTATCTCTCGGTCATGATCGGCGCCAGCGGCAAAACCGGCGACCCCTCCGCCAAGGATCCCATCGACCGCGCCTCCAGCCAGGTCCAGGCCGTCGCCTGCTTCTTCCCCCCCACCGATCTCGTCGATTACGGCCAGCCCGGCCGCCTCTTCAACCAGTTCGAGCCCGTCAAATTCGTCTGGCACACCATCCCCGTCGCCGACAAACCCAGGGAAGAGCAGATCAAAATCCTCCGCGAACTCTCCCCCATCACCCACATCTCCAAAGACACCGCCCCCACCTTCATCATCACCGGCGATAACGACGCACTCGTCCCCCACGAACAATCCGTCCGCTTCATCCAAAAACTCGAGGAATTAAAAATCCCCGCCAAAATCGACATCCGCTCCGGCGCCGGCCACGGCTGGGCCAACATGGGCAAAGACTACGAGCTCCTCGCCGATTGGTTCGACAAATACTGCACCCCCGCCCGGTAGGTCGGGCACTCCTGCCCGACACCCAACATGTAGCACGGGCGCCTCGCCCGTGGCTCTATTTCCCCTCTCCCGGTACCCCGTAAGAGGGTCAGGGTGAGGGTCCTCCCTCGGGACGCAACATCCGCGTGAAGCTCCCTCCCCATCACCATGCCCACCACAAAATCTCATTCCCTCACGACGACCCCCTCTTTCCAAAGTATATTGTCCTGGTCCAACCACTTCAGGAGATCCCAATGACCCGCCCCATTTCCAATCCCGCGCTCGCAACCGCCATATCCTTCCTCCCCCTTCTCCTCCTCTCACTCTCCCCCACCCGCGCCCAAACCCCCGACCCCAAACCCCAACCCGCGCCCGCTCCAACCACCCGCCCCGCCCCCCGCAACATCCTCTCCCCCGAAATCCTCCCCGACCACCGCGTCACCTTCCGCATCCTCGCCCCCAAGGCCACCGACGTGGTCATCGGCGGCGACTTCACCGACGGCGGCAAAAAACTCGTCAAGGATGAAACCGGCCTCTTCTCCCTCACCCTCGGCCCACTCACCCCCGACCTCTACAGCTACACCCTCACCGTCGACGGCGTCAAAACCATCGACCCCCGCAACCCCAACATCAAGCAGGGCATCTCCAGCCTCGACAACACCTTCTTCATCCCCGGTGACGAATCCAAGTTCGAAGACAACAACCCCGTCCCCCACGGCGACATCCGCCAGGTCTGGTTCCAATCCAAAACCCTCGACTCCCAGCGCCGCATGCACATCTACACACCCCCCAACTACGACGCCAGCCCCGGCCAGCGCTACCCCGTCCTCTATCTCCTCCACGGCGGCGGCGATGAAGATTCCGGCTGGCCCACCATCGGCCGCGCTGGCTTCATCCTCGACAACCTCATCGCCGCAGGCAAAGCCAAACCCATGCTCATCGTCATGCCCAACGGCTCCCTCCCCCGCCCCGCAAATTTCCCCGCCGCCAATCCCGCCACCCCTCCCACCCCCGAACAATCGGCCGCCCGCGCTGCCCTCCAGGACCGCTTCACCAACGAGCTGATGAACGAAATCATCCCCACCGTCGAGAAAAATTTCCGCGTCACCGCCGACCCCCAAAACCGCGCCCTCGCCGGCCTCTCCATGGGCGGCGGCCAGACCCTCCGCCTCGCCACCCAACACCCCGACGCCTTCGCCTACTTCGCCGTCTGGTCCATGGGCATCGGCAACAACGTCCCCGACTGGGAATCCCGCAACGACAAATTCCTCGCCAGCGCTGACACACTCAACAAGTCCATCAAAATCTTCTCCATCAACGTCGGCGACAAAGACTTCACCCTCGCCGGCGCCAAGAGCCTCGACGCCCTCCTCACCAAACACCACATCACCCACGAATTCCACACCTCCGGCGGCGGGCATACCTGGATCAACTGGAGGCATTACCTCAATGACCTCGCCCCACGCCTGTTTCAATGATCCCCTGTCTCTCTCCCGCGATTTATGTAGGGTGGGGCTTGCCCCACCATTTTCCCTCTCCCGGTACGCCCGGGAGAGGGCGAGGGTGAGGGCTCTTCTTTGAAAGTTGGAAGTTGAGCGTTGGACGTTGGACGTTTCGGTGGGGCGGACATTCCATTCCGCCATTAATTGGTAGGTCGAGCACTCCAACCCGACCAACTCTTCACCGCGTCAGCATCGCAAGGTAAAATGAATTTGTGCCATCCATCCACCTCAACCTCAGCGATGAAGACCGCCGGAAGGCGATGACGCGCCCCAGAACTCGGCTTTTCCAGTCTTGAAAGCTACCTCCATTCCCTCCTCCGCTCCGATATCGACCTCCCCATCTCTGAAGAACTCGAAGCAGAATTGCTCAAATCGCTCAAAACCCCCCGCACGGGAGTTCTCACCGGCCATCTGGGATGAAAAACGCCGGCGACTCATCGACCAGCATCGATAAAATAGCGCATACTTGCGGAGTAGACAAAACCAAATTTTACCCGAACAATCTCATCCATAAAACGTACTAGGGTAGGTCGGGCATTCCTGCCCGACATTGAGGAACAGAAACGGGGGATCGAATGCCTTG
>DASYUA010000198.1:0-29033 GCA_036001665.1 Tepidisphaeraceae bacterium
GGGCGCGGCCGGGGGTTGTGCATCGGTTGGATCGCGATGCGTCGGGGGTGCTGGTGTTTTCCAAGAACAATGCCGCGCACCAGTCACTCAAGAGACAGTTCTTTGCCCACACCGTGTTGCGCGAATATCTGGCCGTGGTTCATGGCAAAGTTTCGCCGCCGAAGGGGAAGATCGAATCGAATCTGGTGGAGTTGAAGGATGGCTCGGTCCGCGACACCTTCGCGCCGGGCAGGGGTCAGAACGCGTTGACGGAATATGAAGTGATTCATCAGGGCGCAAAGCAGGCAGTGGTTCGGGTGATGCTTCACACCGGGCGAAAGCACCAGATTCGGGCGCATTTTGCCCAGAGGAAAAATCCGGTGGTGGGGGACTCACTATATGAGGGACCGCAGCCGCCGGGGACGAAGCTGCTGCTGACGGCGGTGAAACTGGGGTTTGATCATCCGCGAACGAATGAGCCCGTGACCTTTGAGATTCCGCCGCCAGTTGAGATTGCGCGGGCCATCGCGGACACTTCTGCCGCGCCATGAAAAATCGCAAACCGCAGCATCCGAAGAAGAAGTCGCCTCCCACCGATTGGGGCCGGGTGGCGGAGTGGTATGACGATCTGGTCGGCGAGGAGGGGAGCGAATTTCAGCGCGAGGTGATTTTTCCTGGCGTGCTGCGGATGCTGGCGCTGCGGCCGGGAGAGAAAGTGCTGGATCTGGCCTGCGGGCAGGGGGCGTTTTGCAGATTGCTGGCGGAAAAGGGCGTCAAGCCGACGGGAATGGATGCTGCGACGGAATTGATTCGAATGGCGCGGGAGCGGAGCGATCCATCCATCGAATATTTTGTCGGGGATGCGCGGAAGCTGAATTTTCTGCCGGCCGGCCAGTTTTCGGCCGCCGCCTGTATTCTGGCGATTCAGAACATCGACAAGGTGCCGCTGGTTTTTGAATCGGTGGCCCAGGTGCTCGCGCCGGCGGGGCGGTTTGTGCTGGTGATGATGCACCCGTGTTTTCGCGGGCCGAAATACACCAGGTGGGGTTGGGATGAGAAAGAGGGCGTGCAATTTCGGCGGGTGGATCGCTATCTGCTGCCGCGCAAGGAACCGATCATCACCCATCCGGGGCAGAAGACTGGCGAATACACCTGGACGTTTCACCGGCCGATGCAGTTTTACATTCGCACCCTTCGCAACGCGGGATTGCTGACCGAAGCGATGGAGGAATGGCCGAGCCACAAGAAGAGCACCAGCGGGCCGCGGGCGGCGGCGGAGAATATGGCGCGGAGTGAAATTCCGATGTTCCTGGCGCTTCGTACTATCAAGCCCTCGGGCAATGTAGGGAAGTAGGGGCGGCTTCAACCGCCGAACCCCGGCCTTCGGCGGCTGAAGCCGCCCCTACTGCTGGCAAAACAACCCAACCCTGTGACAATACCCCCATGTCCCCTCAACTCTCCCGCCGCGATGCGCTGAAGCGCGCGGCACAGTTTGGTCTGGCAGGGTCAATTCTTCCCGCGATCACCTCGTCGCTCCTTGCCGCCGATCCGGCCGCTCGCACCAACATCCTCTACATCATGACCGATGATCACGCCGCCCATGCCCTGAGCTGCTACGGGAGCCGGATCAACAAGACGCCCAATCTGGACCGAATCGCCACGGGCGGGATGCGCTTTGAGAATTGCTTCGTCACCAACGCCCTCTGTGGTCCCAGCCGGGCGACGCTGCTGACGGGAAAATATTCCCACATGAACGGCTTTCGCGATAACAAAGCCGACGCCAGATTCGATGGCTCGCAGGTGACGTTTCCAAAGCTGCTCCAGAAGGCGGGATATCAAACAGGGGTCATCGGCAAGTGGCATCTGGGGAGTGACCCGACGGGTTTTGACCTCTGGAGCATCATGCCGGGCCAGGGGCGATATATCGATCCCGTGTTTCTTGAAAATGGGCAGAGGAAAGTCATTAAGGGATATGCGACGGATGTGATCACCGATAAAGCGCTCGATTTTCTACGGACCCGGCCGGCCGAGAAGCCGTTCTGTCTGCTCTATCACCACAAGGCGCCTCATCGCGAATGGACCCCGGATGCAAAGCACGCGCAGCTCTACGAGGACCAGGACATACCACTCCCTGAGACCTTTGATGACGATTACAAAGATCGCGCTTCGGCCGCCGCCAAGCAGGAGATGACGGTCGAGCGGCATCTGACCGCGACGGATCTGAAGCAGCCAATTCCTCCCGGATTGGAGGGCGCTGCCCTGAAGAAATGGAAATATCAGCGCTACATCAAGGATTATTTGCGGTGCATCGCCTCTGTAGATGACAACGTGGGCCGAGTGCTGGACTATCTGGAGACCAGTGGCCTGGCCGAGAACACGATTGTGGTTTACACCTCCGACAACGGATTTTTCCTGGGCGATCACGGCTGGTTTGACAAGCGCTTCATGTATGAGGAGTCGATGCGCGTGCCGCTGATGGTGAGGTATCCGGGGAAAATCGTGGCGGGGTCGGTGAGCAAGGAGCTGGTGATCAACGCCGATTTCGCGCCGACGATTCTCGATTTTGCGGGAGTGCAGATACCACAGGAGATGCAGGGGCGCAGCCTCGCTCCCATTCTCGCTGGCAAGCCGCCACCTGATTGGCGCAAGTCTGTCTATTACCATTACTACGAATTCCCCCAGCCCCATCACGTTCATCCGCACTACGGCGTGCGCACCGACCGATACAAATTGATCCACTACTACACGTTAAAGGAATGGGAGCTGTTTGACCTTCAGAAAGACCCGCACGAACTGAAGAGTGTTTACGATGACCCCGCTTATGCACAAGTGCGGCAGGATATGACCAAAGAACTTAATCGGCTGCGCGCTGAATTGAAGGATGCCGATGGAGAATGATGATCTGCCCAAAGACCTGACGTTCAACGATCCACTGGTCAGTAGTCGGCCGCAGAACCTCCCTCTATCCCGCGAGCCCAGGCCCGAGCCGGTTTCCACTCCGCTGCAAAAGCTCCGCGACGTGGCGATCGGTCTGTTTCTCCTGGGGGCTTTTTTCGCCGCACTGTACGCGATGAGCCTGCTGATCACTGGCGTGCGCGGGAAGTAAATCGGCCGATCCTCTATAATGCCGCTATGGCCAGTCATCGAACCGAGCGCGACTCGATGGGGGAAATGCAGGTGCCGGCGGATGCGTATTACGGGGCGCAGACGGCGCGGGCTGTCGAAAACTTTCCCATTTCCGATTTGCGATTCAACCGGCGTTTCATCGCAGCGCTGGGACTGATCAAATCGGCCGCGGCCGAGGTGAATCACCGCCTCGGACTGCTGGATGATAAGAAAAAGTCGCTCATCCAAAAGTCGGCACAGGAGGTGATCGATGGCAAGCTGGATTCGCAGTTCGTGGTGGACATTTTTCAAACCGGCTCGGGCACGTCCACCAACATGAACGTCAATGAAGTGATCGCCAGCCGCGCCAATGAGATGGCCACCGGCCAGCGCGGCGGCAAAGAGCCGATCCATCCCAACGATCACGTCAACATGGAGCAATCGTCCAATGATGTCATCCCCACGGCCATGCACGTGGCGGCGGTCATGGCGATCAAAGAATCGCTGATACCTGCGCTCGAGCATCTGGCCGCGACGCTTGAGAAAAAGGCCAGGCAGTTTGATGACATCGTCAAAATCGGCCGCACCCATTTGCAGGATGCCACGCCGATTCGTCTGGGACAGGAATTGTCCGGATACGCGGCCCAGGCGGCGCTTGGCGCGATGCGGGCACAAAAGGCGATCAATGCCCTGCGCGAATTGCCGCTGGGCGGGACCGCCGTCGGAACCGGCATCAACTCACATCCGAATTTCGCCGCCCAGGCCATCGCGCACATCGCGCAACAGTCGGGAATCGAATTTGTCGAGGCAAAAAATCATTTCGAGGCTCAGGCGGCCAAGGATGCGATCGTCGAAGCCTCCGGCCAGCTAAAAACCATCGCCGTCTCGCTCTCCAAGATCGCCAATGACATCCGCTGGCTCGCCTCCGGGCCGCGATGCGGCATTGGCGAGATTTCCATTCCCGCGACGCAGCCCGGTTCTTCCATCATGCCCGGCAAAGTGAATCCGGTGATGAGCGAGATGATGCTCATGGCCGCGGCGCAGGTCATCGGCAACGATGCGACGATCACCTTCGCCGGCAGCGGGCTGGGGAGTACGTTTGAGCTGAACGTGATGATGCCGGTGATGGCCTACAACATTCTCCAGTCGATCGAGCTGCTTGCTCGCGCTGCGCGGGTATTCGCGGATCGTACGGCCGTCGCCATCGAGGCCAATCGGGAGCGCTGTGAGACGCTGGTGGAGCAGAGCCTGGCCATGTGTACCAGCCTCGCGCCCAAAATCGGTTACGACAAGGCTGCCGACATCGCCAAGGAATCCTTCAAAACCGGCAAAACCATCCGCCAGATCGCCCAGGAGCGAAAACTGATGCCGGACGCGGAGCTGAACAAGGTCCTGGATCCAAAGCGAATGACTCAGCCCCAGGCCGACATGATCGGGAGCGGTGGGGGGTGATGTGAGCGATCGCGTCCGAGTTGGAATCGTCGGCTGCGGGGCAATCAGCGGGGCTTATCTCAAGTTTTCCCGCGCGTTTCCCATTCTGGAAATTGTGGCCTGCTCGGACATCGATCCCCAGCGGGCGCAAGCGAAAGCGGCGGAATTTGAGGTGCCGCAGGTTCTTTCCGTCGATGACCTGCTCGAAAGCGCCGACCTGGATATCGTCCTCAATCTGACGATTCCCAGGGCACATGCCGATATCACCGGCCGCGCACTCGCCTGCGGCCGGCATGTGTTCAGCGAAAAACCTCTGGCCATCACCACGGCACAGGGCAAAGAGATTCTTGAATCGGCGAAACTCCGACAGCTTCGCCTCGGGTGCGCGCCGGACACTTTCATGGGCGCTGGAATTCAGACGGCGCGAAAACTGATTGATGAGGGCGCCATTGGCCGTCCACTGGCATTCACCGCGTTCATGATGTGCCCGGGCCACGAGCATTGGCATCCTAACCCGGAGTTTTTCTATGAGCCGGGCGGGGGGCCGATGTTTGATATGGGGCCGTATTACCTGACAGCGCTGCTGAACTTCTTTGGGCCAATTCGCCGCATCATGGGCGCTGCGTCGATTGCGATTCCAGAACGCACAATCCTGGCGGGAGCCCGGATTGCCGTTCAAACACCGGATCACGTCTGCGGCACGATTGAATTTAAGAACGGTGTGATGGGAACATTGATCACATCGTTCGCGACGAGGTTCCCGCAATACGACGCCAACCAGCCGATCACAATTTACGGTACGGACGGGACGTTGAAGGTGCCGGATCCAAATATGTTCGACGGGCCGGTGCATCTGCGGCGGAAAGATGATCCGGAATTTGCGGAGATGCCGCACACCTTTCCCGTTGGTTATGGCCGCTCGGTCGGCCTCGCCGATATGGCCCACGCGCTCCGCTCCGCCCGCCCGCATCGCGCCAACGGCGAGCAGGCTTACGCGGTGCTGGAGGCGATGGAGGCATTTTTGGAATCGTCCAAACAGGGCCGGGCCATCGAGCCGCAGGCGAAATACGAGCGGCCGGAACCGATGCCAGATCGGCCGCTGCAAATGCCGGATTAGCTACTCTCGGATTCTTTTCCCCACATCAGAACCCCTGCGCGCGCTCTGCGTAATTCATGTGTGCTTTGATTCACAGATGTTTCCGGGGATGCACTGATCGAAAATTCGATCATTGCCGTCCAGACCAAGCCCGCGCGAAGCATCGTCTCCTCGAGTATTCCCATCGGGGTTTACTAACTCGACTACTGCCACGGTCAATGACGACGCCGCCGTCTGGGCGATGGCGGCGTCGATTGTCCTCCGGAGGGACCGGCCAAATGGCCTGACCGTGAAAACCCGAAAGCCCCCGCCGGTATGCGCGGGGGCTTTCTTCTTTTGATCACCAGCCAACGGGCTTAAGATGCCCATGATGCAATCGCTAAGCGATCATGATGTGGATTCCCTTGCCTCGCTGTTTTCAGCCTGGGGATTCAAGCCCATTCAGGCCGCGAAGCTGCTGCGCGCCTTTTACGAGGGCGATGGCGAAGTCGATTGGCAGGAATTGCGTCTGGGGAAGCAGCTTCAAGCGCGAGTGGAGGCCGAATTGCCACTCCGCTCATCCCGGCTGCTCACCACCCGCACCAGCGTCGATGGGACCAGCAAATTTCTCCTCAGTTTCGATCGCGGCGGGGCCGTGGAATGCGTATTGATGCCCGCCTATGACCCGACACGCGCGGCCGGGTGCGTCTCCTCGCAAATTGGTTGCGCCATGGGCTGCGACTTCTGCGCCAGCACCAAATCGGGCCTCGAGCGCAATCTCGAAGCGGGAGAAATCGTCGAGCAATTTCTCACGCTCCGCCGCCATGCCAGCGCCGGCGGCCGGCGGCTCTCGACGCTGGTCTTCATGGGCATGGGCGAGCCGATGCACAACCTGGAGAACGTCATTGCCGCCGTGCGAAGGATCGCCTCTCCGACGATGGGCAACCTGGGCTTCCGAAACATCACCATTTCCACCGTCGGCATCATCCCCGGCATCGAACGTCTGGCCGAGGCGGATCTGAATGTACACCTGGCCCTCTCCCTGCATGCGCCCGATGACCAGACGCGATCCCGCATCGTCCCCACAGGCCGAAAATTTGGCGTGGTGGAGATTGTCGCGGCCGCCAGGCGCTTTCAGGAACAAACCGGCCGCATCGTAACCATCGAATATTGCCTGCTGGAGGGCATCAATGATTCTGACCAGCAGGCGCAGTCATTGGCCGAGCTGCTGCATGATTTCCGGGCCCACGTAAATCTCATTCCTTACAACCCCATCGGTCCCGGCCTCAGTGGCGCGATTTACCGGACCCCATCGCCTGCGAAGATCAGCGCCTTCGGCGCAATTCTCCGCGCTCGCGGCGTCGTCGCCCACATCCGCCGCACCCGTGGCGACGATGTCAGCGCTGCCTGCGGCCAGCTTCGCGAGATGATGGCCTAGGGTGGGCACTGCCCACCAGTCTGGCCGCGCAGCTTCTGCGGGCTCTTTTACAAGGCTCGTTCATTCTTATTATCAGCAGCCCCGCCCCGCGCAATTCGTGCGGCCATCGCTCTAAAGTTTGCGCGATCGGCCATCCGAAGATGAGCAGCGTCAATACGGCCGGGCGCATCGGCGCAACCGGCCGCGCATCCGAACGGATTCGGAGGCGTCGCGGTTTAAAAACAAGGAGGTTTGAACCTTCCCACCACGTCGTTCTCACCGGGCGGAGTTCCGGTTCAGCATCTTCCATTGTCTAAAACGTAATTGCACTGTGGCCGCCACGGAATGGCCGCCGCTCTTTCTCGGTGCGAAACAAATAATCATCGCGCCAGGAACTTCACGGAGGATCTATGAGTCGGATCAATACCAACATTGCCTCGCTTCAGGGAATCAATCGCCTCACCAGGAACAACGCCGATCTGGCCATGAGGCTTCAGCGCCTCTCCACCGGCCTGCGCATCAACACCGGCAAGGATGCCCCCGCCGGCCTGATCGCCAGCGAAAATCTCCGCAGCGAAATCGCCGGCATCAACCAGGCCATCGACAACTCCAATCGCGCTATGAACGTGATCAACACGGCCGAAGGCGCGCTGGGCGAAGTCGCCGCTCTGCTGCTTGAGGTGCAGAGTCTCACCAGCCAGGCCGCCAACACCGGCGCGCTGTCCAAGGAAGAAATCGCCGCCAACCAGATCCAGGTCGATTCCATCCTCAACAGCATCAACCGCAGCGCCAATACCACGCAGTTCAACGGCGTGAAGCTGCTCAATGGCTCGCTCGATTACACCACCAGCGGCGTGGTTGCCTCGAACTTCGCCAACATGCAGATCAACGCGGCGCTCCTGCCCGACAATGCGGCCGTCAATGTCGTCATCGCCGTCACCCAGAGCGCCCAGGCCGCCACCATCGGCTACACCGGCGGCGACCTCTCCGCCACCAACGCCGTCACTATCCAGGTCTCCGGCAACCTGGGCGTGCAACAGCTCGCCTTCGCCGGCGGCGCAACCATCGCCGAGATGGTCACCGCCATCAATTCCGTGAAGAACGCCACCGGAGTCAGCGCCGTCGATTCCGCCGGCGATCTGGGCCTCTACAGCACCAGCTTCGGCTCCAAGCAGTACGTCAGCCTCAGCACCATCGCCGGCACGTTCGTCCCCACCGCCGCGAAGACTTATGGCCGCGATGCCAGCGTCACCGTCAACGGCGCGGCCGCCCAGGCCGATGGGTTGAACGTCAACTATCGCTCCAGCTACCTGGACATTCAGCTCGACATTCAGCAGGCCTTCAACACCGTCGGCAACGACAATTTCTACATCACCGGCGGCGGCGCGAAATTCGCGCTCGGTTCCAAGGTCACCGAGGCCGACAAGGCTTCGATCGGCATCAAATCCGTTTCTACCGGCAGTCTGGGCGACCAGACCACCGGCTATCTCACCACGCTCGGCAGCGGCGGAGTCAACTCGCTTTCCAGCGGCAACCTCACCACCGCCCAGCGCATCATCGACAAGGCCATCAAACAGGTCTCGACCCTCCGAGGCCGCCTCGGCGCGTTTCAGAAGGAAATTCTGGAATCCAACGTCAACAGCCTGTCGGTGGCCCTCGAAAACGTCACGGCCAGCGAAAGCGCCATTCGCGACGCCGACTTCGCCACCGAAACTGCGGCACTCACAAGAGCGCAGATTCTGGTGCAGGCAAATACGTCCGTGCTGGCGCAAGCCAACGCAACGCCGCAGAACGTGCTGGCGCTGCTTCGGTAGTCCGCGACAGCAGAGTAGGGAGGTCGCCACAACGACCCCCTTACAACACGGAGAAGGACGGTCCGGGAAGGGACCGTCCTTTTCTTATTCACCGAATCGTCTGTTGGAACTCTTCACCCTCTCCCGGTACGCCGGGAGAGGGCAGGGTGAGGGTTCTGTCTCAAATCTGCTTTCCTTCGACCACCTCATAAAACCCCACCCCATCCCTCTTCAAAAACCCCGCATCCGCCAGCTCCTCCCAAATCTCCTTCCCAAATCCCGCCGGCGGCTGAATTGAGACGATCCGATCGCGGCTCTTCGAAAGCGGGCTGTGCCCCAGCTTCGAATCATCATCCAACTGAGTCATCTTCAGCCGCTTCTTAAGCGCCTTCAGCGCCTTTCGCATTTCTTCTGGAGTTGAAGCCATATGTGTTACTCCGGCATCGCGCACGGCCCCGGGCCGCCACATCTTCCACACATTCCCGGCGGCAATCCACCACTCCTACCCGCCGCTTCGGATGAAACCGCAAACACGCTGATCGCCCGCGCGGTTTCCGTCGAGCCGCACTTGGGGCATTCCGCGTCCTCCGGAGCGCCCATCGTCCTCACCAGCTTCTCAAACCTGTTCTCACACTTCTTGCAGTTGTACTCGTAGATCGGCACATCTCTCCTTGGTCCAAACTCGCTCTTTCCTATATTCTAGCCGCATCACTTGATAGGGAGAACCTTGATGCCTCGCCAGCCGCCGGCTTTTGATACAACCAAATTCATCAATGTCTCGCAGGTCGGCGGAATCGACGCCTACACCATCGACGAAGGCCCCGCCCGAAACGTCCGCGCCCTCCTGGTCAACACCGGCGGCGGCCTGCGCTATCGTATCCTCGTCGATCGCGGCCTGGACATCGACCAGGCCTTCCTCGGCCCCCACAGCCTCACCTTCCTCTCCCACAAAGGCGTCACCCCACCCTCCCGCGCCCTCGACCGCGGCCTCGACTGGCTCAAAGGCTTCGCCGTCGGCCTCCTGACCAGTTGCGGCCCGTTCAATATCGGCGGCCCCGGCGCCGACGAGGATGGCGAATTCGGCCTGCACGGCCCCCATTCCAACACCGCCGCCACCGTCGAATCCATCACCCAGCCCGATCCCCATGGCAACCAGCGGGAAATGTCCGTCACCGCTCGCATCCGTTACGGCGCGTTTTACGGCCCGTGTGTCGAGCTGAAACGAAAAATCAGCTCCGTCCTCGGCGAAAACACCGTCTATTTCGTCGATGAATTCTTCAACGCCGGCAATCAGGATGTCCCTCACGCCTGGCTCCTGCACATCAACTTCGGCTATCCGCTGCTCGATTCCGGCGCTGAATTTTGCTACTCCGAGGAGCGCGTCCAGCCTCTGCCCGGCCACGAAGCCGCCGCCGCGCTTTTTGTCGAGGGCGGATCCTATAAACGCATTCCCGATTCACTCCCCGAGCATTCCGGGCCGACGTCGCTGGTAGGATACATCTATCCCAAAGCCGACAAGGACGGCATGACCAGCGTCGCCGTCGCCAATCCCAGAATCCCCCTGGCCGTCTCCATCGGCTACAACGTGAAGGACTTCCCCCGCTGCGCCAACTGGCAGCACTGGGGCAAATACGAATACGTCGCCGCCCTGGAACCCTCCACCGGCAGCGTCGAAGGCCGCGACAAGGACCGCCCCCGCGGCCTGCTGGGCACCTTGAAATCCGGCGAGAAAAAAATCTACCGCTACATGATCGACGCCATCACCGACCGCGACGGCGTCAATGCGCTGCTGGCGCTCAATCACCCCAAGCAGAAAAAAGGCGTTTGATCTCACTATTGACTCCCCGCCGCAACTGCCCATCATTTATCCCGGCGCCCAACTGGAACACTTCATGTATTCACTAAACAAATTGCGTCTCATTGCGCTCCTTCTCCTCACCCTCATCCCCGCCGCCAACGCGGCCGATCCACCCAAACCCTTCCGCCCCCCGGCCGTTCCGCTCATCACCCACGATCCCTACTTTTCCATCTGGTCCTTCAACGACCAACTCCACCAGGATTGGCCCAAACACTGGACCGGCGCAACCCACGCCCTCTGCGGCCAAATTCGCATCGATGGCAAAGCCTGGCGCTACATGGGCGCTGGCCCAGAAATATCCCTGCCCATGACGCAAACCTCCCTCGAGGTCTTCCCCACCCGCACCATCTATCAGTTCGAATCCGCCGGCATCCGCCTCACTCTCACCTTCCTCTCCCCGCTCCTCCCCAACGATCTCGACCTTGTCTCCAGGCCCATCAGCTACATCACCTGGTCCGTTCAATCGATCGACGACAAGCCCCACTCCGTCCAAATCTATCTCGACGCCACCGGCGAATTGGCCGTCAACAAAATCGAGCAAAAGGTGGTCTGGGATCGTCAGCTCGGCACCGGCATCGACCTCCTCCGCATCGGCTCCGAGGAGCAGCCCGTCCTCGCCAAAAAAGGCGATAATCTCCGCATCGACTGGGGCTATTTTTATCTGGCCGTCCCGCAGATGAAGGGCAACCGCGCCGTCGTGGCCCCCGCACATACGATGCGCACCTCCTTCCTCGAAAAGGGCACTTTGCCGGAGGAGGATGATGAAAAAATGCCTATCGAGGTGAAGGACAACTGGCCGGCTCTCGCCTGCATTCTCGACCTCGGCGAAGTCGGCCGCGAGCCGGCCGCGCGGCACATCATGGTCTGCTACGACGATGAGTTGAGCATCGAGCATTTCAACAAGCCCCTCAAGCCCTGGTGGCGGCGCTGGGGCAACCATTCCCCGGCCGCCCTTGCCGATGCCGAACGCGAATACAAGACACTGCACGAGCGCTGCGAAAAGTTCGATAAGGAATTGATGGACGACCTGAGCACCATCGGCGGCGAAAATTATTCCCGCATCGGTTCCCTCGCCTTCCGCCAGGCCATCGCCGCCCACAAGCTCGTCTATGGCGTCGATGGCACTCCATTGTTTTTCTCCAAGGAAAACTTTTCCAACGGCTGCATCGCTACTGTCGATGTCACCTATCCCTCCGCGCCCATGTTCCTCCTCTTCAATCCAACATTGCTCAAAGGGATGACCACGCCGGTGCTCGAATATGCCCAGAGCGAGCGCTGGAAGTTTTCCTTCGCGCCGCACGACCTGGGGACCTATCCCAAGGCCAACGGCCAGGTTTACGGCGGGGGGGAAAAGACCGAGAAGAATCAGATGCCCGTCGAGGAATGCGGCAACATGCTCATCCTCGTCGCCGCCATCGCCCAGGTCGAGGGAAACGCCGATTACGCGAAAAAATATTGGCCCACGCTGACGAAATGGGCCGAATACCTCAAGGAAAAGGGCCTCGACCCCGAAAACCAGCTCTGCACCGACGACTTCGCCGGCCACTTGGCCCACAACACCAATCTGTCGCTCAAAGCCATCGTCGCGCTGGGCGCATTTGCCAAACTCTGCGAGATGAACGCCCATGGCGATGATGCCCAGGGGTATCGCAGCGCCGCCGAGAAAATGGCCGCCCAATGGATGAAAATGGCCGACGACGGCGACCATTATCGTCTCACCTTCGACAAGCCCGGCACCTGGAGCCAGAAATACAATCTCGTCTGGGACAAACTGCTCGGCCTCAAGCTTTTCCCGCCTGAAGTCGCCAAAAAGGAAATCGCCTATTACAAAACGAAGCAGAACAAATACGGCCTGCCCCTCGACAACCGCAAGACCTACACCAAGCTCGACTGGATTCTCTGGACCGCGACGTTGGCCGAAAACAAGGAAGATTTTCGAGCGCTCGTTGACCCCATTGACATCTTCCTCAACGAATCCCAAAGCCGTGTCCCTATGACCGACTGGTACGACACCGTCACCGGCAAAAAGAGCGGGTTCCAGGCCCGATCCGTCGTCGGCGGCGTCTTCATCCCCATGCTGGCCGACGAAGCCGTGTGGAAAAAATGGTCCAGCCGCGCGCCAAAGAAGCCGTAACACGGGCATCTTGCCCGTGCTTCCTCTCACGTACCACGGGCATCCTGCCCGTGTCCCCACACAGTGGCACGGGCGCCCCGCCCGTGGCTCTGAAGGAGTCTCTAATGTCCCTTCGTCTCCTGCTCATTCTCGCCGTCTTGTCCATCGCTTCATGCGCTAAGAAGGAGTCCCTCGTGCAGTCTTCCGCCAGGCAGCCCACGACCCGTCCCTCCCCCTACGTCTCCAACCGCCCACCCCTCCTCCCCAGCGCCTTCATCAAGCTCTCCATCGGCTCAATCGAGCCCAAAGGCTGGCTCCGCCATCAGCTCGAGCTCGAGCGCAACGGCATGGTCGGCCACCTCCCCGAGCTCTCCCAGTGGTGCAAATACGAAGGCAACGCCTGGGTCGAGCCCGAAGGCGTCGGCCATAGCGGGTGGGAAGAGCTGCCCTACTGGCTCAAAGGCTATGGCGATCTCGGCTACGTACTGAAGGATGAGAAAATCATAACCGACACAAAGAAGTGGATCGAAGCCACCTTCAAAACCCAGCGCGAAGACGGCTATTTCGGCCCGCGCTCCAGCCTCACTTCCCTTCAGGGCAAGCCCGACATGTGGCCCAACATGCTCATGCTCAACGTCATGCAGTCCTACTACGAGTTCAGCAGCGACACGCGCGTCCTCGATTTCATGACCAGATATTTCAAATGGCAGATGAGCGTCCCGGCCGAAGATTTCATGGCCGGTTATTGGCCCAAGATGCGCGCTGGCGACAACATCGAGAGCATTCACTGGCTCTACAACCGCACCGGCGAGCCCTGGCTGCTCGACGTCGCCAAAAAATGCCACGACCACGCCGCCGACTGGACCAGCGGCGTCATCAACTGGCACGGCGTCAACATCACCCAGGGCTTCCGCGAGCCGGCCAACTATTACGTCCAGGCCAAAGACAAAAAGTTCCTCGAAGCCGCCGAGAGAAACTACGCCACCGTCATGGACCTCTACGGCCAGTTCCCCGGCGGAATGTTCGCCGCCGACGAAAACGCACGCAAAGGCCACGACGATCCGCGCCAGGGCGCGGAAACCTGCTCCATGGTCGAATTCATGCACAGCTTCGAGATGCTCACCAGGATCACCGGCAATCCCATCTGGTCCGACCGCTGCGAAGATGTCGCCTTCAACTCCCTCCCCGCCGCCATGACTCCCGACCTCAAAGCCCTCCACTACCTCACCTGCGCCAATCAAATCTCCCTCGACAAAAACAACCACGCCCCCGGCATCGAAAATGAAGGCACGATGTTTTCCTACAGCCCCTACAAAACCTATCGCTGCTGCCAGCACAACGTCGCCCACGGCTGGCCCTATTTCGCGGAAGAAATGTGGCTGGCCACTCCCGACAATGGGCTCTGCGCCTCCCTCTACGCTCCCTCCGAAGTTTCCGCCGTCGTCGGCGATGGTGTGAAGGTCACGATCGACGAGAGAACCGCGTATCCCTTCTCCGACCGAATCGTTTTCCACAGCACAGTCGAGCGTCCCGTCAAATTCCCGCTCTACCTGCGAATCCCCGCCTGGTGTGATCAACCCATCGTCTCTGTCCCTGCGCGAGCATCCGGAAAATATCTCGTGGTCGATCGGGAATGGAAAACGGGTGACCTCGTCACCCTTCGCCTCCCGATGAAAGTGTCCGCCAGAAAATGGGAGAAAAACCACAACTCCATCTCGGTCGATTACGGTCCCCTCACTTTCGCCCTGCAAATCGGCGAAAAGTGGACGCGCTACGGCGGCTCCAACGCATTCCCGGAATATGAAGTGATGCCCACCACCCCCTGGAATTACGGCCTCGATCTAAGCCAGCCGATCGAAGTGCTTTTCTCCGCCGCCCCCGTCACAGCCCCTTTCACCGCCGAATCTGCCCCCATCAAACTCACCGCCAAAGCCCGCCGCATCCCCGATTGGAAACCCGACGCCACCGGCCTCGTCGCCAAGCTCCAGGACAGCCCCGTGAAATCCGATGAGTCTCTCGAAACCGTCACCCTCATCCCCATGGGCGCCGCCCGCCTGCGCATCTCTTCCTTCCCTGTCCTCGGCCACGGCCCCGATGCCAAAGGTTGGACCATTCCACCAACTCCCCCAACCGCCTCCCACACCAACCCCAGCGACACCACCACTGCCCTTAACGATAACAAAATCCCCGAAACCTCCAACGACCACTCCATCCCCCGCTTCACCTGGTGGGACCACAAAGGCGCCGAAGAATGGGTCCAATACGACTTCGACGCCCCCCGCAAAATCTCCGCCGCCGAAGTCTACTGGTTCGACGACACCGGCGCCGGCCAGTGCCGCGTCCCCGCCTCCTGGCAGCTCCTCTACCAAGACGGCGACCAATGGAAACCCGTCGCAAACCCCACTCCCTACGGCACCAGTAAAGACACCTTCAACCGCACCACCTTCACTCCCATCCAAACCAAGTCCCTCCGCCTCCAGGCGCACCTTCAGCCCACCTGCTCCGCCGGAATCCTCGAATGGAAAATCGAATGAAACTACTGGCTACTGACTACTCGCTACTTTCTTCCTACTTCGCCTCAATGATCAACTTCACCGCCGCCCCCTCCGCCGGCAGCAGCTTCTTATCCGTCTCCAACTTCAACAGCGGCTCATCCTTCATCGTCAGATTCGTCTGAATCACCACCTGGTTCGTCACCGGAAATATCCCCACCAGTGTCCCGCTCATATCCGCCCCATACACCTTCTCATCCTTCTCCGGATTCGGCTGCGTCATCACCGATCCCGTGAAATACCATTTCAAAGCCGGCATCGGCTTGCCCGTCTTCTTGTCCACCAGCGTCTTCTCAATCGGCACCCGCTTCCCCTCCGCGATCTCCAGAAACACCTTCACCTCCGGCCCCTCTGCCTTCTCTCCCTCCCCCTGCGCCGGCTTGCCGGCCTTCAACCCAAAACTCTCCAGCGCCTTGTGTACCTCGCTGGGCTTCACATCAAAAACCACCACCGTCTCGTGCGCCTTCTGCCCCTTCTTCTCCGTCGGCCAGCAGGCGATCACCTCGATCGGATAAATCTGATCCAGCGTCGCCAGCTTCCGCGGCGCAACTTTTGCGGGAATCGTGATCGACTTCTTCTCCTTATCCACGATGATTCCCGACGGCGCATCCGCCGCCAGCACCTGCGCGCTCATCACCATCGCCGCCGCCAAAATCCAGCTCATTCTCATGACGCGTTTCCTCATTGTTCGCCAATGCACACGACAACCGTCTTCATCGCCTCCGGCCCCGCCTCGATATTGCACGTCGCCACAAACACCTTCCCATCATGCAGAATCGGCGATCCATAAACCATCCCCGGCGCCATCACCGCCGGATCGGCCGCCAGATCCAGCGTCCATCGCGCCTTCCCATCATTCAACCCCACCGCATGCACCACCCCCTTCAAATCCGCCGCATACGCCACGGCCCCCCCAACCGCCGGCCCGCCAAAAAACGCCGCCTTCCCCTCATATGTCCATTTATCATCCCCGCTGACCGCATCCACCGCCCTCACCTTCCCATCCGCGCACGTAAAAATCGCCAGCCCATCCGCCACCGCAATCGGCGACACCACTCCCCCCGGCAAATTCTTCTTCCACTTCACATCCCCATTCTCCAAATCCGCCGCCACAATCTCCCCCTGCCCCGGCACATCCTTGGGCTCAAACCGAATGCTGCTGCACCCGATCAGCGCCAGTTTCCCGGCCACGCTGGCCCCGCCCCACGGATTATGATCCAGCTTCCGCTCCCATTTCTGCGCCCCCGTGTTCGCATCCAGGCAAATCAATCCCCGCTCCCCCAGCTTCTCATTATCCAGATACGCCGATGCCACCAGCACCTTCCCCTCAAACACCGTCACCGCCGCATCCACGTGCCATTTGTCCTTCCCCTTCTGCCACAGCAATTTCGGATTCGCCTTCGGCAACGCATCCTCGCTCGGCGGAATCGCAAAATCCGGGTCCTTCACCTTGTCCTTCTCATACGCCTCGCTCAGTTCCTTCCACTTCGTCTCAATCAGCTTCTGCGCCTCCGCAAGCGTGGTATCCCTTCCATTAATAGTCACTCGATTCGCATCAACACACATCACCCCCGCCGCCCCTCCGCCGATATAAATTCGCCCCTTCTCCATCGCCGGCGACCCCTCCAAATGAACCAGGGTCCCCGGCACCGGCAACTGCCAGATGGCTATTCCGGCCGGATACGTCAGGCAATGCAGCGTCGCCCCATCCGTCTGGTGCATCCCATCGCCAAAAATAATCTTCCCCTCCGCGATGATCGGCGGGCACGCCATCGCCTGCTTCAGATACGGCGGCCGCTTCACCCAGATCTCCCGCTTCTCGGCGACCGGATCGATGTTCAAATTGTGCAGTGACGCCGTATTAAAAGTCCCCAGCCCCGAAACCAGCAGCTCCTTCTGCCCCGCCACCGGCGACGCGATGAAATGCTCGCTCGATTCGAAAACCCACAGCACCTTCGGCTGCTTCGGCCCCGCCTTCCCATCATCGCTCCCCGTCCGCTGCGGATTCCCCCGATGCGTCGGCCAGTCCGCGCGCACGGGCGAACCAAACCCAACTATCGCCAGCGCAATCACAAAAAATCTGATCATGAATGATCTGCGCAAATCTGTGTCATCTGCGTAATCTGCGGCTGCTCTTCTATTTCTTCCGCGCCGGCGATCCAATCAACACCGCCGACTCCTGCCCCTCGTTTGTCAGCGCCAAATCCAGCACGCCATCCTTGTTCAAATCCACCGCCGCGATCGCTCGGGTGTTAAACACCTTCTGATACAACCCAATCTCCTCCCCGCCATCGCTGAATGTCCCATTCCCGTTGTTCTTGAAATAACGATTCGGCCCCTTCAGGCATCCAACCAGCAAATCCATCTTGCCAGTCCCGTTGAAATCCGCAAACACCGCACAATTTGCATTCGCAATCGGCTTGGACAACTCGCCGCTGGCCGTCGTCACATCCGAAAAATGCCCCTTCCCGTCATTCTTATAAAGCCTCGATCCACTGGGCATCGGCACGAACAAATCCACCGCCTTGTCGCCGTTAAAATCCCCCAAAACCGGGGTAATTTTCCCGCACGGGAAATTCAGCCCCGAATCCTTCGCCTCCACAAATCCATTGGGTGTGTTGATCCCCACCACGCAATTCCCCGCGCAATACAGGAAATCCAGCCGCCCATCCCCATTCAAATCCGCCACCAGCAGCCGGTCCCCCTTGCTCTTTCCACCCACGCCGGAAATTCCCAGCCCCACCCGCTCCGAAATATCCTCAAACGCGTTCGGCGCGGCCGCCACCGTCGGCACCTTCGCCGCAAAATAGAACTGCCACTCCCCATCCCCATTGCAAATCTTCATCAGCAGCTTGTTCTTCCCCGCCTTCAGCTTCAGGCTCGCCATCGTCGAATCCGGCGTACACGGCCGCAGCACATTCTCCGCCACCAGCTTCTCTCCATTGCACCACACCGTCAGCGTGTCATCGCTCCCCAGCGATATCGGCATCTCCATCGCCGCCGCCACCTCGATCTCACGATAAACATACGCCGCCGACCAGTTGTTGTGCTCCGGCCGATAGACCGCCAGGCTGTTCGGCTGCCCATCGACAAAATTCGCCTCTTTCCAAACCGCCTTCTCGCCGCTCCGCCCTGGATACTCCGCCTTCAGATTCACTTCCTTCTCCGGCGGATAAGCCGTCTCAAATCCCCGCCCACCCGCATTATCAAACGGCCCGGCCGCATACCACTTGCCCAATTTCGGCCCCGTCACGATCGCCTGCGGCCCCGAAGTGTTCCTGTAAAGCCGCATGCCCAGGAATCCATTCGCCAGCAGAATGTCCGTCTTCCCATCCCCATCAAAATCCGCCATCGCGCACGCCGTCAGGTTGTAATAAGGCTCCTTCGGCAGCGCTGAAGAATCATCCTTGAACGCTCCGCCCGTATTCGTCAGCAATTTCGGACCCGTCGGCGTCGCCAGCAGCAAATCCGGCTTTCCATCATGGTTGTAATCCCCAAACGCCGCCCCGCGCGCTCCCCCGTTGTACGGCAGCGACACTTCCTCCATCGACTTCCCCGCGCTCTTGAGCAAAACGACCTTGTTCTCCCCATACAAACACAAATCCGCCCTCCCATCGCCATCAAAATCCGCCGACGCCATCCCAATCGCCCCCGGATCGACGCGCGTCAGTCCGCCATACATCATGAAACCGCTCATCCCCGCCAACTGCCGGAATTCATCCCCGCCCCAACCCGCAAAATCCCGCTTCTGGTCATAATCCATGATCCGCAGACTCGCCTTTAGCCGCTGGATCTTGGCCGTCCGCAGTTGCAGCGCATTCTTGTCCCCATCCACCATGCACGGCACAACCACATCCTTGCCGGCCAGCATGTCCGTCACCAGCGGAATCAATTTCTCCGGCTTGCCCGCGAATGACCGCAGCAGATACGGCTCGCCGTGGCTCATGTTCCACCACTCGCCCCCGGCATACGCCTGATACCAGTAGTTATCCATGCAGGTCTCACTGGCCTGCCCATTGTGGAAAAACACCGCCGTCTTCCCCACCTCCGCGGCCTCCATGATGAACTGCCACTCCCGCGGATGAAACCCGCCCCGTCCAATGTTGTGCTTGATCTGTTCCGCCGGATGCTTCCCCTTCAAATCCGCCACCTTGCTGAAAATGATCAGATTCCTTTCCTTGTCCACCTTCTCAACGCGCATGACCACGACGTTCGTGGCTTCATTGATCACCCTCCCCAGCGTGTAAGGAATCTCCACATACGCCTGCGCCGGCCGATCCTTCACACACAACACCAAACCGGCCACCAGGCACATCCCAATCATCATGCTGCGCTTTTTCATCACCAAATCTCCTTCACACACATCCGTGTCTCTTCGCTATCTTCTATCCTCTATCTACTTAATCTCCGCCAACCTCTTCTTCGCCACCTCCGCCCAATTCCCCGTCGGATGGTCCTTCACCACCCGATTGAGCAACTGCGTCGCATCCGCCGGCTTTTTCAGCTCCACCAGCGCCCGCGCCGCCTCACACAGCGCCGACGCGCTCAAATCCGGATAGTCATAAGAAAGCGGCACTACCAGCAACGCATCCAGCGCCTCGTCAAACCGCCTCATCTCCATCAGCGCCAGCCCCATCTGAAGCTGCGCCTTCGCTGCCAGCTCTCCGTTGGTCTTGCTCAGCACATCCCGATACCCCGCCACCGCCGCATCCAGTTGCCGCAGGTTTTGCAGCGCTACCGACATCGTAAATTTCGCTTCCGGCATCAGCGGACTGTTGGGGTGATATCGATTGAACGCATCAATTGCCAGCCGGCTCGGCTCCCATTGCCCCATCTGTCCATACGCCTGCCCCAGCAGCAGCATCGCCCGATCCGCCACCTCCGGCAATCGCTTCAATTCCGGCGTCGTGCGATACACCAGCATGATCTCCACAACCTGCGGCCATTTCTTCTCCACCGCGTAGCACTCGCCCATCCCCACCTTCGCATGATGGTAATAGGCGCTCTTCTGGTTCGCCGCGATCGTCTCGTATTGCGTCCGCGCCGTCTTCGTATCACGCCTCACCAGCGCAATCTCCGCCAATCGCATGCGAATCTTGTCGATCTGGTCCGCCGCCCCATCCTGATTCACCGCCTCGCCCAGCAGCTTGACCGCCCCATCCACATCGCCACGCTTCGCCAGCAATTCCGCCAACTCCACCCGCGCTTCAATCGCAAACGGCGTGTCCGCCCCCGCCGCCACCACCGCCTGATATTTCTCCTTCGCAATCGCCTCGCTCGGCTGCGGCGGCACCGCTCCACCCAATACTTCCACTGCCTTCAGCGGCGGAATCGCCCGCCCCTTGGGCAAATCTGCCACGAGCATGGCTTGCCGCTTCGCGCCCGCCTCCCGCTGCAACTTCTCCCGCGCCATCTCAAACTCCGCCTCCGCCAAAAATCGATAGCACATCGCCACTTCGTGCATCAGCCGCAATTTCGTCTGCGGGCTCTTCTCCGCCTTGGCCGCCTGCCCCGCCAGATAATCCGCCGCCTCCCGTACTGCCTTGGCGCTGGCATCCACACCCGCCTGCGCTGCCGCCGTCTCCGCCGGTTTGCCGCCAGCGGCCTTCATTGACCTGTGTGCGTCATTTAATTTTTTAACGGCTTCTTCGCGCCTGCTCTCCCCCACGCGCCAGGCCGCCTCCAACGCCTCCGGGCTGTTCGGATACAGCGTCGAGACGCTCTCCAATTCCGTCCGCGCCTCGGCAAACTTGCCGCTGTCCTTCAGCGCCATCCCCAGGTTGTAATGCAGCGTCGCCACCCATCCAGCCCGCGCTGCATCCTTCAAAAGCGCCGCCTCATGCTGCGTCTTGACGTTGTTGAGCAGCGCCACCGCTTCCGCCGCCCGCTTCTGAATCCGCAGATAATCCCCCAATTGAATCAGCGCCAGCGGTGCAATCGGCTGACCATTCAGCGGCGCACCCTGAAACCGATTGAGCTGATTGACCGCCGTCGAGTAATCCCCCATCTGCGCTGAAATCCTCGCGTTCTCCATCACCGCCGTCGCGAATTGCGGATGATTCGGGAAGCGCTGCACCACCTTCACGTACGCATCCCGCGCCTCCAGCAAATTCTTTTTCTTCTCATCCGCATCCGCCAGCACGCTGGCCGCCCGCTGCCGCATCGTCCCGACCTTCAGCAGCGCCCCCGGCACCTCCGGATGATTCTCCTGTGCCACAACAAACGCGTTCAGCAGCGTCGCCGCCTGCTCGATCTGATCCACCAGCCGCGCTGTTGAAAGCGCATCCTCCGCATCCGCCGGCATCGTCTTGATCAAACATTCCGCCAGCAGATACGACACACCCGCCATCTCCCCGACACGCTCAGCACTCGGCACTTGCCCCAGCGCCCCCGCCGCCTCTTCATATTTCCCAAGCTGATAAAAGGCCGTCCCCAATCCCTTCCGCGCAGCATTGATCTGCGTGAACTCCGGGAACTTGCTCACCACCACCGCGTACCGCTGCGATGCCTCGGGCATCATCTTCGAATGAAACGCGTTCTCCGCCGACCGAAAAACCACCAGCGGCGTCAGCGGACTCCTCGGATATTTCTGCCCAAATTCGGCACAAATCTTGTCCGACTCCGCATACATCCCCGCCATCCCCAGCGACATCGATAGCTTCTGGAGCGCAGCCTCGTTCAACTCCTCGCTGGGCTTCTCCAGCAGCAGCGTCTGATACGTCGCCGCCGCCTCCTTGAACTGCTTGGCCAGTTGCTGCGTATCCCCCACATCCATCAAAATCTGTCCGCGGCGAATTTTCGCTTCCGGTTCCTTCCCCGCCCGCGCCTTCTCCGCCGCCTTTTGCAGCGTCGCGATGGCCGGCTCAAAGCTCTTGGGGTTCCCCGCATCCGCCATCCCCGCGTGCGTCTTCCCCAGCCACCACATCGCCGCCTCCCCCAGCGTCGGATGCTCTCCCAAACTCGCCAGCGTCTTGGCCGCATCCGCAAACTGCTTCATCTCCACCCGGCAAATCCCCTGCCGCAGCACCGCATCGCTCACAAACGGCGACTTGGAATTCTGCTGCGCAAACACCACCAGCTTTTCCAGCGCGGCCGAATACTGCCCCTGCTGCTGAAGGCAAACCCCCCATTGATACTTCGCCTCCGCAATGTATTCCGGGCCGCTCTTTGCCAGTTCTTCCAGCAACACCCGCTCATCCGGCCTCTCCCGATACGCATCCGGATTCTTCAGCGCAAGCGTCGCCGCCTGTTTCACCTTCTCAAACCCATTCACCACCGCCTCAAAATGCGCACTGGCCTCCGGCGCTTCCTCCGCAATCTGGTGCGTCCTTCCCAGGATAAACCGCGCATGCAATCCGATCGCCGGATCATCAAACGGCGCAACCGCACTCAGCGCCCGCCCCGCCCCCACAAAATCATTCAACCCAAAATCCGCCCATCCCAGATAAAACGCCGACAATTTCCCATACCGGCTCCTGGCCAGTCCTCCATCCTTCACCATCGGCTCTACAATTGCCGCCGCTTCCTTAAAGTGCCCGGCCAGAATCAAAACCTCCGCCTGATCACACTTTGCCCGGGCAGTCCATTCCACTTCCACCGGCAAAGGCCGGCCCGGCGTCGCCGCCGACTTCGGCAGTGCTGCAAACCCGTCCGCCGCCGCCCGGAAATGCGCTGCCGCCTGCTCAAACTTGTCCTTCGCCTTCGCGGGCTCCTTCATCCCCTGTCCGCGATAACCAAGCCCAATGTAATAAAGGGCATACGGCTTTTCCGCGAACGCCGTCCCCTCCACGGGTGTCAGCGCCTCCACCACCGCGTTGTAATCCACCTGCGGCATCGCCACCAGCGCCAGCGCCAAACCATACCGCGCCGCCGGAATCTCCGGCCGCGCAGGATAGGTCTTGATGAAATTCCGGTATTGCTCCGCCGCCCCCTGGTAATTCTTCTGCTGATACGCCGCCTTGGCATTCACCAGCGCATTGGCCGCCGCAACCGGCTCCGGAACCGGCGCAGGCGCGGGTGCGACCACCGGCTTTGGTGCGGCCACGGGCGGAGCGGTGGGTTTGGTGGTGGGCGCTACAGTCGTGGCGGCCGGCTTACTGGCAGTCGTTGGCGCTGGCTGCCCCTGCCCCCACGCCGGCAAATCCCCCAGAATAACAACGGCCAAAACAGCCAGAGATAGCCTCAATACAACGCGCATCCTTCCATCCCATCTCATCATCGCCTCCGCGATTAGAGTGTGCCGTCAACGGTTCTACGGGGGAAATTCACCCGCCGTTGAACGGCCAAAACCGATTAACACATTGTCATCAAACGATCTGCGTTCAGCCTGGGCAGGGAATCTCGCCAACAGCGCCCCGCTGCCGCCAGGGGTAGTCGTCCAAAACCCATGTACCTTGCACCGAGCTTCGTGACGAAAAATCTCGGACATCCTTGTCCTTTGGCCGCGGTTGCCTGTTAAGCAACAATGAAGACGACCCACCTGTATAGACCACTTAGATGACGATGGCAAGAGGATGTTCCTTACGGGCAAAGAAGCTATTGTGGTGCGGGCCTTGACCTGTCCTCCCAGTCCCTCCAATTGATCCACGCCCCACCCCCGGTTATCTGTAACTAATGCAAGGCACGGAGGTCTAACTCTGGTGTATTCCATCTTCAATAACACGCCGCCGATCGCCGTCGTTCCGATTTTCGTCAACGCCGGCACCGCCCTCCTCCCAGCCATCCTCGCCCCCATCGCCTCCGCCCTCGCCCTCCTCCTCAAACCCCGCGAGCTGGCCCGCCTCGCCCGCCGCCGGCCACTTCTCCTCCCATCCATCGCGGTAGGGGGGGTAGCCCTCACCTTCTTGTGTATCTGGCTCTTCTCCCCCACCACCCCCGCCAAAGCCCAGGGCCCCCAGCGCATCGACTGGGCCAAAGTTGCCCTCGACATCCTCCGCCAGGAGGAAAACGGCACTCCAACCACCAACCCCACCACCCAGCCCGCCACGGTACGAAACGAACCCACCGTCTTCCGCTACGACTACGCCCGTTGCGGCCACGACGGCTCCCCCAGCCCCCTCGATCTCCGCCCCCGATGGGAATTCAACCCCGAAGAAGACACCATGTACCTCTCCTCCCCGGCCGTCGTCGGCGACCGCGTCTATGGAGCCTCCGCCACCCTCGTCCTCACCTCCCCCGACAAATACCTCGGCTCCATCTTCTGCGTCAGCGCCTCCGACGGCGCTCAAATCTGGAAAATCGACAAGCTCGATAACCAGGACCACAAAGCCTTCTTCTCTTCCCCCGCCATCACCGCCGACGGCAAATACCTCCTCATCGGCCAGGGCCTCCACGACCACAAGGACAGCTATCTCATCTGCCTCGACGCCGCCACCGGCCGCCTTCACTGGAAGCTCCAAACCCCCCTCCACATTGAATCCTCCCCGGCTATTCACGGCGACATGGTCGTCGCCGGCGTCGGCGCAATCGAAGGCCCCGACCACAAACCTATCGGTGACCCCGGCTTCGTTCTGGCCGTCCGCATCTCCGACGGCAAGGAACTCTGGCGCTACCCCGTCGCCGACCCCGAAAGCTCCCCCGCTATCTCCAAAGACGGCACAATCTACATCGGCTCCGGCTTCCAGGGCAACGCCGTCGTCGCTCTTCGCAGTGAAACCGACGCCGAGCTCAAAGCCAAAAACCTCCCCCGCGAAATCTGGAAGCAAACCTTCGGCTACCCCGGCACCGGCGCCGTCACCCTCATCGACGACCTGGTCATCGTCGGCGGCGGCAACAGCGATTTCGTCAATGTCGCCGCCCATCCCGGCGGCGTCGTCGCCGCCTTCGACTCCAAAACCGGCGACCAGCGCTGGAAACTCGGCTTCACCGACTCGGTCCTGGGCGCAATCGCCGCCCGCGATGGCAAAGTCCTCTGCCCGGTTAGAAATGGCGAGCTCGTCCTCGTCAATCAAAAGGATGCCTCCATCATCTGGCGAAAATCCCTCGGCACCACCTCCAATCTCCTTGGTGCCCCCGCCATGACCTCCTCTCACATCTACGCCGTCACCAAAGATGGCTATCTCATCGTCGTCAGCGTCAAAGATGGCAGCGTGATCGAGAAAAAGTTACTCAACAAAGAAGACAAACCCGCCGAAATGGGCCTCACCCTCTCTTCCCCCATGATCTCCAACTCCCGCGTCTTCGTCGGCAGCGAAACCGGCGGCCTGCGCTGCTTCGTCGGCGGAAAGGTGGCCCAATTGCCATGACCCGCGGCCCTGTCCTTCTTCAAGATCTCGCCGACTGCCGCGACAAAACCGTCGCCGGCGGAAAAGCCGTCAACCTCGGCCTCCTTATCCGCGCTGGCTTCCCCGTCCCGGCAGGCTTTGTCATCACCACCGAAGCCTATCGCCACGCCCGCTCCTACGGCTCCCCCCACATGCCTCAGTCCCTCGCAGACGAAATAAAGAAATCCTGGCGCGCCATGGGCGCACCCGCCGTCGCCGTCCGCTCCTCGGCCACCGCCGAAGACATGGCCGACGCCTCCATGGCCGGCCAGTACGACACCTTCCTCGACATCAACTCCGAAGAAGCCCTCCTCGACGCTGTCCAGTGCTGCTGGGCCAGCCTCGATTCCCCGCGCACCCGCACCTATCTCACCGAGCACGGCATCAATCTCGCCACAGTCGCCATGGCCGTCGTCGTGCAAAAACTCGTCCCCGCCGACGTCGCCGGCGTCCTCTTTTCCGCCAATCCCCAAACCGGCTCCCGCACCGAAATGCTCATCGAAGCCAGTTGGGGCCTTGGCGAATCAGTCGTCTCCGGCCGCGTCCAGCCCGATGTCCTGCGCCTCGAAATCGATTCCGGTCGCGTCCTCGCCGCCACCATCTCCGACAAGCAAATCCAGCTCAAACCCGGCGACGAAGAAGAAAAACCCGTCGAGGAAGACCGCCGTCGCATCCCCTGTCTTCGCTCCGCCGATGTCACCAAACTCTGGCAACTCGGCCGCCGTGCTGCCGATCATTTCGGCCGCCCCCAGGACATCGAATGGGCCATCCACAATGGCAATTTATTTCTTCTTCAGTCTCGTCCGATCACGACTCTCGAGCACGCCGAAACCTACGAACAGCTCCTCCAATCCACCCGCGCCAAACTCCGCGAACTTCTGTCCCAAAATCGCGGCCCCTTCGTCCTCCACAACATCTCCGAGACATTAAAACATCCGACTCCGCTGACCTGGAGCGTCATCCAGCATTTCATGTCCGGCGATGGCGGCTTCGGAAAAATGTACAAGCAAGTCGGCTTCCAGCCCTCCGATCGCATCCGCAGAGACGGCTTCCTCCACCGCGTCGGCGGCCGCCCCTACATGGACCTTTCCCTCGCCGCCGAAATGTTCTTCCCCGACTACCCATTCAAGTACGACCTCGAAGAACTTCGAAAAAATCCCGACGCCGCCCAATCCCCCCCGACGATTCCAACCGGCTCCATGCAACAGCGCCTCTCCGCCGCCCGCAGCGCATCCAAAGTCAGCGCCAACGTCCACCTTCTCTCCACCGATCTCGACAAAAAATTGTCCACCGACATCATCCCCAAATTCGTCGAGTACTGCCGCGAAGAAAAAAACCGCAATCTCCAGTCCCTCGACACCCAGCAACTCATCGACCTCTGGAACTCTCGCCACGATCGCGTCCTGGACGACTTCGCCCCCTGGTCCCTCCTCCCCAGCATGGTCTGCGCCATGGCCCTCGCTGAATTGAAATCCCTGCTGGAAGAAAACTTCTGGGATGACGATCCCGAATCCCTCGCCGCCGCCCTCGCCGCCGCCGCGGAACCCGACAAAACTCTTCTCGCCAGCGTCCATCTCTACGAGCTGGCGCAGGGCGAACACTCCATTGATTCCTGGCTCGCCGATTACGGCCATCGCGCCCCCGACGAATTTGACCTGGCCACTCCAAGATGGCGCGAGCGCCCCGACGATCTCCAGAACATGGCCAATCGCCTCAAAGACGGCGCCAGCCCCCTGAATCTTCACGTCGATCATTTGCGGCGAAGCGATGAAAAACTTCAGGACCTGAAAAAACGCCTCCAACCCGCCGACGCCGTCGAACTCGAAAATCGCCTCAGCCTCGTCCGCCGCTACATCGCCTTCCGCGAAGATGGCAAATACTACCTCATGCTCGGCTACGACCTCCTCCGCGATGTGATCGTCGAAGCCGGCCGCCGCCTCGATATTGCCGACGATGCCTTCCAACTCACCCTCGAAGAACTCTTCGACGCCCTCCGCGTCGGTTTCGCCCCCCATCACCTCATCAATCAGCGCAAAATCCTCTCCGCCGCCGAATCCAAGCTCACCCTCCCCTTCATCATCGACGCCGGCGCCATCGACATCCTCGGCCAACCCCCCCAGCTCTCCGCCTCCGCCTCTCACCAAGCCTTCGCCGTCTCCCCCGGCCACGCCACCGGCCCCGCCCGCATCGTCCTCTCCCCCCAATCCGCCGGCGACCTCGGCAAAAACTACATCCTCATCTGCCCCTCCACCGATCCCAATTGGACCCCGCTCTTCGTCAACGCCGCGGGCCTCATCCTCGAATGCGGCGGCACCCTCTCCCACGGCGCTGTCGTCGCACGCGAAATGAACATCCCCGCCGTCATCCTCCCCAGCGCCACTCAACTCTTCTCCGAAGGCGAAAATATCACCATCGACGGCCGCCACGGCTCCATCCACCGGACTGAAACGGAGACGCGGACTGAAACGGGGACGCAGCTAGTTTCCGGGACCAAAACCGGGACTGGGACCAAAACCGGGACTGGGCTAGTTTCCGCTCCCAGCGACCCTGGAACGGAAACCGGGACGGGGCTAGTTTCATCTCCCGACGACCTCCGCATCCCCCGCAACCTCATCCCCCCGGTTCCGGGAAGAAAAGAACGCTCCTCCGCCCGCCTCCGCAACATCTTCACCCTCATCTGGGGCTTCTATCTCCTGCTCGTCTTCCTCCTCCCCGAAAACTGGCTCTACCAACCCTCCTTCCGCTTCCTCGACCTCTTCCTCTGGCCCATCCTCCGCGCTTTCGGCAAACCCGCCGTCGTCACCTTCGTCGCCGCCCTCATCGCCGCCGCCACCATGCTCATCCAGCGCTTTCTCACCGACAATTCCCGCCTCAGCGAAGCCAAGCGCCGCGCCAATCTCCTCATCAAGGAATCCAACCAACTCCCCAAAGGCTCCCCTCGAGCTGCCGTCCTCAATCGCCTCGCCTCCCCCGTCCAAACCCGAATTTTCCTCGCCGCCCTCGTCCCCCTCGCCCTCCTCCTCGGCCCCATGGTCATGACCTTCCTCTATCTCCCCGCCCGCGTCGATCCGGCCAACTGGAATCCTCCCCCCGGCTCCTCCTTCACCGTCGTCGCCACCGTCAACAGCGACGTCCGCGCCCCCATCACCATCTCAACCGCCTCCCCTCTCTCTCTCGACGACCCCACAACTCAATCCAAAACCCACCCCCCCATCCGCGAAACCCTCGAGCGCATGCGCGGCAAATGGCAGCAGCCCGCCAGCTCCAACCAACCCTGGGAACAACTCTCCCGCGAACAAGCCATGGCCGATCTCCGCGCCTATCTCGCCGAAGGCATCCCCCCACAAGCGCTCAGTTGGAAAATCAATTCCACCCCCCAAGAGCCCGGCCGCTTCCCCCTCAAAATCTCCATCCCCAATCATCCCCCGCTCTCCATCGACGCCGTCCT